>JAQEDJ010000018.1 GCA_027669525.1 Coriobacteriaceae bacterium AM48-5 | reverse complement strand
GGAATCTGCCGCTCGACGATGGCAGGTGCGTCTGCGGTCGCGGTGTCGAACTCGACTTGCGGAGCGCTCTGATTCTCGACGCTCGACTTTGCTCGATGGGCGTGGATGCATGGTGGTGATGCCGGCGTTGGCGCTCTCGGGGTCATAGACGACCGTAAGCGAGATGGCAGGCTGCGGCGTCTCGGGTTCCGGCGTCGACTCGGTAGCGTCTTGATCGGCGGACTCGTCGGGTTGATCGTCCTCGGCCTCGTCGCTAAAGACATCGCTGTTTTGGAACGCAGGCGTCTCGGGTTGGTTGGCGGCTTCTTCGGTTGTCGACTTGGGAGCCTCGTTGAGCTCCGCAGTGGCTTCCTGCTCTGATATGACTTCGGGATCGGTCGTGGCGGCGATTTCGGTTTCGGCTTCTGCTGTTACCTCAATAGCGACTTCGATCTCTGTCTCGGGCTCGGGTTCCGGTGCGGCTTCAACCATAGCTTCGGGCTCGGGACGCTTAACGTGCTTGGGGCGCACAGCCTTGAGGTCCTTTTCGCCGCGCTTTTTCTTTTTGTAGGACTGCTTGGCGCCCTTGACTGCCTTGGGCTTGTCCTCGCCTTTGGCAAGGGTGGTATCCCAGGTCTCGTTGGCGATGACGGTGGCATACAGGCGACCGCCCTTAAAGACGGTCAGTTTAATGCAGTCGTCGAGTTCTTCGAGCAGCTCGCGCGTGGACTCGAAGCCCAGGTCGTAAGCGGTCATATCGCCGGCGGCGAGTGCCTCCTCGACCTGTGTCATAAACGTTTGCTTGCCGCACCCAATCGCATCGCGCAACAGGCGATACAGATAGATGTGGTTGCCCAGCGATAGCGTAGGCTTAACTATTGTCTTGCTCATGGCAAATCTCCTCTTTACACACCAAAGCATCTTACCATCGCACGGGGCTTGCCATCTCGTCGCCCAAGGTAAACGGGCGCGACCGTTGCCGGTTCGCGCCCGTTATGCAGGTCGGTTATCTATGAGAGACAAACGTGCTTAGTTGCCCGATGCCGTGTCTTGGCTCGAGCTGTCAGATGCCGTGCCGGACGCGGTTCCGCTCGAGCTGTTGGTGTTGCTGTTGTCGGTAGATCCCGTACTCGATGTATTGCCATTCGCCTGGTCGCCCGTGCTCGGTTGAGAGCCGTCAGTCGTTTGGCTTGAGTCGGTCGTGCCGGATGGCGTGCCGCTGTTGGCCGTAGAGGAATCGGTGCCCTGCGATTGGTCTTGGGTGTTCGAGGACGAATTGGCAGAGGTGGAACTGTCTTGCGTGTCGTCCGTCTGCGTCTGCTGATCTTGAGACTGGGTGTTGTCATTTGCATCGCTCTCGGTCGTACGCGACGAAAGGATTGGCTCGGGACGCTCGCCCAGACCCTCACCGGCGGTGGTTATAAGGATGGCGCCGGCGCAGGCGATGACCGCGACGATGGCGATGGCGATCGAGAAGATGATGACCTTCTTTTGCGTCTGGCTGCGCTCTTCCGCCGCCTTGGCGCGCAGGCTGTTGGGGGCGACGCGCGCCGTGGTCGCGCGTCCCGCGACCTGACGCATCTCCTGCGTAGTCGCGGCGCCGCCCAGGTGCTCCTCGGCATTAAGCTCAACGGGCTCGTAGGCGCCGGCGGGGTAGTCGATGGCGGCGTGCGTACCTTTGAGGGCTTCGGCGCTGGCAGAGATAAAGTGGCGGTAGACCTGCGAGGACACAACGGTGATGACTGAGCTCACAGCGGCACCAATCACCGAGCCGGCAATGCCGATCTTTGAAGCAAGCGCGACGCTCGTGGCGGCAGCTGCGGCGCCGGCGATGATTTGGGGAATGGAAATGTCGTCGAACAGGCCCTTTTTGGGCGCGATGGCCATGGTTTGTCCGATGGAATGGTTCTCGTGCACGCCGTTGTTGAGCGCTGCCGGTGTCATGACACGCGTACGCGGCGCGTCGGTGTACTTGGTTGTCATACGGGGTCCTCCCGGCGTAAATCTGCTTCGTTTCGTGTTGCCATCAGGGTACCCACCAGATGTGAATCGTACGTGACATTTAACAGATACCATCAACTCATCAAGGGGGCTTGCTGTCTTTGGTGCGATAGCCTGATGCTAAACTGGATTTACGATTGCGAGGTGGTTTACGTGATGTACCCGTATATGACATTCGAAGATGGTACCGAGGTCATTCATTCTGACCTGATTACAGATGGCGATATCGAAAAGGTTATCGTGCATTTTGAGCGACCGACGGCAGAGGGCTTCGACTCCGCTCGTTGTGAGTTGCCTTCCTGTTCGTGGACTGACTGGGAAGGGCATTTACTCAGAGTGAAAAACGAGCTTTCGAAGAGTGTCTGAGCAAATAATTTAGATTAGTTCGAGTTTAGTTCGAATAAAGAAGCTGAATGCGATGACCTAAAGCGTATGCATTTTTAGTATTAGATGCGTATGAAATGGAGGATGTGAATGGATGAGCTAATAGACTTTAAAAAACGATTTCTCAAGAATGGCGAGCTGGTTTCAATTCCAAAAAAGGAAAGCTATAAAAGAATCATGCTGCTATGGGCCGTCTCTTTCTTTGAATTAAATACAAGTTATACGGAGCTTCAGGTTAATCGTGTGCTGTCACAGCTCTATCCTGATTATGCCGTGTTGAGGCGGTACTTGGTTGATTATGGATTCCTATTAAGGGATGAACGAGGCCTGAAATACGAGGTTAATCGTGATGTTCACGGTATTGAGAGCTAGCCGTCCGGTTCGGGTCCTATATATTGCTAGAGGGATAAGCGAAATAGGCAATTGGTGTGCGAATATTGCTTTGCCAATGCTGATTTACGAGGTAACTCACGATGTTTCTGCAACTGCTTTGATGGTCTGCTGCAGATTTGCCCCCTCTCTGTTTTCAGTTGCGCTCGCGCAGCTGCCTCAGAAGATGGGTATCGGGACACTGCAGGCCATGAGATTGGCAGACTTAATTCGCGCGGGATTATTCGTTTGCTATATTATTGTTGATAGTAAATGGAGTATGTTTGCTATTACGTGCGCGGTATCGCTTTGCCGAACGGTAGAAATGCCCTGCTTTTACTCGTTGTTAAGAGCCAATACGAATAGTATCAATCGCGACGTAATTAATAATTCGTTTGGGTTCCTGCAGAATTTGATGATGGTTCTGGGGCCAGTTGCCGGCGGTTTTGTTGTCGCTCAATTTGGGGCGGAGGCTGTTCTTGCATTAGACGCGCTTTCTTTTGCCGCGTCGTTCTGGTTGCTGCGAGATGTTCCGTCGGTTATCGAGGTTAATGGTAAAGAGGGAATAAGCAAAAATGAAAAAAACAGGACTGCATTTAGTGATCTTAGCGCGAAGCACTTGGCAATTGGTTTCCTATTAATCGATATTTCTAGTGGCGTGGCATTCGGCTCTCTGAATTCTCTTTTGCCAGCTATAGCGCAATTGCAATTTGACTCGTCATCGATACAATACGGATTCCTTCAGAGTAGTCTTACAATCGGACTGTTGTTCGGAAATACAATATATGGTCGTTTAATCAGTGGTTCCGATTGCGTTAAATCATATTGTTTTGTGACGTATCTTGCGCTCGGTGCGTATCTGGCGTTTGGCTATCGCTATGCGTCTGGGATATCGTTTATTTTCCTTTTTATCGTCGGTGCCGGAAACGCCATTCAAGATGTGCTTCTCATAACATCGCTGCAGGATTTGGCGAGAGACGGATCTGAATCGATAAGCCTGTTTTCAATTAGGGAGTCTTTGCAATCGGTTGCTGTTGTTATTTCAACACTTCTTGTTTCGCTGTTCACGAGCATCGCGATGTTCTCAATTCTCGTTACAGGACTTGGTGTATTTTCAATTATGATGGTAGTTGTGTTTCAATTGAATTATTTGCGAAAGATGTGACGTTGATATGCCTAAAACGCTTTTAGTATTTCCCCCAGGATGGAGTCCAGTGGGGCCGTATCTTGCCTTGCCTATTTTGAAGTCATATCTTCAAGAGGTTGAACAATACAAAGTTGACATTGTTGACTTAAACGTGGAATTTTACGATGACCTCCTATCTTTTAGACATGTCGAAGAGTGCTGTAAAAGGTATCGGGAATCAAAGGATTCGTTTAGTTCGAATGTCCAATTAACAATCGAGTTGATACAAAAGTCGGCACTTAATGTTGACGAGGCAAAAGATATTTTCAGATCGAAGAGATACTTTAATCTAAAAGAAAGACAATATGCTGAAAACATTTTTAGAAATGCACTCTATATCATAAATCACGTCTCATATGGAGTTAAATACACGTTCAACTCCATAGATCTGCCCTATGATTATTATTCGACACCAGAAATAATGAAATCGCTTGCGGATACCTTGCATAATCCGTTTATTTCCTTCTATGAAACTGCCTTTCTTAAGCGTATTCAGAGGGAAAAAATCGAGTTTATTGGGATTTCGGTGAGCGGCTGTTTCCAATTGATTTCTGCAGTTACGTTAGCGAAACTGATTAAAGAAGAATGTCCATCTGTTAAACACGTCTCATTGGGCGGCAATTACATTACTCGTTTAGCAGATGACTGCATGAAAGAATGGCATCCCTTTTTTGAATACATTGATTCGATAATGATGTATGACGGCGAAGAGCCGCTTGCACGTCTTCTTGAGGCTCTTGACTCTGGTGATGACAATCTCGACTGTGTTCCAAACCTTTGCCATGCTAAAGGTGGAAAGATATATAAAAACCATCGGATTGAGCAAACATTTATCAACGATACAGTTCCCGATTTCGATGGCTTCGCCCTTTCTAAATACTTCATGCCTGAGCTAATATTGCCGGTTTATTCCTCTAGGCAGTGTTTTAATCATTGCGCCTTCTGCACCATTCCCGGTGCTACCGGTGGTTGTTACCGAAAGATGCCTATATCGAGAGTATTTGAAATAATGTGTCGGTTAAATGAAAAATACGGCACGAGAGTTTTCTCTTTTGTGGATGAAACATTCGAAGGCAAAAGAATGGAGCAACTCGCGGATGAAATAAACGCATCGGGAAAAACGTTTTTCTGGCATGGAGAAACGAGGTTCTCTCCAACCCTAAGTACAGACGTTTTTAACAAGATATACCAAAGTGGATGTAGGCAGATTCAGTTTGGCCTCGAGTCATACAACCAAAGAGTTCTTGATCTAATGAAGAAGAACACGAGAGTTGATTGGATTGATCGCAATATCCATGATTGTCTCAATGCGGGTATTCCTGTTCATCTATTTTTTATGATTGGCTTTCCGACCGAAACTAAAGAAGAGGCTCTGAACACCTTAGCTTATACAGAGAATGTTTTGAATTATTCAAAACAGGTATGTGGTGTTCCATATTCCACGAGAGGATTTACGAATTTTGGTCTCGTTATGGGGTCGGATGTTTGGAATCATCCCGATAAGTATGGTGTCTCTGTAATGCCGCAGTCCCAATATGAGGATTTGCGCCTCGAAGTAGATTATGTTTCAGGCACTGGTTTAACTTTAAATGAAGCAAAATCCTTATCTGATGAGCATCATATTGATTTTTATATGCAAGAGGTCATAAACGGTAGCGACACAATTGACTTGCCCCAGCGGCTTCATATTTCAGAGGTGACCTGGATCCTAGATTCTATTCACGCTGTCAGGTATAAGGGACATTTGACCAAAGTAAAGCGACGGCTAACTAGTCTAAATCCAGCCGATCGAATCTGGCTGGATTCCAAGACCTCTGTCGTGCTCGTTGAGCCATTTGCCTACTTCTATAATTCTGAATACCATCATGTCTATGCTGTTTCCCAGTTGGTATACCATAAGTTGGCCCGTTTATTGGAGGCCGATTGTAGCATTTCTCTTATTCTTGATCAGGGCGACCTCGAGCTGACAAGGGCGATAGAAGAACTGTTGCATTATGGATTGCTGAATACAAATATCGATGCCGATTATGTAATGCACGATAATGGTTTTCAATTGGTTAAAAGTTCGTTTGTTAAAGAAGTCGGACGCTCAAAAGAGGGGTTAAGAGTACTGCTGAGTTGTGCCACCCATAGAATGTGTGCGGTTAATGATTTTTCGTTCGCTTTGCTTTCGTTGTTTGAAAAGCCGATTACTAAGAACGAGGTGCGCGACATTTTGAAAAAAGAGGGACTATCGACAAGCGAGGAGCAATTAAACAAGTTGGTTGATAATTGCATGAAAGCAGATATACTACAACTGATTAGATAGAGGAGGTTTCTGCATGGACGTTATTAACAAAGATCTCTTGGAGCAACTGAAAGAGTCTCAGGAAGAGGGCGTCGTGGTAGAAGTGTTCGACTTTGAGGACTACATGGATAAATTCTGCCATTAGTTTCGGAATTTTCTTGCCTCGCTTAAAGGAGAAGTCGATTATCGATTTCTCCTTTTTTAATTAAAGATATTTTTGGAATACATGCTCTTAGCACAGGTTAGCGTCTCAGTAAACTGGGAGGTTGCTTTGGCTAGTTAGAGATATGTGAACGTCCGTTAGACTGAATCTCAGGGTAGAAGGGGCCTCCAGTGTCCAGATCAACAAGGCAATGCTGCGTTTCGGCTAATAAGAACGACGGCTTTCTGCGGGTTGCGGCGGCATCGCCGCAGATTCGCGTCGCCGATGTCGAGGGCAATGTCGAGGTTGCGCTGGCGGCTGTTCGCGATGCTGCCGGGCGTGGCGTTCGCGCGTTGGTGTTGCCCGAGCTTAACCTGACCGGCTATACCGCGGCCGATCTGTTCCATAACCGCACACTGCTGCATGCCTGCGAGGCTGCTCTGGTGCATATCCTCGACGAGACTCGTGAGCTGCCGATTGTCTTTACCATTGGTCTTCCCGTTGCGGTTGCCGAGAATATCTACAACTGCGCCGCCGTGTGCTGCGCGGGCGAGCTTTTGGGCCTCACGGCCAAGAAGTATTTGCCCAACTATGGCGAGTTCTATGAGCGCCGTTGGTTTGCTCCGGCACCTACCGATCCCGTTTGGCTTGAATTTGCCGGTCAGGGTCCGGTCCCGCTGGGCTCGGGGCTTGTCTACCGTTGCTGTGATGAGGGCGCCGAGGACCTGGTGCTGGGCGTTGAGGTCTGCGAGGACCTGTGGGTGCCGGCGCCTCCTTCGACCGAGATGGCGCTTGCCGGTGCGACGGTGATTCTCAACCCGTCGGCTTCGGACGAGATTATCGGTAAGGCAGACTATCGCCGCAGCCTCATCTCCAATCAGAGCGCGCGCCTGTACTGTGCCTATGCGTATGCAGACGCGAGCGAGGGCGAGTCCACGACCGATATGGTCTTTGCGGGCGAGAACCTCGTCTACGAAAACGGCTCCAAGCTCGCCGCGACCAAACTGCTTACTTGCGATATGGCCATCGCCGACGTTGACCTTGACCGCCTGGTTGCCGAGCGCCGTCGTTCGACGACGTGGACCCGCGCAGACGATGCGCCGGAGGCCACGGCCGTTGAGTTTTCGTTTGAGGGCGTGTTGGCCGAAGAGCCTGTCCTGCGCGATGCCTGCGATATCGACCGCGTTTTCCCGCGCGCGCCCTTTGTACCGGCCGACCATGGTGACCTGGCCGAGCGCTGCGAGACCATCCTCGACCTGCAGACCGCCGGCCTCAAGACCCGCCTGGCCCATACGGGCACCAAGGCTGCAGTCATCGGTCTTTCGGGCGGCCTTGATTCTACACTGGCACTGCTCGTGACGGTGCGTGCCTTCGATGCACTGGGGCTGCCGCGCACGGGTATCACGGCGGTCTCCATGCCCGGCTTTGGCACGACGCATCGCACTAAGTCCAACGCCGAGTCGCTCGCGCGCGACCTGGGCGTGAGCTTCCGCGAGGTTTCGATCCACGCGGCTGTGGAGCAGCACTTCAAGGACATTGAGCACGATCCGACCGTGCAGGACGTGACCTACGAGAACAGCCAGGCCCGCGAGCGTACGCAGATTCTGATGGATCTGGCCAACCAGGCTGGCGGTTTTGTCATCGGCACGGGTGACCTGTCGGAGTTGGCACTCGGCTGGGCTACCTATAACGGCGACCACATGAGCATGTACGCCGTCAACGCGAGCGTGCCCAAGACACTCGTGCGTCACTTGGTGCGTTATGCGGCTGATGTCTTTGGCGGGCGTATTGCCGAGGTTTTGCTCGATATCCTCGACACGCCGGTGTCCCCCGAGCTTCTGCCGCCCACGGGCGACGGCGAGATTGCGCAGAAGACTGAGGATTTGGTGGGCCCGTACGAGTTGCACGACTACTTCCTCTACTACTTGCTGCGTTTTGGCTTTGAGCCGGGCAAGATCTACCGCATGGCGCTCAAGAGTTTCGAGGGTGTCTACGACGCCAAGACCGTCCACACGTGGCTGCGTACGTTCTATCGTCGCTTCTTTGCCCAGCAGTTTAAGCGCAGCTGCCTGCCCGATGGCCCCAAGGTTGGTTCGGTGACGCTCAGCCCGCGCGGCGATTGGCGTATGCCGAGTGACGCCAGCTCGCGTCTGTGGCTTGCGCAGATCGACGCGCTCAATCCAGTTGACTAAGGTTGGCTAAATTGAACCAATACGGGGGTTGCAAGCGTTACACTTTTGCAATCTGATGGCCCGTATCGCGCGGCGCTCTTGTCGGAGCGCCGCTTTTTTATATCGGAAGGTGGCACCATGCAGGTATCGCAGCGTCTCGACCGCTTTGGCGCGGAGGTCTTCGCCTCGCTCAACAACAAGCTGCTCGCGCTGAAGGCTCAGGGCAAGACCATTTACAACATGAGCGTGGGCACGCCCGACTTTAAGCCGTACGGCCACGTGGTCGAGGCGCTCACACAAGCAGCCCAGGATCCCGAGATGTGGAAGTACGCCTTGCGCGACCTGCCCGAACTCAAGCAGGCCGTATGCGATTACTATGAGCGTCGCTTTGGCGTTTCGGGCATTACACCGTCCATGGTGCAGTCGTGCAACGGCACGCAGGAGGGCGTGGGCCATTTGGGCCTGGCCCTGCTCGATCCGGGTGACACCATCCTGGTTCCCGATCCGTGCTACCCGGTCTTTGAGGCGGGTGCCAAGATTGCCGATGCCAAGCTCGAGTACTATCCGTTGGTCGCCGAGCATAATTACCTGCCTATGTGGCGGGTATCGATCCCGAGGTGGCCGATCGTGCCAAGTATATGATCGTGTCGCTGCCCGCCAACCCGGTGGGCTCGGTGGGCACGCCCGAGGTCTACGAGGAGATCATCGCTTTTGCCCGCGAGCACGACCTGCTCATCGTTCACGACAATGCATACTCCGATATCGTGTTTGACGGTGAGCCGGGCGGCAGCTTCTTGCAGTATCCCGGTGCGCTCGAGGTGGGCGTGGAGTTTTTCTCGCTCTCCAAGTCGTTTAACGTCACTGGTGCCCGCATCGGCTTTTTGGTCGGCCGCGAGGATGTGGTCTCTGCCTTTGCCAAACTGCGCGGCCAGATCGACTTTGGCATGTTCTTCCCGATCCAGAAGGCTGCTATCGCCTGTCTGAACGGTCCGCGCGATGAGGTCGAGGCGCAGCGTCTGAAGTACCAGGAGCGCCGTGATGCCCTGTGCGACGGTCTTGAGAACTTGGGCTGGGAGCGTCCCAACGCGCATGGCTCTATGTTTGTGTGGGCCAAGCTTCCCGGTGGTCGCACCGATTCCATGGCGTTTTGCGAGGAGCTTATGGAGAAGGCCGGCGTTGTGGTGACGCCGGGCGCGAGCTTTGGTCCTTCGGGCGAGGGACACGTGCGCATGGCGCTGGTCCTGCCGCCCGATCAGATTGCTTTGGCTGTCGAGGCCATTCGCGAGGCGGGCCTGTATTAGAAAGCTATTTCGCCTCGTCAATAGCTCGAAACCGATTTCGTGCAGTTATTTTACGAATCCTGCAAACAATTTCGGTAAACGGTCGATTTTTGGCTGCGAATAGGAGCATAATCAAAGTCCCGATTGGATGTATTGGGATTACGGCAAGCCGCTCGGGTCGTTCCCGGGCGGCTTGCTTGTGGAGAGAGATGGGAGTTTCTAATGGTTAACGAGAAGAAGGTCGCTATTGTCGGCTGCGGTTTCGTCGGTTCGTCTTCGGCGTTCGCGCTGATGCAGAGCGGTCTGTTCTCCGAGATGGTCCTCATCGACGTGGACAAGAACCGCGCCGAGGGTGAGGCTCTGGATATCGCGCACGGCATGACGTTTGCCGAGCCGATGAAGATCTACGCCGGCGATTATTCCGATGTCGCCGACGCCGCCATGATCGTCGTCACCGCTGGCGCTGCCCAGAAGCCCGGTGAGACCCGCTTGGACCTGGTCAACAAGAACGTCAACATCTTTAAGTCCATTATCCCCGAGATTAAGAAGTCCGGCTTCGACGGCATTCTGCTCATCGTCTCCAACCCGGTCGATGTTCTGACCTATGCCGCCATCAAGATGTCCGGCCTGCCCGAGGGCCATGTCATCGGCTCCGGTACCGTGCTCGACACCGGTCGTCTGCAGCAGATGCTTGGTGCCCACGTTGAGGTCGACCCGCGCGATGTCCAGGCCTATGTCATGGGTGAGCACGGCGACTCCGAGTTCGTTGCTTGGTCCAGCGCCCAGGTTGCCGGCGTTCCGCTGAACACCTTCTGCGAGCTTCACGGTCATCTGGAGCATGAGGCTGCCGAGAAGCGCATCGCCGAGGACGTCAAGAACTCCGCCTACACCATCATCGAGAAGAAGCACGCCACCTACTATGGCGTCGCCATGGCCGTCAAGCGCATCTGCACCGCCGTCATGCGTGACGAGCAGACCGTTCTGCCCGTCTCCTCGCTCATGGTGGGCGAGTATGGCCTGTCCGATCTTGCCATCTCCATGCCGACCGTCGTTGGCCGCGACGGCGTTGTCTGCCGCGTCCCCGTGCCGCTGAACGATGACGAGCAGCATGAGCTCACCGCCTCTGCAAAGGCCCTCAAGGACATCATCGACAGCGTCGACTTCTCCTGCTAAATCGACTTCTCCTGCTAAATCAAGCTCGCTAGAGCGAAAAGCTACAATGAAGGCGTCCGGGTCCACGCGGCCCGGGCGCCTTTTTGATGCAAAGTAACCTGACCCCAATGCACCATAGTTGATGGGAGGGCCATGTCGGATTCCTCTAATTTTTTGACCTATGCCCAGACGACGTTTGATTCGTTTGAGGAGCAGCCGTTCTGTGCGGTGGATAGCCTGGTCTTTGCGTGGCTGTCCTATTTGCGTTTGCCGGGTGATATGGCGGAGCTGACGAACTGGCAGGGCCTAGACGTACGCGAGCTGCTGCGTGCCGAGTGCTACCGGGACATGATTGGCGACCTGTGGGATCCGGAGGGGAGCAGGGCCTTGTTGGAGGCCGTGGCAGCAAGCCCTCGCTACCGTGGCGTGCACGTTTGCGGTTATCGTGCCGTGAGCGATGTGGTAGCGACAGAGCAGTTTGCAGCCATGGCGTTCCGGTTTCCGGCGGGGTTTAGCTATCTTTCCTTCCGGGGGACCGACAGTACGATTGTGGGCTGGAAAGAGGACTTTAACATGGCGTTCCGGTGTCCTGTGCCGGCCCAGGAATCCGCGGCGCGTTATGTAGACGAGGCGGCGGACGCGATTGACGGGCCGCTTTTGTGCGGAGGTCATTCCAAGGGTGGAAACCTTGCGGTGTACGGTGCGGCGATGTGCTCCGATGTCGCCCGTGAGCGAATCGAACGGGTGTATTCCCATGATGGTCCTGGCTTCGTCGAGGAGTTCCTGAACGGCAACGCCTTTGCCGATCTTTCCGGCCGCATCGATAAGACGCTACCTCGGTCGTCGATCTTTGGCATGATGTTCGAGACACAGGAGGACTATGCCATCGTTGAGAGCACCGAGTTCAGCCTGCTGCAGCACAATCCCTTTAGCTGGGTGGTTGATGGTCGCGACTTCGTGTACTGTGAGCGCCTGTCCGCCGGTGCTCGATACGTTGATGGCTCCATTCGCGAGATGCTGCTTGCAGTGGGGCCTGCCGAGCGCGAGCGTTTTGTAGATGCATTGTTCTCCGTGTTTGAGGCTACGGGTGCTGAGCGGTTTGCGGATATCGCTGGGAATCTGCGCGAGAGCCTGCCCGTGATGCTCCAGGCTGCGCAAGGTTTCGACAAGGATACGCGACGCTTTGTCTCGCAGACCATCGTGGCAATCCTTAAATGCGCGCTGCTGCCCAAACGACCCCAGATCGACATGTCCACTGCCGGTAAGAGTCTGGCAGAACAGCTCGAGGCTTGGCAGTCCGAGCTTCTGCGCTAGCCATTGGTGCAAAGCAACCTGTCCCCGATGCACCAATCTTCGATGCGCTCGGGAGGGCTCGACCGCTATACTGGTTCGTGCCGAAATCGATCTAGAACGGAATGCCGTATATGAAAATCAATCACGCGATTCTGCATATCCTGGACTTTGACTCTGCCGTCAACGTTATGAGCCAGCGCGAGCTCGATATCGAGAGTCGTACCGTGCGCAACTTCGTGACCACGCATCTGCGCCGCGCACGTACCTCGGCCGACAATAAACGCGCCACGTTTGCCGAGAACTCTGCGTTTGGCGGCGAGCTCAAGGGCTATTTCTTTGGCGAGCGCGAGTTCGTGGACCTGTCGCAGCAGATTGCGGAGTTTATCTCCTCCGAGCTCACCAAAGCCGAGAAAGCCGAGTCCACCGACGTGCTCGTGGCCGATTTTGACGACGATGAGGATGCCCGCTGGTTTGCCGTGATGCTGCTGGGCTCCAAGCAGGCTTTTATGCACGAAGTGGGCCGCGAGGAGGGAGAGGTGCGCAACGACATCGCGCGCCACTACGCCATTCTGCCGAACCCCTCGCAAAAGGTGCCGAGCTATGCCATCGTGCGTGCGAGCACCATGGAGATCGGTTACGTGGACAAGAAGCGCAAGATTGCCGGTGAGGACCGTATGCTTATCCCCGATGGCCTGCTGCAGTGCGACACGGGCGTATCAGGCAAGGAGGTCATCGACACCGTGACGCGTGTGGTCGAGGAAGTCGCCGAGGAGCACGGTGCCAATACGGCCGTGGCGCTCGCCAAGGTTAAGGCTGCCGTCGCCGAGAAAGTCGAGGATGACGAGGAGCTGCCGCCCTGGGATATCGTCGATGAGGTCTTTGAGGACGAACCGGTTATCAAGGAGAGCGTGCGCGCGGCACTGACTGAGGAGAAGGTGCCTGAGCGTGTGCCCGTGGAGCGCAAGCAGGTCGAACGCGCGGCCGTGCGCAACCACAAGATTCGTACCGATACGGGCATCGAGATCAGCTTTCCGGCCGAGATGGGCTCGAACTCCGAGTACATCGAGTTCGTCAACGAACCCAACGGCCTCATCTCCATCGAGCTCAAGAATATCGGCAGCATCGAGAATCGATAGCGGCTCGAGTAGATTGACCGTAACGAAAAGGCCAAAGCCCTTTGGGGCTTCGGCCTTCTTGGTAAAACCGCGTAACTATTAAAGCTGACGTAGTCCCTCTTCGAGGCCGGTCTTGCTGTCGGTTTTCTCATCGCGCATCTTGATGACGCGGGCGGGGACACCGGCCACGACGGCGCCGGCGGGGACGTCCTCGACGCATACGGCGCCGGCGGCAACGACAGCACCCTTGCCCACGCGCACGCCCTCCAGGACCACGGCGTTGGCGCCAATCATGACATCATCTTCGATGATGACGGGCGTGGCGCTCGCAGGCTCAACGACGCCTGCCAGTACGGTGCCGGCGCCGATATGGCAGTTCTTGCCCACGGTTGCGCGGCCGCCCAGGACGGCGCCCATATCAATCATAGAGCCCTCGCCGATAACGGAGCCGATGTTGATGATGGTGCCCATCATGATGACGGCGCGGTCGCCGATCTCGACGCGGTCGCGGATGATTGCGCCCGGCTCGATGCGGGCATTGATGCCCTTAAGGTCGAGCATGGGGACGGCGGAGTTGCGGCAGTCATTCTCGACGTCGTAGTAGTCGATGGAGTCGGCATTGGCATCGAGGATGACCTTGAGCTCATCCCAGTCACCAAAGACGGTCTTGCCACGACGACCGCCGTAGACGTGCGCATTGCCCCACTGGACCTTCATGCCCGGCTTTTCGCGCACGTACAGTTTGACGGGCGTTTTCTTGGGCGCGGTGGCGATGTAGTCGATAATCTCCTGTGCATCCATCTCGGCTGCGTTGCTCATTTGCTATCTCTCCTTTGGGCGGATTCGGTTGATACCTGGTTAGGCAAACATGACCTGGTCGAACGTATAGAAGCCGGGTTCACGGGCGACGAGCTTCTGCGCGGCTGCCAGGGCGCCGTTGACAAAGATCTGACGGCTCGTGGCGCGGTGGGTGAGCGTGACTTCCTCGTCCTGGCCAAAGAAACCCACCTCGTGCACACCGGCTACGGTGCCGCCGCGCAGCGAGTGCATGCCGATTTCCTTGGGGTCGCGCGCTCCGCACATGCCCTCGCGGCCATAGACGGGGTGGTAGCCTGCCTCGGGCTCGGCTTCGACGACGGCGTCGAGCAGCAGCTTTGCGGTGCCGCTGGGGGCATCGACTTTTTGGTTATGGTGCGTCTCGACGATTTCGCAGTCAAAGCCGGGCAGCTCGCGCGTGGCCTGTGCTACCAGATGACGCAGGGCTGCGATGCCGATGGAGTAATTGCCCGAGTGCATAACGCGGGCGTTCTGGCCCAGCTCACGCAGGCGGTCCATCTGCTCGGGGGTGTAGCCTGTGGTGCCCGAGACTAACGCCGCGCCCGTGCGCTCGACATAGGCGACGACGGCATCGAAGGTCACGACGTTCGAGAAGTCGATGATGACGTCGGCTGCCGGGGTGCTCTCGAGCTCGGACAGGTCAAAACCGATCTGGGCCACGATATCAAAAACGGGCTCTCCAGCGGCGTTGACAATGCCCTCGGCGGTAGTGTGGATGAGCGAGCCCATGCGGCCCGTTCCCATAATGACGGTCTTAATCAAGCAGACCAGCTCCCTTCAGAGCATCGGTAAGTGCGGCGCGCGTGTTATCGGCCATGGGGCACAGCGGCATGCGGTAGTTGGCTTCGATCATGCCCATCTGGGCGAGTGCCTCCTTGACGGGGATGGGGTTGACCTCGCTAAAGAGGGCATTGATGAGCGGCTGGCCGGCAATTTGGATATCGCGGGCGCGCTCCACGTCGCCGTCCAGATAGGCGCGGCACATGTCGTGCACGAGCTGCGGCTGAACATCGGCCCACACGCTGATGGTGCCCGAGGCGCCCAGGCTCATGAGCGGCACGGTGAGCGTGTCTTCGCCCGAGTACATACGGAAGTCGTCGGACAGCAGGTGGGCGATCTTGGCCGCGTAGGCGACGTTGCCCGAGGCTTCCTTAATACCCATGATGTTGGGGTGCGCGGCCAAGCGCTCTACGTTGCGCTCGCTGATGCCGCAGCCGCAGCGGCCGGGGATGTTGTACAGGATGCAGGGGATATCTACGGCATCGGCAACGGTCTTAAAGTGCTGGTAGATGCCCTCTTCGTTGGACTTGTTGTAGTAGGGGGTAATGAGCAGCAGGCCGTCGGCGCCCAGGCCTGATAGGTGAGCGACTTGGTGAGCATGGTTTGCGTGGAGTTGGAGCCCGAGCCGGCGATGACGGGGACGCGGCCTGCAACCTGCTTGACCATGGCGGCGACGACGGAGTTGTCCTCGTCATCGGTCATCGTGGCGCTCTCGCCGGTGGTGCCCAGGGTGAGGATGGCGTCGGTGCCATTTTGCAGGTGGAAATCGATAAGGCGCTCGAGTGCGTCAAAGTCGACGCTGCCGTCCTTTTTAAACGGCGTAACAAGGGCGACGATCGAGCCTCGAGGTTGCGGATATCCATGTTCTTCTCCTTCGCTTCCGCGATCTGGATGCGTTTGTTCCATTGGACGGCGACGGCCAGGCGCTCGTCCTGAGCGCGACGACGAGCGCTTTCGGCGCGCGACTTGGCCAGCAGCTCTCGGCCGCTCGGCAACACGTCGAGCGTGGCAAAATAATCGCCCGGGCGCTCGGCGCGGCGGATAAGGTCGGCCGAGCCGTCGGGGCGCAGCAGCACCTCGGCGGAGCGCAGACGGCCGTTGTAGTTGTAGCCCATGGAGTAACCATGCGCGCCGGTATCGTGGATCACGAGCACATCACCCATGTCGACCCGCGGTAGCTCGCGGTCGATGGCGAACTTGTCGTTGTTCTCGCACAGATTGCCCGTAATGTCGTACGTGTTTGTGACAGGCGCCGCGGTCTTGTCGGAGCCACCCGGCTGGCCCATCACCGTAATGTGGTGGTAGGCGCCATACATGGCAGGGCGGATCAGATCGACGGCGCTTGCGTCGACACCGATATAGTCCTTGTAGATTTGCTTCTCGTGGATGGCCTTGGTGACCAGGCAGCCGTAGGGGCCCATCATAAAGCGGCCCATCTCGGTGCAGATTGCCACATCGCCCATGCCGGCGGGAACCAGAATCTCGTCGTAGGCCGCATGCACTCCTTCGCCGATGGCATGGATATCGTTGGCCTGCTGCTCGGGCAGGTAGGGGATGCCGACGCCGCCGGACAGATTGATAAAGGCGACGTGTGCGCCGGTCTCGCGCTCCAGGCGCACGGCAAGCTCAAAGAGGATGCGCGCGAGCTTGGGGTAGTAGTCGTTGGTGACGGTGTTGCTGGCAAGGAATGCGTGGATGCCAAAGTTTTCGGCGCCCTTGGCCTTGAGCGTGCGAAAGGCCTCGAAGAGCTGCTCGGTGGTCATGCCGTATTTGGAGTCGCCGGGGTTGTCCATGATGCCGTTGGAGAGCTGGAACAGACCGCCCGGATTAAAGCGGCAGCTGACCGTCTTGGGGATGGGGCCTGCGACGCGCTCAAAGAACTCGATGTGGCTGATGTCGTCAAAGTTGACGATGGCGCCCAGCTTGTCGGCGAGCTCAAAGTCGGCAGCCGGCGTGTCGTTGGACGAGAACATGATGTCGTGTCCCGTGATACCCAGCGAGCGGGCGATCATGAGCTCGGTATAGCTCGAGCAATCGCAGCCGCAGCCGTATTCGTTGAGAATGGAGATGAGCGCCGGGTTGGGGTTGGCCTTGACGGCAAAGTATTCCTTAAAGCCCGGGTTCCATGCAAAGGCGTCGCGCACTTCTTGCATGTTGCGGCGGATACCCGCCTCGTCGTATAGATGAAACGGCGTGGGGAACTGTTCGACGATATGCTCGAGCGTCTCCTTGTCCACAAACGGCTGCTTGGCCGCATATGCCTCGTTGGGGGTCAATGCCATGTCCCGTAAACCTCGCTATCCAGACGGCGCCATCTGCGCATCGAATCCGCATAGCGTGGACCCAATGTCCGGATAGCGCTCCCGCATTGCTGCAGACAGTCCTGTGGGTGTTTCCCACAGGCCCACCAGGTTGTTCGTGCCCGAAAAACCCAGTTCGGCGGGTTTCGCCTCCCCACGGGGTCAAAGCCTGCCGGCTCGCCCGCGGTTCTTCGTGCCCGCGCCTCTATCAAGTGGTAACGACCCTACCACGTTGCACTTTACCAAACAAGAGTATTCGTATATAACGTTTAAAAAATGCAAGGATATGCTGGAAACATGTGCGCCACAATCCTGTATCACAATAAGTTGCAACAGATGTGCCTCACGAAGGGATCCTCTATGACCGAGCTCCAAGAACTCCGTCGCTATCGCCGCGATCTCCATCGCATTCCGGAGCTCGATTTCGATCTTCCGCAAACCATTGCCTATATCGAGGGCGTGCTGGCACCGCTCACCTGCGAAGTGACCCATCCGTGCCCCAGCTGCGTCTGTGCTTTCTTCGACGCCGGCGTTGATGCTGCGCATGCCACGGCGATTCGCGCCGATATGGATGCGCTGCCCATCGCGGAGGCGACGGGAGCGGCCTTTGCCTCGACCCATCCCGGCAAGACGCACGCTTGCGGACATGACGGACACATGGCCATGGCGCTTGCCGCCGCGACGTATGTCGACCGTACGATTCGCGAACAGCCGGGCGCCATTAGGCGCAACGTTCTCTTTGTGTTCCAGCCGGCCGAGGAAACGACCGGTGGTGCCAAGACGGTATGCGAGAGTGGTGTGTTCGAGCGCTATGGGGCCGACCGCATTTTTGGCTTCCATGTGTGGCCCGATCTGCCTGCCGGCACGTTGGCGAGTTGTTCCGGTCCGCTGCTGGCGCGTTCGAGCGAGACGCATATCCATATTCACGGTACGAGTATCCATATCGCTAAGACCTATGGCGTTCCGGTCGAGGAGTCGCACGATGCGGCGCTGGCGGCTGCCAAGTTCTTGGTTGCCGAGCGCGAACTGATGGATGAGCTGGGTGCCGATGAGCCCTGCATTGGCAAGTTCGGCCTGCTGCAGGCAGGCACCGTCTGCAATGCGGTGGCGGGGGAGGCCCATGTTGCCGGTAGTTTGCGTGTGTTTACGGACGCCATGTTCGATCGTGTGCGCGAGGGCGTACGCCGTGTGCTCGACGAGGCGTGCGCCGCAACGGGCTGCACGTACGATCTCAATTTTGCCGAGGGCTATCCGCCAGTCGATAACGACCCTGAGTTGTTTGCCCGAATCGCGCCCGTTCTGCCCGAATTGCAACTTGTGGACGAGCCGCTGCTAATCGCCGAGGATTTCGCGTTCTATCAGCGCCATCTGCCGGGCGTGTTCTTCTTGCTGGGCACGGGCGTGCCAGAGGGACAAGAAAACCCGATCGACGCTGATGGCTGCCCAGCCTATGCAACAAGCGCTCTGCATACCGATACCATGCTCTTTGACGAGGAGATTCTTCTCAAAGGCCTTGATGTCTACAAACGATTGCTTTTGCTTGACTAAGACGTGAAGGACTATTTGTTCTAGAAAATACGAACAAACGTACGATATAATAGAGATGTAAGTCTATAGAAACGTTTGACGTTACTAACGTAAGGCGATACTATGATTGCATCGTATAAAGATGAGGATACCGAACGCTTTGCCATGGGTGTGCGGGTCAGGAAGTTCGTGCCCTTTGAGCGTGTTGCGTTGAGGAAGATTCGCCAACTGCAGATTTGTGCATCGCTTGATGATCTTCGCGTTCCACCGGGCAACCGCCTGGAAGCTTTGAAGGGCGATCGTGCCGGTCAATATAGCATCCGTGTTAACGAGCGCTATCGGGTCTGTTTTGAGTGGAGACAGGAGATGGCTTGGAATGTCGAAATCGTCGATTATCACAAGTGATGAGACTTCGGCCGATTTGCTGTCGCCGGTGACTCCTGGTGAGCTTCTCAAAGAGGAGTTTCTTGTTCCCATGGGCATTTCTCAATATCGCCTTGCGAAAGAGACCGGGATTCCTGCTCAGCGTATCGGGCAGATTGTCTTGGGAAAACGTCGCGTGACGGCCGACACCGACCTCCGTCTTTGCCGTTATTTTGGCCTGACGGATGGTTATTGGCTGCGTGCTCAGGTGGCGTTTGACCTTGAGGCCGAGAAAAGGCGGATCGAACCGGAACTCGATAAGATCGTTCCTGTTCAGCAGGCCATCGCACTGTAGTGCTCAAAGATGATGGGGGCGACGATGAGGCGACGCCGACAGTCTGCCGTATATAGTCCGGGTGGATGCGGGTGCGGTTTGCTACTGCTTCCGGTCATCGCTGTGAGCATTGGCGTGATGTTTGTGCTTGCTGGGCTGGCTGCGGCGGCACTCGTACTGTTTATCACTGCCATCGTCGTGACGATTTGGCTGTGCCGTTCTCGCGAGCAACGTCGTGCCGACGGTAAGACCAATGTTGGATGGATTGCCTTTTTGGTTATCGCCTACCTGCTGAGCATCAGCTATTTGGCCTTCTTTATCCTGTTGGTTGTGAGCACCTTTACCGGGGAATCCGTCACGGTGGGCTGATCACTGCTGGCAGACGGTCGTGCAAAGTGCGTTTGCTCGGCGTTTGGATAACTGCATTGGCCGTTTACCGCAACCTTAGCTCTCAGCTAATGAATTCAAGTTCAATCCTTCCTACGATGTGCTGTGTGCCGGCACGGTAGCCGGATCGTAGGAAGGATGAATAATGGCAAAAGAGGGAAAGAAGCCGATCGGCAAGATTGTCCTAGGCATCATCGTGGTGCTGGTTATTGTCGGTGCCGTGGGCTCTATGGGCGGCAACTCAACCGATTCGTCTGCGAGCGATTCGGCAAAACCTGCCGAGACGACACAGCAGGCTGAGGAGCAAAAAGAACCGCAAGAACCGTATACCATTGCTGACGAGGCTGAAGACACTTCCAATCAGTTTACCTATAAGATCACGGGCACGCTGACCAATAACACGGACAAGGAAAAGAGCTACATTCAGATTGAATATGTTCTGTATGATGCCGATGGCAACCAGGTTGGAACGGCTCTTGCAAACACCAATCATCTGAAGGCGGGCGGCTCCTGGAAGTTCGAGGCGCTGGGTACGGTGTCTCCCGACCAGGTTGCTAGCTGGGAGCGTTCGGACGTAAGCGGTTTCTAGCATGTTGCATGCACTGGGGGAGGTGAAGTCGTATGCCCGATAAAAAGCTGACCGAGGAGTTGCTCAATGAGCTTCTCGATGCGCCGAACATCGATGGCTATATCAGGGAGCACGACTTTGCCGCCCCGTCGCTTTCGGACTACCTGAAGCAGCTACTGCAGGAAAAGGGCTTGGAGCGTTCGCGCGTGGTTCGTATGGCCGATCTCAATGAGACCTTTGGCTATCAGATCTTTACCGGCGCGCGTCATCCGAGTCGCAATAAGGTGCTGCAGATTGCCTTTGCGATGGCGTTGACGCTCAAAGAGACCAACCGTGCGTTGACGGCTGCCGGGGTAAGCGTCCTTAACTGCAAGGACCGCCGCGATGCGATTATCATCTTTTGCATCGATCGCGGGTGCAGTCTCCAAAAGGTCAACGAGGAGCTGTATCGCTTTGGCGAGGAGACGGTGAGTTAGCGGCTGATATCTGAGCCGGCGGAGCTGTCGAACAACGATGCAAACGAACGGGGCGCGGATGCCATGGGGCGTCTGCGCCCTGCGCTATGATGGAGACTATGGATAATCAGACCCCAACATATTCCGATGACGAGCTGACCGCAGCGCTTGCCGAGCACCTGGCGTCGCTCGATCGCGACGACAGCTATCGCGTGGAGCGTGTACTTAAGCGCTCGTCCGTTGAAACAACCGAGTTCGTGTACTTTGAAGGAACCGGCGGTGGTTCGCTCGGCCCCTTTGTCCGTAAACGCATCGATGCTTCGGCTCAAATCGGCGGGGCATACGAGCGCCTGTTTGCCGCTCAGCGGGCAGGCAGGCGTTTTGAGCACCTGCCAGAATCGTCGATTGTCGTCGTGTGGGCGACGAGCTCAACGTGGTTATGGAATACATCGAAGGGGAGACGCTCGGGGCGCTGGTGTACCGTCTGGGAGCCGCCCCCGATTATGCGCGTGAACTGTATCCTGCCCTATGCGACGCCGTGGGCGAGCTCCATGCCGGTTTTGCAATGGCGGGGGAGACGTCGGCGCCGGTGATCCATCGCGACCTCAAGCCGTCGAATATCATCGTGACAGGTGCCAACTATACGCCTGATGACGGCCTGACGTTTTCATCGCTGGTGATTATCGACTTGGGGATCGCGCGCGTATGGCGCGATGGCGCCGATGCCGATACCGTCAAGTTTGGGACACGGCCCTATGCGCCGCCCGAGCAGTATGGGTTTGGGCAGACGAGCGTGCGAAGCGACGTCTACGCACTTGGCGCCCTGTTGTTCTTCTGCTTGACGGGAGTCGGCCCTAAACCAGGGTTCGACATGCGCGAGCAATGCGAGGCGCGCGG
The DNA here is from genome assembly GCA_027669525.1 of Coriobacteriaceae bacterium AM48-5. Taxonomy (GTDB): domain Bacteria; phylum Actinomycetota; class Coriobacteriia; order Coriobacteriales; family Coriobacteriaceae; genus Collinsella. The sequence continues at coordinate 18,809 of JAQEDJ010000018.1, read as the reverse complement.
CATTCCCACTCCACTTGCCGATGTCGTCTGCATGTCGATGGCGCTCGACCCGGCCAAGCGTTTTGCGAGCGCGGAAGCGTTGGGACGGGCGACGCGCGCGGCATACGATCTAAGTCGCCCCGTGCGGCCTCCTGCGCCTGCGTCTGTCCGCACTCCGGCCTCGGAGACGGTGTCGACGCCCCAAGGGCTCCAGAACCCCGCAGGGCTTCCTAGGCCTGCCGCCTCTGTTGCATGCGGTCTGCTCTCTCGCGTTCCGGAGTCTCTGGGGCGCATTTGGAATACGCTCGTCTGCTTCTCACTGCTTGTGTTCTTTGCCGGAAGTCACTTTGCCGTCTTTCACCCCACGGGAGCAAACCAAAGCTACCCGACGTGGCTTCTCATAATCGAGTATTTTTTCTTTGTCGATGGCCTTATGGTGCTTATGCATTTTGCGCTGCTCGATAAGCGCCGTCTTCGTCGGCGATTCGCACTGCTCGACAGCTATCGCGGCAAGAAGCTCGCGAAACTCTGGCTCAAGGCATTGGGTGTGCTGCTCCTATGCATGATCGTCATAGTCGCGGTTGCCAATGCGACCGGCGTCGTCGATACCTCCGCTACCTAAAAGAAAAGGGCCCCATTGGGGCCCTTTGCAGTTGCACTTAGATGCGGTTCATCTGAGCGGCGACTTTGTTGTACCAGTCCTGCCACGTGGGCGGGCAGTACTTTTTGGCCGCTGCCGGGGTAAGGGTGGAGCCGTAGTTGGCGCCCAGATAGGCGACGTGAGCGGAGATGCCCTCGCTCCAGCTGCCAAAGCTGCGCCAACCGCCGCCACGGGCACTCCAGCCCCAGGCGTTGTAAGAATTGGCGCAATAAGCACCCTTGGTGCTCTCGATGCAGGCGATGGCGGGGGACCAACGGGGGTCGACACCGGTATTCCAAGCGGCGACGGCAAAGTTGTAGCCCTGGCCTGCCATGGGGGAGCCGGCGAGATAATTGTCGATGCGGCCCGTCCACTCATTAATGAACGAATCGTAATCGGAGCTACCGGTATTGGCGTTGTTCACCGTGGTGTCGATGGTGGTGTTGGTGTTGGTGGCCTGGCTGCTGGAATTGCTGCCGCTTACGCCCTCGCCCGAGAGCTTCTCGGCGGCAGCGGCCTTATCGGCCTCAAGCTTGGCAAGTTCGGCGGCATTTTCCTGCTCGGCTTTTGCCTGTGCCTCGCTGCGGAGCTGCTGGGCCTGAGCTAACGCATCCTCGGCGTTTTTCTGCTCTGCCTCAAGCTGAGACTTGGCCTGCTGGAGCTCGGCCTTGTTCTGCTCGAGTTCGGTTTGCATGTTATTGAGCTGTTCGATCTCGTCGACGCTCGAGCTCGTGATCTGGTTGGTGTATTTGCAGGTCGTGATGAACTCACCCAGGCTCTGCGCATTGACCAGGAAGCTCACGATGGGATTGGTGCCCTTCTGATACTTGTACAGATCGCGCATGGCAGAGCTTGCCTTGGCCTGCTGCTCGGGAAGCTTAGCCTCGATTTCCTCGATGCTCGCCTCATTGGAGTCAATCTGCTTTTGCAGGTCATCGAGTTTGGTGCGGGCGTCGTTGTAGGCGCTCGTGGCGGCTTCGATCTTCTGCTGGGCTGCGGAAAGCTGGTCCTGCGTTGCCTGCGAGGCGGCATACGCCGCAACGGGGGAGAGCATCGGTGTGGCCGTCAGCGCAACGGCGAGCGCGGCGCTCGTGATGATACGAGCCGGCTTCGACGCAATGAGCGCTGCGGTGCGATGATTCGAATGCTGCATCCAGTCCCTCTGCAATCAATCGTAGGTTATGGTTCGAACGGTATTCTACTACTGCTTTCGACCTCAACTTGAACCTTAAAGGTTCCAAAGGGTCAAGTTGAACTTGAGGCTTTGGCTTTGACCTGCAGTTATGATGAATTGTTGAGAAACCATAGAGTTCAACTTTAACGTTACGGGAGCCTGTTTAAGAGGAGTTTGGGGCTGTAAAAGCTATCTCAACGTGGGGTTTTACAACTACAGCGTGCCCTCCTGGCGAGCCTGCTCAATCTCTTCGAGCGCCTCGGCGGGGGTGAACGAACAGGTGCCGTCGCCGAGTTTGACTACCTGGATATCGTCGCCGATATGGACCTCTCCGCCCTTTAGTACCACGCCGAAAATGCCCTCGTGGGGAAAGATGCAGTCGCCAGCGAGATAGTAGATGGCGCAACGGGTGTGGCAGACCTTGCCGATTTGGCTGATTTCGACGAACACGTCGCTTCCAAGCTTGAGCTGTGTGCCCAAGGGGAGCGAGAGCAGGTTGATGCCCTGGGTTGTGAAGTTCTCTCCAAAGTCACCCTTGTGTACGTCGAACCCGCGTGCCTGCGCCGTCTGGATGGACTCCGCGGCTAAAAAAGAGACCTGGCGGTGCCAATGTCCGGCGTGCGCATCGGTAGCGAGGCCAAATTGCTCGATGACGGTGTCGCGTCCATCGGCGACGGGCGACTTGCGAGTGCCTTTGTACTCCGACGTGTTGATTGAGACGATACGGGCAGGCCCGTTGTAAGCATCGTTTGCGGTGCGTAGGGGAGCTGCCGTCTGGGCGCGATCCGCAAGTTCGCGCTTGGCGGCGTCAATGATGGGGTTGTTGATCGGATGAGCCTGGGGCACGGTGCACCTTTCGACGGGGCGGGCAACATGTTGAATCCTACAACAATGGTAGGTTCATTGCCCGTTGTCATACAACGGTGAGCGCCGTCTTCGTGCTGGCCTTCGTGCTGGACGATTACGTTGATTGCCATAGATACGGTGGAGCTTTGGGCGCCGGCGGCTTGGCACGCTAGAATAAATCAGTTGCGCAAAGACCGCCCCGTTGTGTGGGCAGTTCATGATAGGAAGTTTCCATGGCATTGCAGTTTACAGAGCGCGAGTTCATTCCCGTGCTGCTCGGTGGCGACATCAACGCCTATTCGGTGGCGCGCGCCTTCTATGAGGAGTACCAGGTCAAGAGTCTGGTCTTTGGCAAGTATCAGACGGGTCCCGCGTACCGCAGCCAGATTATCGACTACACGCCCAACGTGGATATCGATACCATGCCCGTGATGCTCAGGACCGTCAACGGCATTGCCCAAGCGCATGCCGATAAGACGATTGTCCTTGTGGGCTGTGGCGATAACTATGTTGCCTCGTGGCTCAGGCCAAGGATGCCCATGAGTTGGCGGATAACATCGTCGCGCCTTACGCTCCCTATAGCATGCTTGAGCAGTGTCAGAAGAAGGAGATCTTCTACGAGCTGTGCGAGAAGCACGGCGTGCCCTATCCGCATACCTTTACCTTCACCATGGCGATGCTGAACGCCCAAGGCGAGGCGCCTGCCGAAGTGCTCGACCAGATCGATTTTCCCTACCCGATGATTCTGAAGCCTTCTGACGGCATCATGTGGTGGCAGCACGAGTTCGAGGGCCAGAAAAAGGCCTATGAGATTGCCGACCGTGCCGAGCTGGAACAGGTCATTCGTGACTCGTATGCCAGCGGCTACACCGACGACCTGATCTTGCAGGATCGCGTGCCCGGCAATGACGAGTACATGCGCGTGCTCACCAGTTATTCCGACCGCAACGGCAAGGTGCGCATGATGTGCCTGGGTCACGTGCTGCTCGAGGAGCATCAGCCTCACGGTGTCGGCAACCACGCCTGTATCATCACCGAGCCCAATGACGAGCTCATGGGCGGCGTGCGCAAGTTGCTCGAGGACCTTCACTTTGTGGGCTATTCCAACTTTGACGTTAAGTACGACGAGCGCGACGGCTCGTTTAAGTTCTTCGATTTCAACACGCGCCAAGGTCGCAGCAACTACTACGTCACTAACAGCGGCTTTAACGTTGCCAAGTATGTGGTGGACGAGTATGTGTTCAACCGCCCGTTTGAGCCGGAGTTTGTGACGGCGCAGGACGAGGCGCTGTGGATGGTCGTCCCCATGGGGGTCGTCGACAAGTACGTCAAGGATCCCGAGCTGCGCGCTAAGGTGCATCGCCTGGACAAGGAAGGCAAGGGCGCCGACCCTTCGTTTATGAAGGGCGACTTTGTCTTTAACCGCTGGCTGCGCATGTGGCACACCAAGCTGCGCCACTTTAAGCTGTTCAAGACGTATTACAAGTAGATGAGTGCGGCGCCCGTCCGGTTTACATCGGGCGGGCGCGGGTATGATACGCGCAATTGCGCAAGCGTCACCAAGGAGGCGGCGATGGAAAAGCTGGGAGTTATCGGCGGCATGGGCGCCGAGGCCACGTCATATTACTACGACCAGGTGGTGCGTCATACGGCTGCTGCCTGCGATCAGGAACATATCGACATGGTGGTGCTCTCCAAGTCGACCATGCCCGACCGCACGCTGGCCATTAAGACCGGCGAGCATGCCAAGCTGCTGGCGACCATGAAAGAGTGTGCCAGGCACTCGAGTCGCTGGGCTGTGCGCACATTGCCATTCCCTGCAACACGTCACACTACTTCTACGACCAGATCCAGTCGTTTACGAAGGTGCCGATTATCCACATGCCGCGTGAGTCGGTGCGCTATGCCCTTGCGGGTGCGGTGATGGGGGAGTGCGAGTTCGACCCCAACCTGAGTATGCCGGCCGAGCCGGTGCGCAAGATTGGCATCATGGGCACCGACGGAACCGTGGGCGCGGGCGTCTACGGCCGCGAATGCGAGGCCGCGGGTGTTGAGGTTGTCTATCCCAGCGAGAAACGTCAGAACGATGTGATGTCGCTTATCTACGATGATGTGAAGGCCGGACGTGAGCCCGATATGGATAAGTTCGACCGCGTGATGTGGGAGTTCGCCCGTAGCGGCTGCGACCGTGTCATTCTGGCCTGCACCGAGCTATCGGTGCTGCAGAAGTATCGAGAGATGCCCGAGATCACCCTCGATGCCATGGATGTCCTGGTGCGCGAATCCATCATCCGCAGCGGCGCCCCCTACCGCCTGTAGCCCTCGACCTGCCAAAAAAGGGCAGGTTCATTTTGGTAGGTTTTATCTGGTGAAACAGTAAAGGCCTCGGCTCGTTTGGTGCGAGCCGGGGCCTTTTGCGTTGGGCGGATGCTGTCGGTGGTGAACTAGAACAGGAAGCCGATGGCGATGAGGGCGATGCTGACGATGAGCACGGCGATGTCCAGGCCCTTGATGGGGTAGCGCTTGTACGAGCTGGCGCGCGTACGCAGATAGAAGCCGCGCTGTTCTGCCGCCAAGGCTGTGGCATCGGTCTTGCCCACGCTCGAGATGAGCAGTGGCACACACAGTGGCAGCATGAGCTTAAGCTTCTTGATGGGGTTCTTGGTGTCGTATTCGACGCCGCGTGCGGTCTGCGCCTCCATGATGGCGTTCATCTCCTGACCAAACACCGGCACAAAGCGCAGCGCCGTGGTAAAGGTGAAGGCATAGCGATACGGCACGTGCAGCACCTCGACGCAGGCGTTGGCAAGGTCGTTGAGCTTGGTCACCATGAGCATGAGGATGAGCGGTAACGCCACACCCAGCAGGCGCAGACAGGCCTTCGATCCTGTGATGAGACCCGTGTCGGTGATAAAGCCCCACACCACGTTGCCATCGCGCATAAAGGCCAGCTGGAGCACCAGCATGATAAGCGCGAGCGGAATCAGCAACTTGAGCAGCGAGAACAGACGGTCGACGACGCCGGCATAGGCACCCAGCGCAAGGGTGAGTGCCAAAAAGCCCAGCAGCGCCACATAGGTGTCGGACAAGAAGATGCCGACGATGATGGCGGCGGCGAGGCCCAGTTTGACGACGGGATTCAGGCGATGCAGCAGCGTATCGCCCGGCATGTAGTCGATGACGTTAACCACGGTGGACCATCTCCTTGGTAATTCGAACGACATCGGTGACCTCGCTCACCTGCGCAAAAGCGGGCGAGACGGAAGATGCCAGACGGCGCGAGAGTTCAATAACCTGGGGAGGCTCCACGTAGGCACGCCGCATGAGATCGATGTTCGAGAATAGCTCGTGCGTGCGGCCGCGGTCGAGGATGCGACCGTCGGCCATTACCACAATGCGCTCGGCAAAATCCGAGACGACTTCCATATCGTGGCAAACCATGATAACGGCGCAACCGCGCTCGGCCATGGTGCGCACCGTTTCCATGACGGTCATGCACTCGCGGTAATCAAGGCCGCTCGTGGGCTCGTCGAGCACGACGATCTTGGGCTCAACCACTACGACGGAGGCAAGCGCCACCATTTGTCGCTGACCGCGCGAGAGCGAGAAGGGCGCCTCGTCGGCCGGCAAGCCAAAGCGGTCGATGACGAGTTGGGCACGACGCAGAGCCTCGGCACGGTCCATGCCGCCAAGCTCCAAGCCAAAGGCGACCTCGTCGAGCACGGTGTCCTTGCAGATCTGGCGGTCGGGGTTTTGGAAGAGGGTCGCGACCTCGCGAGCGATGCGGCTCGTGGGAACGGCTGCGGTATCCAGTCCCGTGACGCGCACGCTGCCCGAGGCGGGCTTAAGCAGGCCTGTGAGCAGTTTGGTGAGCGTGGTCTTGCCGGCGCCGTTTTGGCCGACGATGCCCACGAGCTCGCCAGGATAGAGCGTCAGGCTAAGGTCGTGTACGGCGCTCCGCCATTGGGATAGGCAAACTCAACATGGTCGAAGGTGAGTACGGGTTCGGCGTCCTTGGCATGAGGACGCAACGACGGTGCATGCGGGGAACCGGCGGGCGCCTGGGCTTCGATAGCCGCGTGTGCGGGGTCGACGATGCCCGAAATCAGGCGCTCGGCCTCATCGACATCCAAGCAGGGGGTGCCGCTTACCAGGCCATCGGTTTCGAGGCTATTGAAGATACGCGTGACGCGAGGGCAGTCGACGCCGATGGCACGGAGCTCGTCGGTATGCGCGAAGACCTCGTGTGGCTCGCCCTGCAGCGCGATTTCGCCATGATTGAGCACGAGCACGCGGTTGCAGTACTCCGAAAGCAGGGCGACCTTTTGCTCAACGACGACGATGGTGATGCCGAGTGCACGGTTGGCCTCACGCAGGGTCTCGAAAACAGCGTGGAGCTGGCGGGGTCGAGTGCCGCGGTGGGCTCGTCGAGAACCAAGACGCGCGGACGCATGGCGAGGATGGCGGCGATGGCCACTTTTTGCTTCTGTCCGCCCGAGAGGGTGGCGATCTCGCGGTCGCGCAGGTCGCTGATGCCGACGGTCTCGAGCGTTTCGCTCACGCGCTGCTCGATCTGGTCGTGGGGAACGCCAAAGTTCTCGAGGCCAAAGAGCATCTCGTCCTCGACGACCGAAGCGACCATCTGCGTGTCGATATCCTGCAGCACACTGCCGACGATTTGCGAGACGTCGGTGAGCGAGACTTCGCAGGTGTCGTGGCCGTCGACCATGACGGACCCAAAGAACGTGCCGGTGTAGTGGTGGGGCACGGCGCCCGACAGGCAGGCGGCAAGCGTGGACTTGCCGGCGCCCGAGGGCCCGATGATGCCGATGAAATCCCCCTTGTTCACGCTGAGCGAGATGTGGCTGAGCGCCTGCTCGGTCTGCGTGCCATAGGAGAACGAGACATCGTCGACGTTGATGATCGTTTCCATGGATACCTTTCATAGTCATTGGGGACGTTCTTTAATGACTAGTCGTTTAAGAACGTCCCCAAAAGCTAGTTGTTTGGGACAGTCTTTGGTGGTGAAGCACGGAGGCGGCTTTACGAGGGGCCCCAGGTTGGCGCGAAAGAGGAGCGAAGCGTACTTGGGCACGCGAGCGACGAATGAACGCCAAGATGGGGTGGCTCGTAAAGCCGAGCGGGTTAGTTGAGCCTAAGGGCCTTCTGGATGGGCAGGTAGAGGGCGCCGACCAGAATGGCGTTAAAGACGGCGGTCATGGCGACGACGGGCAGCATGGCGGCGGCGAGCTCGCCTACCACGCCGAGCATGGCCATCTTGATGACCATGAAGATGACGCCGGAGACAAAGGTGGTCAGGAAGGTTGCGACAATAGCGATGGCGGGCTTGACCTGACCGTTCTTGCCGGCGGCGTTGACGATGCCGGCCATGAGCATGGCGGCGATGCCCTCGGCGGCAAAATCGACGAACGGCGAAGTGGTGGTGATCTGGATCACGGCAGCCGAGATGAGGCCAATGACGAGCGCCTGGCCGATGTTGGGACGAACGACCAGGATGGTGAGGCAGAAGGCCGAGATGATGAACTCGGGGCTGATCATGCCGCCCGAGATGCCCGAGATGGCCTTGCCGACGGTGAAGTTGAGGATGAAGCCGGCGGCGAGCAGGATGGCGAGCAGGACGAGGGCGCGGACATCGAGTTTGCCGCGGTCAGCGGTCTGGACGGTGCGGGGCTGGGCGGCGGTGGTGTTCTGAGACATGGTGAAAATCCTTTCGGAATGGGAGTGCAAGAGAAAAGCGGAGGCGCGTGATGCGAATGCGATCGGGCTCGAGATAGAAAAAGGCCCCCGGTCGAAACCGGAGGCCTTCCAATCACCTAGAGCGCAAAAACAGGCGTGAGGGACTCACTGTCGACCGATCGTATTCGCATCACGCCACCACCAGTTGTTGAGAGACGTCATCGTGTTCTTCATGTTGGTGGCTCCTTTCGTGATGCCGTGGCGCGGTCGCACCTAGTTGCTGTTGCGCTGCACTATAGCACAGCGAAGTGTGTGCGGGGAAATCTTTTTTGAAAAGATTTCAGGCGGGTTTCCCGCCGGTCAAAAGAGCGGGCTGAGCGGGCGAGGCTGCCATTGCTGCCTTGTCCGCTCAGCTAAGACGTTACTCCTTATTGCGACGGTAGAGGAAGTAACCGCCCGCGGAGATGACGGCAACGCCAGCGATGGCGAATGCGGCCACCATGCGGCCATCAAAACGATCGCCAGTGGTGGGCAGGCCGCCCTTGGTGTTCGTCTTGTTAGTGGTTACCGTGGTCGTGGTGTCGGACTTGCTAGGCTTCTCAGGCTTGGCGGCTGGCTGCTCGGGGGTACCGGGCTGCTCAGGAGTACCAGGCTGCTCGGGGGTGCCGGGCTGATCCGGGGTGACCGGATCGGTGGCAAGAGCATCCTTGGCGTAGGTGATGGACACCTTGAGGCCGTTGGTCTCGGTGTTCAGGTCGCTTGGGGTGAAGGGCTGGTCGAAGTTTTCGGCCTTCTGATAGGCGCGCATCTCCTGGAGCAGTGCCTTGCACTTCTTGTAGGTGTTCTCGGTAGCAGCCTTGCCGGCCTTGTTGGCCAGGGCAGTGCGGCCCTCGGTGGTCGTCTCGGCCAGCATGGCGGTGTCGACTTCCTTGTTCTGCTCGATGAGCTCGTTCTGGAGCGCATCGAGGTAGGTGCGGACGCTGGTGGCGAATTGTGCGCGGTTCGCGAAGCAAAGCGAGTTGATGTCCATCAGGACGTAGTTAATGGAGTTCTCGGGCTCCTCGTTGTTCACGATGTCCGTCTCGCTGCAGTGACCATAATCAACGGTCTGGTCGCTGAAGTAGGGGCTGACTTCGGTCATCAGAGCGGAGTATAGCGGGATAGCGACGGAGAACTCGGCGCAGGAGAGCATCTCCACTGGATGGTTGCAACCTCGGGGTCATAGCCCTTTCGAATCTGGAAGAGGTTGGCCTCGGCGTTGCGGTCGGAACCGATGCTGCTGACACCGTCAGTATTGGCATTAAGGCCGGGGACTTTTTCACCGCGGTTGCCGAAGGCGCGAATCAGCTCAAACGTGTTCCAGTCGGACTTGCTGGGCTGGAAGAACAGCGGCTGCATCTCATGAACCATGGCACCGAGCGTGACGTCATTCTTGTCCTTGTCCTTGACGATCTCGTAGTCGGTGCCCTCGGTCAGCGGAGCCATAAAGTAGTCGCGGCCCTGGATATAACGCGCCCAAGAGCCCATGCCCGTATTGTTGATAGATGCACCGTAGGTCTGGGCAACATCGAACTGTCCGTCTTCAAAGTACTTGGCGAAGCCTTCTCTTCGGGCATAGTCTTGATCCCCTCAGAGTGGAGGCAGTTCTCAGGATCGTCAAGATTGACCTGAAAATTGAGGTTACTAATGTTGGGGTTGACCGAAGCGACGTCGTCGGTCAGCTTCATAGCGATCCACTGGTGGCCGGAAAGCGCGGCGAACAGCCAAGTCTCGGTGTTGTCGGCGATGACAATCTGGTCGTTGGAGCAGACGCCCTGCTCGTCAATCAGACTGCCGATAAGCTCGACGCCCTCGCGGGCCGTTGCGCTCTCGCCCAAGATGACGCCCGCGTAGCTGTACTCGCCGATGCCGGTATTTTTGACCTCGGGATTTGCTTTGTGGGCATGCTTGGTCGTGGGATCCGCTGCCTTGGCATCGTCGTTGTAGGAGGTGCTCAGTGTTGCGGAGCAGGAGACGCCCCTCTCATTGATGCCGGCCTCGGAGTAGGCATCCCAGCGTCCGTCCCACTCAGCAGGATGGTCGCGCACGTAGCTGTAACGATACGTAGTCTTGGTCGAGGTGTAGGAGAATCCGGACTCGTCCGAGCTGTAGGTATGACCAGGGCCATAAGAGGCTCGATGCCATAGTGTTTGAGGTAACGAGTGCCAATGTCCTCGGTGCGGCCGTAGTACGTATTACCGTCGGCCGTCAGCTTGTTGCCCATATAGACCTGCGTGCAGGCGAGCGCAGAGGTCGGCATGGACATGATGGTTGCAGCTCCAAAGGCGAGGCCTATGCCTAACTTCTTGAGCGCGTTGACGGGGTGAGTTTTCCTCATTTTCCCTCCCAGCGTGCGAAAGCCCTCTGTCGCCAGAGGCTTCAGCCAATAAAGACACCTCATTAGCGTAACGAACTAGAAACAATATTCATCTATGAAAGAAACTTACTCGATAAGCGTGATTAAATATGCGATGAGCGGTAAATCGTACTCATTTTGTAGCTTTACTTAAATAAAGACACCCTGCAATTACTGTATCTGAATAAAGCGCCTTGCACGGGGCGCAAAGAAAAATCCCCCGCTGTTTGGCAAATGCATAAACAGCAGGGGAGACGATAATTGGATGAATATCATACCAATGTGGAATTACTTCTTTCGGCGGTGAATCACATTGATGGCATAGCCGACGAGCATAGCCAAGACGATGACGATAAAGCCAATCAGGGGATTGTCGTTCATGGGGTCCTCCTATTTTCCGAGCGGCGAGAATTCGTCGACGATGATATCAAGGCATTGAGGCAGCGCACGGGCGCCAAAGACGCCGGAGTTGCTGGAGATGATCTCGCCATCAAACTGCATGCCCAGCGACGGCGTGCAGGTGATCTTGGCTTCTTTGGTCTGGATGATCTTGAACTGCGGACGGCCGAGCACCTTGCCGGCGGGGTCGAGCGCGGCGGTGATCACGGTGGGCAGGAGCTGGACGGTTTTTACGGGCTCGATGACCGCGATGTCGACCATGCCGTCGTTCATGCGGCAATCGGGGAACAGGTTGATGTCGTTTTGGATGACCGAGGTGTTACCGGCCATGCAGCAGATGCCATCGAGCTCCTCGACAATGCCGTCATGCTCAATGGTAAAGTGCGCCACCGTGGGGTTGGGCGTTGCGAGCGCGGAGAGGAAGTAGGCGATCTCGCCGATGTCGTTTTTAGTGGGGGCGGCCTTCATCATAATCTCAGCGTCAAAGCCCGAGCCGGCGATGATGATAAAGCATGGCGCTTTTTCGTTGCCGTTCTCGTCGAGCCAAAAGAGCTCGCCCATGTCGACTTTGACCGTGCGGCCGGCGCGGCATGCCTTGGCGAGCGCCGCTGCCTCGGGGGCATTGCCGATGTTGTTGAAGAACAGACAGGCCGTGCCGGAGGGAAAAACGAGCGTGGGGACGCCGCAGCCGCGCATCTGGTCGAGCACGTTGGAGACGGTGCCGTCGCCGCCCGAGACGACCACGCGGTCGAACTCGCGAACGTCTGCCACGGCGTCCTCGGGCTCCATGCCATCGCCGATAAAGCGCATCACGACCTCGTCGCCGCCCTGTGCAAGGGCGTGCGTGAATGCGTAGATTTCATCTGAACTGGGGCCCGATGCCGGGTTGTGGATGATAAGGCAGCGCATACTTACGTTCCCGTTCTGTGACTAACCGAGTATAGTTGTAGAGCAATGCCGATATCCTACCCGTGTTTTTCGGGCCTAACCTTATTCGATGGGTTGATATGTACATTTCCACACATCAGGCTCTACTCGACTTTTGCCAGCGCGCCCGCGAATTCGACGCGATTGCCGTCGATACCGAGTTTTTGCGCGAGCGCACGTTCCATCCGCGTCTGTGTTTGGTTCAGATTGCCACTCCTGCCGAGAGCGTAGCGGTCGATCCCCTGGTAATCGACGACCTATCGCCACTGGCCGAGCTTATGGCCGACGAGAGCGTGACCAAGGTCTTCCACGCCTGCTCGCAGGATATGGAGGTCATGCTTCATACCGTAGGCGTGCTACCGCGTCCGATTTTTGACACGCAGGTGGCCGCCTCCTTTTTGGGCGAGCGCCAGCAGATTTCGTATGGAGCGCTCGTGCAGACGTTTTGCGGCGTCTCGTTGCCCAAGACCGAGTCGCTGACCGACTGGTCGCGTCGCCCGCTGACCGATAAGCAGATTGAGTACGCGATCGATGACGTCAAGTACTTGATCGTCGCCTATACCGAGATGATGAGCCGCCTGCGCGAGCTAGGCCGCGTGGATTGGGTGCTCGACGAGTTGCGCCCGCTGGCCGACGAGTCGCACTACCGTGCCGACCGCCACGAGGCGTTCCGCAAGGTCAAGCGCATCAACTCGTGCAGCCGTCACCAGCTGGGTATCGCGCGCGAGCTCGCCGCCTGGCGCGAGGATCGCGCCGAGCGCCGCAACATCCCGCGCAAGTGGGTCATGTCCGACGACACGCTGCTGGCGCTCGTCAAGCGCAACCCTGTGCGCGTTGAGGAGTTCCGTAGCATTCGCGGTACTGATCAGTTGGGGGAGCGCGACGTGGATGGCGCGCTCATGGCCATCAAGCGCGGCGCGAGCTGCCCGCACGATCGCCTGCCGCTCATGGTGCGCGGGCATCGCCAGATCTCTCCGGAGCTGGAGAGCGTGACGGATCTCATGTATGCGCTCATTCGCCTGGTTGCTGAGCGCTCGGGCGTGGCGACCTCGGTCATTGCCTCGCGCGATGACCTGGCCGACTATATTGAGCATCCCGAGCAGAGCCCCCTGCGCGAAGGCTGGCGCTTTGAGCTTGTGGGTTCGCGTCTGGACGATCTGCTCTCGGGCAATATGGGGCTGACGGTGAAGGACGGCAAAATCGAGCTTCTATAGTTACGCGGTTTTACCAAACGCTGTAAACGTTCTAGAGCGGCAATGCCAAAACATCGATGGCGTCTCGTTGGCTGGGCGAGTGGGTAGAATGCCTCCAACGTGTAACTCGATTCGGAGGAATTCGCATGCCTTATTACTATGGATACGGCTTTGGCATCGACCCGCTGTACCTGCTGGTTGTTCTTGTCTGCACAGTGCTTGGCCTTGCCGCGCAGAGCTATATCAACTCGACGTACAAGACGTGGTCTAAGGTACGCTCGGACGGCGATACGGGCGCCACGGTCGCTCGTCGCATGCTCGATGCCAACGATTGTAGCGCCGTGGGCATTAAGGGCGTTGCCGGCGAGCTTACCGATCATTACAACCCGCAGGACAACAACCTGTACCTCTCGGATGCCAACCGTTCGGGCGGGTCGGTCGCAAGCGTTGCCGTCGCCTGCCACGAGGCGGGTCATGCCGCCCAGCGTCAAAGCGGCTATGCCATGATGAAGGTGCGCACCGCCTTGGTCCCCGTCGTCAACTTTACCCAGAACACCTGGACGATCGTGCTGCTCATGGGCCTGTTCATGAACATCGCGGGACTCACGACCCTCGCACTGATCTTCTTCTCGTTTAGCGTGCTGTTCCAGCTGGTTACGCTGCCGGTTGAGATTGATGCCAGTCGCGCGCCGTGGCGTATATTGAGCAGTCGGGTATGAGCTCCAAGCAGGTCAACGGTGCCAAGAAGGTGCTGACGGCCGCCGCGCTTACCTATGTGGCTGCGGCGCTCACCTCGATTATTCAGCTGCTCTACCTTATGGCTCGCTACAACAGAAACTCCAACCGATAACAAATGGGACCGACGGGCGCCGTGGGGATTTGTGTCCCCGCGGCGCTGTACTATGTGTTGGACTTGAATTAGCGCAGGGCCGGAGCCCATGTGCACGATGACGAAAGGGGGCTGCGTGGCAGGCTGGAATCTGACCGGCAATACCGTTTCCGCCGAGTTCGACGGATCGGACGAGCAGGAGCGCAAAGAGCTCAGCGTGAGCCAGGCGGTAGAGATCGCCGCCGGTGCGCTCGATGCCATTCCGCAGCTGAGCGTCCTGGGCGAGGTCACGGGCTTCCGTGGTCCCAATGCCCGAAGCGGCCACTGCTACTTCCAAATCAAGGACGACTCGGCGGCCGTCGACTGCATCATCTGGAAGGGCGCCTACCTTAAGCGCACCTTCGACTTGCGCGATGGCATGCAGGTGAGCTTTAAGGGCAGCTTCAATCTCTATAAGGCCACCGGCCGCATGAGCTTTGTCGCTCGCTCGTTTTCGCTGGCGGGGGAGGGTCTGCTGCGTCAACAAGTGGCGCAACTGGCCGAAAAGCTACGCCGCGAGGGCCTGATGGACGAAGCGCGCAAGCGCCGCATCCCGGTGTTCTGCTCCCGCGTGGCGGTCGTCACCTCGCTTTCGGGTGCCGTAATCGACGACGTCAAGCGCACATTGCGTCGTCGCAACCCGCTCGTCGAGCTCGTCTGCGTGGGCGCCAAGGTTCAAGGCGAGGGTGCGCCGGCCGAGCTTATTGAGGGCCTGCGCCGTGCCGCCGCCATCACGCCGGCGCCCGACTGCATCTTGCTGGTGCGCGGCGGCGGCTCCTTTGAGGACCTCATGACCTTTAATGACGAGGAGCTTGCCCGTGCGGTGGCAGCCTGTCCTGTGCCCGTGGTGACCGGCATTGGCCATGAGCCCGATACCTCGATTTGCGACATGGTGAGCGACCGCCGCGCCTCCACGCCCACGGCGGCGGCAGAATCGGTGGCGCCGGCTATGACGGAGTTGACCGATGTGCTCGAGGCGCGCCATCAGCGTCTGGGTGCCGCGATGGCATCGATGATTGGGTCGGCCCAGGTCGACCTGGAGATGCTCAATCAGCGCGGTCACCGTGCCTGGGATACCTATACGGCTCGCTTGGGCGATGCGCTCGATGCGTCTGCGTGCCGCCCGTGCCTCAACGACCCCACATTTATGGTCGAGCGTCGCGAATCGGAGCTTGCGCTGACTGCCGATCGCCTGTCGGGCGCCATAGTACGCTCGGTCGGGACATTTCGCTCCAACTTTGAGCGCTTGCCCGAGCGTCTGGTTGCAAGCACTTCGGGGCTCGATGGCAAACGCCATGCGCTCACGCTTGCGAGTTCCCGCCTAGAGCATCAAGGGCGCACGATGCTCAGCAAGCCAGCGTCCGACCTGAGCCGTGCGGCAGCGTCGCTCGATGCCCTGTCGCCGCTCAAAGTGCTTGCTCGCGGCTATTCCATCGCGTACAGCGATGATGGTGTGGCTACGAGTGCCAAGACCTTTAAGCCTGGCGACGCCATTCGCGTGCGCATGGCAGACGGCAACGTGGCAGCAACGGTCGATACGGTCGAGTAGACTGCGTTTCATAGCGATAAACCTTTAGGAAAGGAAACAGATATGGCAGAGAAGACCCCGGTCGAGCAGCTTACGTACAAGCAGGCCTCGCAGGAGCTGGAGCTCATCATCCGCAGCTTGGAGTCAGGCGATATGGAGCTCGAGGAGTCGCTCGAGAGCTATACCCGCGGCGTCGAGCTCCTCAAGAGCCTGCGCACCCGCCTGTCCGATGCCGAGCAGAAGGTCTCGGTGCTCCTTAAGGACGTCGACGGCAACGACGTACTCGCCGACGGCGAGGCCGCCAACACCGACGACAACCTCTCGTTCTAACCATCCCGACCAAATATAATTACCTTGGTCTGTGAGAAAGGAACCAACCATGTGCGATTGCATCTTCTGTAAAATTGCCAACCACGAGATCCCCTCGACCGTTGTCTATGAGGACGACCAGGTCATCGCCTTCGACGACCTCAATCCCCAGGCACCGGTCCATACGCTCGTGATCCCCAAGAAGCACTACAGTGACATCGCTGACAACGTACCTGCCGAGACCATGGGCGCCATGCTCACGCCATCCAGGAGGTCGCTAAGGCCAAGGGCTTGGAGGACGGTTTCCGCGTCATCTCCAACAAGGGCGTCAACGCCGGCCAGACCGTCATGCACTTCCACATGCACGTTCTCGGTGGCAAGAACCTGGGCGAGAACCTCATCTGAGGGCGCGTAGGCCGTCGACTTGGCTGCCTTTGGAGTAATCTATGCAGCTTTCTCAACTCGAATACCTTCAAGCTGTAGCGAACTATGGCGGCGTGCGCAAAGCAGCTCGCGCCGTTCACGTGAGTCCGCAGGCCGTTTCGTCGGCAATAAAAAAGTTGGAATCTGAGTATCAGATTGTTTTGCTCGACCGATCGGCGGGGGAGGCTGTTTTGTCTCCGGCGGGCAGAGAATTTGCGCGTCGTGCACGCGTGATCCTGGCGCAAGTCGACGATCTCAAAAAGTACGCTCAATCGGGGAACGGCGGCGTTTCGCCCGACGGCCATTTCCGTCTTTACGCCCCCTGTCTTCACGGGCGGGGGCGCCTTTTTTCCGAAAACTGGTACGACTCGTTTGAAAGCTCGCACCCTCAGATTCATCTTGATGTGTGGCATCAGCCAACGGCAACATGCTTTGAATCACTTATACTTGGAATTTCGGACGCGGCTATCTCGTTTGAGGAACCACGGGACAGCGTCCTTTCTTCAAAATATATGGGTGAAAAGGAGCTCAGGGTTCTTTCATGTCCAGCTGGTCATCAATCTGTTGACGCTATGACCATTCGTGAGTTACTGGGCGGCAGGCTCGCTGTTCCCATTAATTTGTCACCCTGTCTCAATGCAATCAATCAATGTCCCGAAGCTCAGCTGGTTAATTTCCGCTTTCGCGATGTCGAATACGGAAACAGGGCGCAGGCTGAGTTTCTTCAAGCCGGGGGATTGATATTGAGTTTTTCTGGCTCTTCTCTCGCATCGGATGGATTGGAAGTGAGCGAGTGCTCCATTGAAGCCTCACATGACGTAGCCTTGCCCATCTACTTTTGCTATCGACAAAATGCCTGGACCGATCGACACCAGACGGTATTTCTTCACCTATTGCGTCATCTCGCTTCGTGAGGCCATTTGGCCTCGTGTCGTCAAGTGAATGTTGACGCCCTGCAACACATAGCTGACAGCTTTGCCCTCATGCTTTTCCAAGATTTCGATTTAGATTGCTGACTCTTGGAGGGCGGAGCATGAAAAACCGTACGGTTTTGCTTTATATGACGTTCGTTTTTCTGTCGAACTTCAGCACTATTTTGTATTTTCTGACGGTTTACCTTGAATTCGTCGGATTCTCGATAGTGGCGATTTCTAGCATGATGATTGCATATCAAGTGAGCAAGTTCATCCTCGAAGTTCCCACTGGCTATATTGCTGATAGGTTTGGACGAAAGGCAAGCGGTCTCGTTGGCGTCGTGGGGATGCTTGGATACTACGCCGCCCTGCTTCTCGTCCGTTCCCCTCTGCTTTTAATCGGTGCGTTCGCTCTCAAAGGTTTTGCCGTTGCATGTCTGAGCGGATCCATAGAAGCGATTTACATTGACAGCGTCTCTCAGGACCAGCTCGTAAGACTTAATGTCGTTGAGCGATTTGTTTTCTATGCCTCTTATGCCATCTCCGCTTGCGTGGGCGGTTTCATTTCGTCTGTCGGTGCATATCTCATTGGTCTTTCGGCAGATATCATCGCAATGGTGTTGACGTTGGTTGTCGTTGTCTGCATTCCTGAGATGCGAAGAGGGGGCACTGCGGGGGCACCTGAGCGTGGAATTAGCCCGAAGATGATCGGTGCCGCTATTGCGTGTAATGGCATTCTTCGTTCAGCGTTCATAATGGACTGTTCTCAGGCATTTGCTTTTGTCGCCCTGGAAGACTTTTTCTCACTGCTGCTTGCGGGCCGCGGAATGAATTCCGTCGCTTCGGGTGTGACCATTGCGGTCCAGCTCCTTGCCTCGGCCTCCATGGGGCTTATTGTGCCCAGTGTGATTGCTCATGTCGACAAGGGCCGTTTTGCGCGTATTTGCGGCATCATTCGCTTAGTATTGACAGCTTTGTTTTTGATCCCCCTTACTCCGGCTAATTTGCTGCCCGTGTTCTATGTGCTGCAGACAGTTGCGTACTCGTTGTTTGCCCCAATCAAATACTCAGTTTTCCAAAATGCTGCCGACTCATCGATGCGCTGTTCACTGATTTCGGTTCAAAGCCAGATGGTGGCGGTGGGTGCCGTTCTTTTCTATCTGCTTAACTCTGTGCTGAGTAGCGTTGCGGGCATTCGAGTCGTATTGCTTGTTGCGCTCGGGATTTCTTCCCTGGTGTATATCCCCGCGCTATTTCGTCTTACAAGTCAAAGGCCATGAGTATTTAGGCACCGATAACTTATATATCAACGCAATAAACCCGAGCGCGAGGGCGTTTGGGTTTATTATTGAAGCGTATGTACCTGGCGGCGCCACACCGCCTGTTAGTAGGGAGTCACATGAACGTTCTGGTCGTCAACGCGGGATCTTCGACCTTAAGTATCAGGTCATCGACACCAAGTCCCACAAGGTGTCCGCAAAGGGCTCCTGCGAGCGCGTCTGCTTTACCGGCGGTAC
>JAQEDJ010000017.1 GCA_027669525.1 Coriobacteriaceae bacterium AM48-5 | reverse complement strand
CCTCGCGGATAATCTGCAAAAAGGCGGCGGCGACACGCGCGTCCTCAGGCAGCGCACCCTCAACATCGATCTGCACGCTCACCAGCCAAAAGCATGGACGATATCACCCAACTGCTCTGCCGGTTCGGTGTCGCCCCCGCTGCGCAGATCGGCAGCGATTGAGCGCAGCAGCGGGTCGATCTGCTCGAGCGACTCGTCGTCCAAGCGCCCCTCCTCCAAATAGCGATGAAGGATTGATAGGCGCTGGCCGATCACATCGTGAACGCGGGCGCGCATGCGCAGATAGGCCGCATTGTCGGCAACTTTTTTGACTTCTTCGATCTGGGCCTGGAGCTCTTGGCCCGCAAGCTCAAGCAGGTGGTTGGCCTGCGCCAGGCGGTCATGCGCATGCGCATACTCTGTCACGTCCAGACCGATTATGCGCTCGAACGAACGGCCCGAGACCATAACGTCATCACACACAAACAGGCGAATCTCGGCGGGAGAAACCTCGACCACCGCACGCGCCTCACCAAAGCGGTCCAGGTTGATCCGCACGCGGTTCTTACCGCCTTCGGGCATTTGCATGCTGAGCTTGCGCAGGTCGTTCCATGTACCGCTCATATCGCCTAGGTCGGTGGGCATATGAAGCTCCGCCAGGTTTTTGCGCATGCAGCGGTTCATGAGCAGTGGACGGCCCCTCGAGTCCAGATACAGGATGCCCACGGGAATCACGTTGATGGTTTCAATCGTCGAGAACGCGGTGATATCCTCTTGGCGGTTACGGACGTCCATCAAGAGCGCCGCGACGGAACGGAACAGGAAGAACGCTCCCTCTGCGATAAGGACAACGGCCCACACCGAGCCCATGGCAAAAACCACCGGCGGTGTCACGGCGCCAACAAGCAGCAGCTCAGCCAGCATGACAGGGCGACGATAGCGCACCATAAGGACCACGCCATAGGCAAAGATCGCGGCATTGAGCCACAGCACTCCGCCCATTGCCCTGGCGCAAACGTCAAGCGGCGCCACCAGATACGAGCCAGACGACGCGAATAAGATGAGCGCCGAAATCATCAGGTGAAGCACAAGGCTCGTCTCGTAGGCGCAAATCACCTTACGGTTATAGGACGAGCGGCGCGATGCGATGAGCGGGACGTGGATCGTCTGCAGACACGCAGCCAGGGCAAAGACAACATCGAGCGCAACGATTTGGGGAAGGATGAACGAAATCTGCATCGTCACTCACCCGCCCTCGGCATCAAGACGATCATGCGCAGCTGGCCGGGCTCGCCCTCAAGGCGGTATGCCACGTTGCGCCCTTGCAGAGCGCTTTCGAGCTCTTGCGCAGCGGGCGTCTGCGAAAGATCTTCATCATCGTTGGAAAATAGCGTGGCGCGCAGCTCGACACTGCACCGGTCATGGTCGCCCAAGTGATACATAAGCGCCGGATGGTCGGTGGTGTAGGCAAAAAACGCAAAGTCATACACGCAGTCGTACAGGGCGCTTACCGTACTGGCGTGCATCGGGCGCCGTATGGCGATAATCGAGGCGCAATCGATATCGATGGTGCGCAGGTCGCTTGCGAGCTCGTTGGCAATGAGCTGAATGCGGTCGCGATCAAAACCGCTCTCACCGTGCTGTGCCAACGTGAGCGACCCTTTGCGCTTGCAATAGGCGACGAGCATCTTGGCGCGCTGCAGCATGCGGTAACGCTCGTGCGAAGACGCCTCGTCGGTCAACGGCGGCAGCGAACTCAGCAGGTCGTACATCCCTTCGAGCGCGCGGACAAGTGCTTGGTCCACGTCTTGGACCAGCAAGGTCTCGGCCTCTTGATCTGCCAGGTGCGTCTTAAGGTCGTAGTCGGCGGCGAGCAGCTCGTTTTGGCGTTGCAGCTCCATGCGACGATGCGCCAGTTCGCGATTGAGTTCGTTGAGCTCCGAGACGTCCTGGGCAAGGAGAGCCGATCCACCCAGCAGCGGAAAGGCGCGATACATTACATCGGGATCGGACGCCACGGCAAAGGCGTGAGCGTGCCCGTGCTCTTGGACCCGCAACTCCTCACGCACGCCTACCGGCATTGGCTTTGACACCGGCGTGACATAGACTTCCTGCAGGTCACGCGTTAGAACTTTGAGGTCAAGCGGCAAGGTGTCGAAGATGCCGGCGATGTCGTGATATGACGGAATGACACCGCAATCGAGACAGATTTCCATCGCCACCACGCACAGGACGCAATAGACGAGCGAAAAGTTGAGCCTCCATGCCCAGGCACGCGCAACGCATACGAGACGGCAAAGAATGCGCCACCCAGCAGTACGAGCGCCGCCATGCCCGAGAAACGCTGGATGCGAAAGGACGAGGACCGGCCCACCAGGATAAAAAAGGCCACAAAGTTAAAGGCCGTCCACACTAAGACAGCGAAATAACCCCAGCCGTACGTGTAATCGTTGCTCCAGGTGTCGCTTGTACGGTCAAAGTGGAAGACCTGCTGGTGAAAATCGTTGGTGAGCACAAATCCGATAAGCAGGATAGCCACAATCCAAAGCGCAGCGCAGTAGCGGCGACCCAGGCGGTGTTGCTCCAGACCCGCAAGGCGCAGACCACACAACTGGTAGAGCAGCGGAATGAGCGTCATGGGCACGTAGTACAGGTACCACAGCACGGTGGCATAGAACGGCGTGAACGACTTGTACTTGAGAATGACTTCGATCATCCACAGGGCGCAGATGGTAGCGACGGCAACAAGACGGCGGCGCAACACATAGTCCAAACAGCGCAGATAGACCGATACGCCCCAGATCGAAAATATAATTGCGGCGACAAGCAGCGGGAGAGAGCTCGAGTGGACGAGCGCATCCACGACCTCTTCGGACACCTCGCTATAGGCGGGCACGGCGTTAGAAAGTTTGGGGTCGAAGGCGAACAGCGCCGGCAAGACTGCCAAAACCATGAGGAACAGCGCGGTGATGGCGCCGGCGATAGCAAAGACGCGGTGACGGTACACCCGATGTGTTATGCCAACAAGGAATCGCGGCATGGCGAAGAGCCTGCCGCCCCTGGGATCCGCCACGGGTGCGGATCGGGCGGCCGCGTGGCCGATATGTCGCTCGCAGGTACCCATAGTGCTTTTAGTGTACCGACAGGCAGGCCCAAAAAGCGGGCCACATGTCCCAAAATCCGCCGACGGCGAGGGACGTCGCCAGCGACTAGTCGTTTAAGAACGTCCCCAATGACTAAGACAAAACGAGCGAGGATTTTTGGACGCCCAAATGGCGAGAGTGGATAATCTCACTTTGAGCCCACAAACAGGCTAAAAACGGGAGATTATCCACTCTCATTCTGCGGGCACTCATTTAAGTACGTCCCCAATGAGTGCTTTCTAAGTACGTCCCCAATGAGTGCTTTCGCTTCTTTTAACAAAACGCCCGGCGGGCATTAACTGCTCGCCGCGTTTTGGTTAGGAGGCTGTGGTTGTTGGGAAAGCCTTAGGCCAGGTCCTCGCCGTTCGTCTCGATGACGTGTTTGTACCAGTCGAAGCTCTTCTTCTTGGAACGCTTGAGGGTGCCGTTGCCTGCATCGTCGCGGTCCACGTAGATAAAGCCGTAGCGCTTGGACATCTCGCCCGTGCCGGCCGAGACCAGGTCGATCGGACCCCAGGTGGTGTAGCCCAGCAGGTCAACGCCGTCCTCGGTCACCGCATCGCGCATCGCGGCGATATGCTGGCGCAGGTAGTCGATACGGTAGTCGTCGTTGATGGAGCCATCCTCCTCGACAACATCCTTGGCGCCCAGACCGTTCTCGACCACAAACAGCGGCTTCTGATAACGGTCGTACAGGTCGTTGAGGGTGATGCGGAAGCCCAGCGGATCGACGGCCCAGCCCCACTGGCTCTCCTGCAGGTAGGGGTTCTTGGCGCCGGCGAAAGCGTTGCCCTGGGTGCGCTCGATATCGGGGTTGTCGGCACCGGCAGAGCAGCGGGTGCTGTAGTAGCTAAAGCTGATGAAGTCGACGGTGTTGGCGGCCAGGATCTCGCGGTCCTCATCCGTCATGCCCACATCGATGCCCAAACGCTCGAGCTTCTTGACGGCATAGGCCGGATAGTAGCCGCGGCTCTGAACGTCGACGAAGAAATAGTTGCTCTGGTTGTCAATCTGCGCCTGGCGCACATCGCCCGGACGGCAGCTGTAGGGGTAGTAGCTACCTGCGGCAAGCATGCAACCGATCTTGACCTCAGGGTCGATCTCGTGAGCGATCTTGGTTGCCCAAGCGCTGGCGACGAGCTCGTTGTGGGCGGCCAGGTACTCGACGGCCTCCTTGTTCTCGCCCTCCTCAAAGACCAGACCGGCACCCATAAACGGCAGGTGCAAGATCATATTGATCTCGTTGAAGGTAAGCCAGTACTTTACCAGGCCCTTGTAGCGGGTGAGGATCGTGGTCGCGAGGTTCTTGTAGAAGTCGATGAGCTTGCGGTTGCGCCAGCCGCCGTACTCCTTGATGAGGTGAATCGGGCAGTCGAAGTGCGTGATGGTCACGAGCGGCTCGATGCCGTGCGCCTGACACTCGCGGAACACGTCCTCGTAGAAGGCCAGGCCGGCCTCGTTGGGCTCAGTCTCGTCGCCGTTGGGGAAGATGCGGGTCCAGGCCAGGCTCATGCGGAAGGTCTTAAAGCCCATCTCGGCAAAGAGGGCGATGTCCTCCTTGTAGTGGTGATAGAAATCGATGCCGGTCTGCGCGGGGTAGTAATAGCCGTCCTCGAAGTCGAGCATCTTGCGCTGGCCGGAGACCACCGCATAGCGCTCGGGGCCGTGCGGGGCCACATCCACGTTGGCCAGGCCGCGGCCGTCCACGTCGTAGGCACCCTCGCACTGGTTGGCAGCCGTTGCGCCGCCCCACAGGAAGTCTTTACGGAAAGCCATGCATCAATCCTTTCACACGCTGTTTGTCGTGGCTTCAGTATCCCCGTAAGCAGCGCGCTACTCAACGGCAACGGCGCAGGTCGACACTTCTTTTCGCGCACAGGCGCCCGCAGCCGCCCCCGTCTGACACTTTCTGATACCGCCGCCCCACACCACCACAAAGGGGACAGGCACCTTTGTGGTGGTTGGGGACGGTTTGTCTCGATCTGTAACAGGTAGGCAGCCAAAACCGGGCTTGGTGTTACAGATCGAGATTTTCGGGCAGCCCCCCGCAGTTTGTCTAAATCTGTAACAGGTAGAGACGATTTAGCCCGCTAGATGTTACAAATCGAGACGGAAGATGCTAGTCACAGGCGATGTCGAGGTTCTTGCCGAAGAGGCCCACGTAGCCGCCTTCGGCTGCCTTGGGGCTGTCGGCGTGGCAGAGGACCCACTTGTCAGCCTTCCAGTAGCAGTAGCTGTCGCCGACCGCGGGCACGTCGGCTGCGGCCTCGGGGCGCGGACCATTGGTGCCGGCGGGCAACGCAACCATTACCTGGAAGCCGCCGTCGTCGACCATGCATGGCGTGTAGTGGAGCGTGGTGGCGTAAACCTCGACGAGCGTGCCGGCGGGCGCGCGAAAGGCCTTGACCTGAGCGGTGTCGAGCTTGCCGTCGACAATTTGCTCGCGCTTGGCCAGCAGCAGAATAAAGTCGCGCGCACCCAAATTAAACTCACTGGCACGGTGATACTCCAGACAGTTGAGGCGCGTGTTGTGGCCGTTGCACCAGCCGAGCTGGAAGGGGCGGCCGCCAAACATGAGAAAGCCCAGTTTGTCGGCATCCTTGACGCCCTCGAGCTCCGGCGCACTTGCTACGTACTTGCTGCCCTCGGGAATGGGCGTGGCAGAGAGCGCCTCGAGCACGGGCGACGTGAGCTCGGACGGAACGTCATCCCAAACGTTGCCATAGGATTTGAACTCGGGATCGTTGACAGAATAGATATGCATGTTCACTCCTGTTCGTTTATGTGACAGTACGAACATTCTAGAACAAACATGAGCGATTTTGAACGCTCGTCCCGACCACTCAACAAAAAGGCGCCCCCGCATAAGCGAAGGCGCCCAATGCGCGCGCTTTGGGCGATAAAGCCCTTACGCCTGCTGATAGTGCAGGTGCTTCTCGTCGATATCGGCCAGATCGCGGTCGAGATAGCGACGCGCGAGCCAGTTTGCCATGGGGAGGTTCTGGTCCAGATAGTTACCGCACTCCTCGGGAGCGGCGCCGGGGATATCGCCCTCAAAACCAGCAACAAACTCGAACAGCTCGCGCACGAGCGGCAAGATCTCCTCGCTCGTCAGCTCACCAAAGACAACCAGGTAAAAGCCCGTGCGGCAGCCCATGGGGCCAAAGTAGACAATGCGGCTCGACCACTCGGCATGATTGCGGAGGAACGTGGCACCCAGATGCTCGATGGTGTGGCACTCCGCCGTGTTCATAACTGGCTCCTTGTTGGGCGTGGTCAGGCGCAGGTCAAACGTGGTGACGGCGGCGCCGGTCGCCGGATCGCGGTCGATGCGGCTCACATACACGCCGGGCTCAAGCAGCAGATGGTCAACGGAAAAACTTGCAATGCGCTCCATGGCAGTTCCTCTCGGTAGTCAATTTGGGACGGGGCTCTTTTAGCTGGTTCGAATGGTCGCACCAATCATACCAGTCAAAAAAGCCCCGTCCCAAATGAGCTGCCCGGGACGGGGATCAATGAGTTTTTAATCCCCGTCTCAGAATAATCATGCTAGGCGGTGTACGCGATTGTAGATTTCACGGCATGGCGCCAGCGGCGATCTTTTTGGCGCGCTCGTCGGCGGACATGGTGGACTCCACGATGCCGCGGGCGCCGTAGACGTCGACGACGTCGCGCGTGTACATGCCCAGCG
The DNA here is from genome assembly GCA_027669525.1 of Coriobacteriaceae bacterium AM48-5. Classification (GTDB taxonomy): domain Bacteria; phylum Actinomycetota; class Coriobacteriia; order Coriobacteriales; family Coriobacteriaceae; genus Collinsella. Next base: position 34,349 of record JAQEDJ010000017.1, on the reverse strand, counting down.
CAATGCCGCAGGCCCAGGCCGCGCCCAGACCGCTCATCTCGTCGTTGCTCGCGATGCGAATGGGCGAGCCAACCAAGTCGCTCTCAAACTGCATCAGGTACGCGTCGCGCGTGGGACCGCCGTCAACACGAAGCTCGGCCAACGCCGCGCCCGAATCCTCGACCATCGCATCAATCACGTCGAAGATCTGATAGGCGATCGACTCGTCAGCGGCCTTTACGAACTCCGCACGGCCCGTGGTGCGCGTCATGCCAAAGACGCAGCCCTCGGCATCGCTCGCCCAGTGCGGCGCGCCCAGGCCAGTGAACGCCGGCACAAAGTAGACACGGCTTGCCGGATTGGCGGCGTAGCACAGGTCGGTGACTTCCTCGGGATTGTTGATGAGTTCCAGGTCGTCGCGCAGCCACGTCTTGACGGCGCCGGCGTAGCTCACGTTGCCCTCGAGAACATACTCGGTCACACCGTCCATACGCCATGCGAGCGAGCTCGAAAGCCCATGCGAGCTGGCGACGAACTCGTCGCCGACGTTCATCATGACCGAGCTTCCGGTGCCATAGGTCGCCTTGGCCATGCCGCGGCTATGGCAGCCCTGGGCAAACAAGGCGGCATGGCTGTCGCCGAGCACGCCGTGAATGGGCACGGGCGCCGGCAAAAAGCCGCCCAGGTCCGTTGTACCGAACAGGCCATCGGAATCGGTCACCTGCGGCAGACACGCCGGATTGACACCAAAGGCCTCGCACACCGGCTCGCTCCAGCAGCCACGGCGCAGGTCAAAAAGCTGCGTGCGGCTGGCATTGGACCAGTCGCAGCGGAACTCCGCGCCGCCCGTGAGCGTCCAGACCACCCAGGCATCGATGGTGCCCAGGCACAGCTCGCCCGCCGCCGCGGCCTCGGCAGCCGCGGGAACGTTCGCGAGGATCCAGGCCATCTTGCCCGCCGGATAGTAGGGCGAGAGCACCAGACCCGTCGTGTCACGCACCAGCTCGGCCACGCCTTCGCGCGCAGCCAGCTCGTCGCACAGCTCGCGGGCGCGGGCGCACTGCCACACCACGGCATCGCACAGCGGCTCGCCCGTCGTGCGATTCCAGGCAACGGTAGTCTCGCGCTGGTTGGAGATGCCGATGCCGGCGACGTCGGCCGGATCGACCCCGGTCTCCTCCACCACGGCGCGCGCCACGGCCAGCACGTTGGCGGCGATCTCGGCTGGATCATGGCTCACCCAGCCGGCCTCGTTGACAATCTGGCGATGCGAGCGGTCGGCGCGATGGATCAGATGGCCGCCCTCGTCCACCAGCAGCGCCTTAGTACCCTGTGTGGACTGATCGATTCCGATGATGTATTTGCTCATGTACTCTCCTGTCTCCCCCGTCGATTCAAAACTAAAACCCGACGGACAAGGAGCGAGTGGCCGACCGGCTCATGAGAGCGCAGCCGGCCTGCTCTGAATTCAACCTAAAAGGATTGGTGCAAACCTGTCCCCGATGCACCAATTACTCTGCGGGAAGGAACTCGGCGACCGTCTTGGCAATACCCTCGCCGGTGAGCCCGTAGTGCGCAAAGACCTCGGGGCTCGTGCCGGTGATGACCGGCGCATCGGGCAGGCTCAGGCACTTGACCGGACGCGGGCAATGCTCGCCCACGACCTGCGCGACCATGGAACCCAGGCCACCGAAGGGGCTGTGCTCCTCGACGGTCACGACGGCGCGCGTGGCACCGGCGGCCTCGATCACGGCCTCGGCATCGAGCGGCTTGACGCAGTACATATCGAGCACCGTTGCCGAGATGCCCTGCTCGGCCAGCAGATCGGCGGCGTCCACGGCATGGCGGACCATCTCACCGGTGGCGACAATCGTCACATCGGTGCCGCGGCGCACCCAGGTGGCGCGATCCATCTGGAACGGGCACTCGTCCTCAGTGTACACGTCCTCCACCGGGTTGCGGCCCACGCGGATGTAGGCCGGCTTGTTGTCGGCGACCAGGGCACGCACGAGCTCGGCGGTCTGGAAGCGATCGCTCGGCAGATACACGCGCATGTTGGGAATCGCGCTCATGGCGGCGATATCCTGCGCGGAGTGATGGCTCATGCCTAAGGCGCCGTAGGACACGCCGCCCGAGATGCCGATGAGCTTGACGTTGGTGTTGGAGTACGAAACGTCGACCTTGCACTGCTCATACGAGCGCGTGGCCACAAAGGACGCCGGCGAGGCGGCCCAGGCCTTCTTGCCGCACGAGGCCATGCCGGCGGCGATGCTCACCAGGTCCTGCTCGGCAATGCCGACCTCAACGGACTGCTGGGGATACTGGTCAAAGAACGGCGTGAGCGATGCAGAGCCGCGGGAGTCGGAGCACAGGACGACGATGTCTTTATCGGTTGCGGCGGCCTCGAGCAGCGTGTCGCAGATAGCCTTTCGGTTGGCGATCTTGTTAGCCATTGATGGCCTCCTTATGGGCAGCGAAATCGGCGATGATCTGGCATATTCCTCATCGTTGGGCAGGTGATGATGCCAGGCGGCCTTGTCCTCCATAACCGGCGAGCCGTAGCCCTTCACTGTGTTGAGGATGATGACCGTGGGCTTACCCTTGGTCTCGGCGGCCAGCGTCAGCGCGGCATCGATGGCCTGGACGTCGTTGCCCGGAATGGACAGCACGTTCCAACCGAAGGCGGCCCAGCGCTCCTCCTGCGAATCCTGCTTCATGACGTCCTCGGTGCTGCCGCTGATCTGCAGGCGGTTGCGGTCCACGAGCGCGCACAGGTTATCGAGCTGGTAATTGCCGCCGCTCATGGCGCCCTCCCAGACCGAGCCCTCGGCAAGCTCGCCGTCGCCCATGATGGTGTAGACGCGGTAGCCGCGGCCATCCATCTTGCCGGCAAGTGCCATGCCCACAGCCACGGGCAGACCGTGACCCAACGAGCCCGAGTTCATCTCGATGCCCTTGAGCTTGTTGTTGGGGTGGCCGATGTAGGGGCTGCCGAACTTGGAGAAGCGGGCCTTGACGTCATCAAGGTCAAGATAGCCCTCGTGGCAGAGCACCGCGTAGTAGGCCTCCATGGCGTGGCCCTTGGAGAGCACGAAGCGATCGCGGTTGGGATTGTCGACGGTCTCGGGCGAAATGTTGAGGTGGTTGGCGTAGAGGGTCATCAGCGCATCGATGACCGACATGTCGCCGCCGATGTGCCCGCCGGCGCCAGCATGATGATATCGACGCAATCGCGTCGAAGGTCCCAACGCAGGGACTCAAGCTCTTCGATAGTTGCCATTTCTACTCTCCTCGCAGGTAAGCTTTGACGTCTTCTTCGATGGGGTCGTACAGGTCGGGGACAATGCCGATGTACTTGCACGCCTCGTAGAGCACCGGCACCACGTTGGCGTGAATGGCGACGCAATGGTGGATGTAGGGACCCTCGACGATCTTGGCCTCGAGGCGCTTGAGGTTGTCGACCTCGACCCACAGGTAGGTGCCCATGCCGGCCGGGCCGTCGATGCCGCGGGCGTTGCCCAGCAGCAGCGAGTACTCGCCGTTGTCGCCGTCAAAGCGGGCAAGGGTGAGGTCGCCGTGCTTGGCCTCGGCCGTCAGCGCGCCGGGGTGATCGAGGCCAGCGGATAGGTGAGCTTGGGCTTGACGGCCGCGCAGCTGCAGGGCCAGGGGCCGCAGTGCTGCAGCAGCTCGCCGTTCTCGTTATCGGGATGACGCACGGTCCAGTCGGCGAACATGCCGCGGTGACGGCCCAGGTCGGCGGCCTCGACCATCAGCGCGGTGATAGCGCCATGGATGTCGGTCTCGCAGACGATGGGGATGCCCATCTCGTTGAGGATTGCGTTGGCGGCGCAGGGCATAATGCCCAACTCGTCCTGCAGAGCGTTCCAGCACTGGATGGCGCCGGCGTTGCAGCCGTACTTCTCGACCAGGCGCTTCATGGCAATGGCGAGTCCTGCGACCGCAGGAACCTTGTCCTCGGGGATGCAGATCTCAAAGCTGTCACCAATGTGGGCGAGCATGGTTGCCATGGCCTGCTCGTCGGCCTGGGCGTCGCGCACGGCCTGGACAAGCTCGGTCATGGGGATGGCGAAAGCTGGATGTTGAACTTCTCGAGCAGCTCGCCCTCGTTGCACATGGTCGACCAGAAATCGAACGGACGGGTGGCCATCTGCAGGATGCGGGTGTGCTTGAAAGTCTTGACCACGTTGCACACGGCCAAAAAGTCCCAGACACCGCGCTCGAACTCGGGATCGGTCAGACGGCAGTTGGTCATGTAGGTGAAGGGAACCTGGAAGCGACGCAGGACCTTGCCGGTGGCGAACAGGCCGCACTGGCTATCGCGCAGACGGGTGCCGTCGGGCTCGGGGCGCTCGTCGCGCGGACCCCACAGCAGCACGGGCAAGCCGAGCTCGCGGGCAAGGCGGGCGCAGACATACTCGGTACCAAAGTTGGCGTGGCAGAGCATGATGCCGTCGACGCCCTCGGCGCGGAACTTCTCGACGATAGGCGCGATATGGCTGTCGTCGAACAGCAGGCCCTCGTCGTTGATGTCGTCGATATCCACAATCTCGACGCCGATCTCGCGCAGGCGATCAGCCGTAAGGCCGCGATACTTGATCGCGTCCGGCGCGCTAAAGATGCTACGGCGCGTGGGCACAAAACCGAGCTTGATCTTATCCATGTACGTCCTCCCCTAGTCACATGTTCAGTAAACAGACGCATGTTTCGTTTTGTTCTGTTTACTAAATGTTTTACTCTTCTGTTTAGAAGTTTAGCGCGAAATACCCGTAGACGGTAGAGAAATCAGCCTAAACGGTATGTAAACAATCTGAACATACAAGGGAAACAAAAAGAGGACCCCGAAGGATCCTCTTCTGAATGGCACTATGTTAACTGCCCTAGCGAGCTTTGGCACGCTGCAGGCAATGCCGTCTCCGCCTAGATTTCGCGCACGCTCTGGCGCTCGACAAAATAGGTCGACACGGCCGTTTTGCAGGTATAGCTCTTGGGATTGCGGATGTTACCCACCAGACGGCGCACCGCGATCTCGCCCACCTCGTGTTTGGGAACATGCACCGTGGTGAGTGGCGGGTTGGAGAAGGCGCCCAGAGATAGGTCGTCAAAGCCGATGATCGAGACATCCTCGGGCACGCGAATGCCGTGCTCGTTGAACGCGCGCATGGCACCCACGGCGAGCACATCGTTCTCGGCAAAGAAAGCCGTCGGCAGGTCGTCGCGTGAGACGCTGTCGAGCCATGCACCCATATCGCGATAGGCACCTTCGAGCGTGGTGCCCAGCGTGACGCGCCATGCCGGGTTTGCCTCGAGGCCCGCATCCTCAAGTGCTTGGCGATAGCCGCGCTCGCGATCCTTAAAGTTGCGGATACGAAGATCGCCTGCCAGATAGCCGATTTGCCTGTGACCCTTCTCGATAAGGTAGTCCACGGCGCGCAGCACCGAATCGGTATTGGCAATGACTACGGCATCAAAGTACTGGCGGTCGCTCCAGCCGTCGAGCACGATCAGGTGGGCGGCAGCGTTGGCGAACAGGGCGTAATCTTCCTCACCCAGCTCGGTACCCATCAGCACGATGGCGGCAGACGGGTCGGCGATCAGGCCCTCGACCTGCGGACGCACGGCGTCCAGGTCGCTAAAGTCGAGCGAGACAAAGCTCGTGCTCATGCCGTGGCGACGCGCCTGACGCTCCACGCCCTCGATGACCGCGGGATGGAAGGTGCTCTCGTCCAGGATGGCGCCCGTCTTGCGCGCAAGCACAAACTGAATGCTCTCGAGCTGCGTCGACTGCTGGTAGCCGAGCGATTGTGCGCACTCCAGGATGACCTTGGCGGTCTCCTCGCTCACGCTGCGCTTGCGGTTGAGCGCGTTGGACACGGTCGCAGGCGAAAAACCGGTGATACGGCTGATCTCGCGAACACTTGCTTTGGCCATTGGTCCCCCTAGCGGCGGCCGTGGTGGAGCATCGTGGCCTGACCGCCCCGTGACTCGACAACTAAACGACCGCAAATTCAATCTAAACAGAATAGTAAATGTTTAATAGCTAGTTTAGCCTGTTGTCAAGCGAAGCGACGCGACTATTCCCCCAACGGGCGTATTTACTCGGTAGCTAATCTGGATCGGGGCACAGAAACCGTTTAGCCAAGGATGCGAGCCATGCGTGCCTTAAACTCCGCGAGGAAACGTGGGGCGTCCACGGTGAGCGCCACGAGCGCGCTCTTATCCGGATCGGACAGACGGTGCTCGTCACAGATAGTGCGGCCGCGGTACTCGCCCAGCAGGTCGACGCGCAGGTTGCAGCCGAGCGCACCTACGAGCGTGGGGTCGATCGCCACGGCAACGGCCAGCGGATCGTGCAGTGCGCAGCCGCCCAGGTAGGGTGCGTTCATCTCGTACGAGCCAATATAGTGCTCGACCATGCTCGCAAACGCGCAACCGGCCATGGTGCCCGAGCCCGTCCAGCCGGCAATATCGCGGCGCGTGAGCACCACACGATGCGTCACGTCCAGACCCACCATGGTGAGCTTGCGGCCCGAACGCAGCACGGCATCGGCCGCCTCGGGATCGCTTGCCATGTTGGCCTCGGCACCCGCGCTCACGTTGCCGGGCACGGTCAGGCGCCGCCCATCACGACCACGCGGCCGATAGACATCATCGCCGGCGCGTCGCGCTCCAGGGCAAGCGCCAAGTTGGAAAGCGGACCGGTCGCCACATAGACCAGGTCGGGGCCATAGGTGCGCGCAGCATCGATCAGATAATCGACCGCAGCGTTGCCGTCGGCCGACGTTGCCCCACCGGCTCATAGGGCGACGCGGGCACGCTCGCGCCACCGATGCCGTTCTTGCCGTGGATGAGCGTGGTTGACGCTGGCGGCGTATAGGGTTCGGTCGCCTTGATGGGGCGGTCGGCACCCAGGTACACCGGCACCTCGGGACGACCTAGCAGGTCAAGCACCGCCAGGCAGTTGTGCGCCGACTGGTCGACGCGCACGTTGCCAAAGCACGTGGTTATGCCGACGAGCTCCACCTCGGGGCTCGCGATGGCATAGGCGAGCGCCATGGCGTCGTCCACACCCATATCCAGGTCAAGGATCAGCTTCTTGGTTGCCATTGTTCTACTCCGCTTCTCCGTCTTGTACTAATCGTCTAAACCAAACATGCGCTCAACTTCGGCACGCGTGGGAATCGACTGCTGCGCGCCCAAACGCGACACCGTCACCGCCGAGGCACGGGCGCCGGCGGCCATGCATTCAAAGAGCGGCAGGCCCTCCAGGCGAGCCGCCGCAAGCGCACCAATAAACGTATCGCCCGCGGCCGTCGTATCGACCACCGCGCACGAAAGTGCCGGCATGCGCAGCAGCTCACCGTCATCGCCAAATGCAACTGAGCCGGCACCGCCTAGCGTGATGACCGCAGCCCCGGCGCCTTGTCGAGCAGCGCATTGAGCGCGGCGACGCAACTCGCATCATCCGTGGGCAGAATGCCCGTCAGCACCTGGCACTCGGTCTCGTTGGGGCAGACCAGGTCGACCGCAGGCCAGACCTCCGCAGGCAGCTCGCAGGCGGGCGCTGGATTAAAGACCGTATAGAACCCCAGCTCGTGAGCGCAAACAAGCGCCTCGGCCGTCGCCACAAGGTCACATTCGCCCTGGGCGATAAAGACGCTTCCGGCAGCCGGGGCAATCTCGCTGGCGTCGCCGTCGAGCTCATGGGCCACCAGACGCCTCAACGCGCAGGCAACGTCCGCGCCCGCAAGCGCATGGTTGGCGCCCGGCGACAGCACGATGCGGTTGTCGCTCTCGCAGCGAATGATAGTCGCGGTACCGGTCTCCACGTCATCGCGACGCGTCACAAACTCAACGCCCACGCCGGCATCCTGGAGCCCTGCCACAAGCGCATCGCCAAAGGTATCGCGCCCAACAGCGCCGATCATGCACGTGCGCGCACCCATGCGCGCAGCGGCAACGGCCTGATTGGCTCCCTTACCGCCGGCGTTGGTGATAAAACCGCTGCCACCGACGGTCTCGCCCGCGCGCGGCATGCGCTCGCACGCCACCGAAAGGTCCATGTTCATGCTGCCGAACACCGCAACGATGCTGTGATCCGCCATGGAAACCTCCTCGTCTTCAGGCTTTGCGCCCACCGTCGACCAACGATTGTGCACTCTCGCACCCCCTATAACTTTAGTCCACTTTGATGTGGACGCGCGCTTGAGCTTGCGCCAGCAGCAAGCATTCACAGGGGCAGGCAGCTACAATGAATACATGCTGATTATTCTCGTCATTGGATGATGTTTTATGGAACAATTCTCGCAATCGGGCTCGCGTGGTCGACGCCGCACGGGCAACGAGCCGGCGCCGCACGAACGCGTGAAGGGCGAGCGCCGTGCCTACGAACCGCGACGCACCGCGAGCCCCATCGCGCTTCTGCCAACAACGCTGGCCGCGCCAACACTCCCGCCGCGGAGCAGACGCCTGCTCGTCCCAAGTCCCGCTACATCCCTGCGCTCGACGGCCTGCGCACGCTTGCCGTCGTCGCGGTGGTGCTCTATCACCTCAACCTCACGTGGGCTCAGGGCGGCCTGCTTGGCGTCACGATCTTCTTTGTGCTTTCGGGCTATCTGATCACGCGCTTGCTGCTCAACGAAGTCGCTAAGACCGGCCGCATCGACCTTAAGAGCTTCTGGATTCGCCGCATCCGTCGCCTAGTCCCCGCCGTGGTAACGGTAGTGTTCGTGACCTGCGCGCTGTGCACCATCTTTAACCACGTGATGCTCACCAAGATGCGCCCCGACATCCTGCCGTCGCTGCTGTTCTTCAACAACTGGTGGCAGATTGCCCAAAACGTCTCGTACTTCAACGCCCTGGGCGACCCCTCGCCGCTTACGCACTTTTGGTCGCTCGCCATCGAGGAACAGTTCTACCTGGTTTGGCCCCCGCTGCTGCTCGCTATGGTATCCATGCACATGAGCAAGCCCAACACGCGCCGCATGGTTCTGGGACTGGCTGCTGTCTCCGCCATCGCCATGATGGTGCTCTATAACCCCGCCGCCGACCCCAGCCGCGTGTACTACGGCACCGACACCCGTGTGTTCTCGCTGCTGCTGGCGCCTGGATGGCCTTTATCCCCGATCGCGACCTGGCGCCGGTGTGTCTCGCTCATCGTTTGGGGCTCAATCGCCTGGCTGGCGCCGCCAAGCACGGCAAGAACGCCGAAAGCAAGCATGACGCTACGACCGACGGCGCAGCCGAGACCGCCCCGGCACAGCCGAGCGCCCTCGTGCGTTTTTGGTCCTCGCCCGCATCCATCGATGTATTGGCGTCGTGGGTCTGATTGGCCTTGCCGCCATGGTCGCGCTCACCAACGGCTACACCGCGTTCCAGTATCGCGGCGGCACGCTGCTGTGCTCGATCCTCACACTCATGGTCATCGCAGCCTGCGTGCAGCCCCAGGGAATGGTTGCCCGCGCGCTGTCCGTCGAGCCGCTCGTGTGGGTTGGCAAGCGCTCGTACAGCATCTACCTGTGGCACTATCCGCTGCTTCTGCTTATGAACCCGGTCGCCAACATCAACGATACACCGTGGTGGCAGTACATTTTGCAGGTGCTGTTGGTGGTCGCCGTGGCCGAATGCTCATATCGCTTTATCGAGACGCCGTTTAGAAAGGGCGCCTTTGGGCGCACCGTATCCGAGTTCCGCGACGGCACCGCCACGCCCGCCAACTGGGCACGCGCGCACGTCCCTGTCTGCGCAACCTGCGCTGTCGTGTTGGTCGTTGCACTGGGCGGCCTGATCTTTGTGCCGGAGACCTCCGCACTGAGCGGTGAGGGCGCCGAAGTTCTGAACAAGGAAGCCAAAAACACCGCGCCCGCCGACCAACAGGCGGCTGACGACACCGACAAGGACAACGACGGCTTCCCCGATGGCTCCTACGATCTGCTTATGATCGGCGACTCCGTGTCGCTGCGTGCCGTGGACACCTTTGACGGCGTGTTCCCGCACAGCCATATCGATGCCGAAAAGGGCCGCCAGTTTGATGCGGGCCGCGCGACATTTGAGGGCTATATCCAGCAGAACCTTGCCGGCAAGATCGTGGTCTTTGCGCTGGGCACCAACGGCTTGGTAACCGACGATCAGATCGACGCCATCATGGCCGATGCGGGAGATAAGCGTATTGTGGTGTTTGTGAACACACGCAGCCCGCAGCCGTGGGTTGGCTCTACCAACCAGGCCATCGCCAACGCCGCTACGCGCTACAAGAACGTGCGCGTTATCGACTGGTACGGATACAGCGCCAACCGCAACGACCTGTTCGATGGCGATGGCACGCATCTATCGACCACTGGCGTAACTGAGTACCTCAACTTGATCCACGATGCAGTCAAGAAGGACCTGCCCGTGCATCCCGAGGATCACGTCAACGATCCGCAACCGGCAGCCGTCAAGTCTGCCACCGACGCACTCGTCAATGCGCTCGCTCTCAAGCCGCACAAACTGGGCACCGACAAGTAGCCTGCAGCAAACAACCCAAAATCACTCTTTTCGAGCCGGCTCCAAGAGGTCGTGGACAAAAAGGGGCAAATATGAGTACTGTTACCATTTTAGTAGCAGGCAAAACCACCCAAAATGGCGCCCAAGCGGTAGCGCGCGACCCTTCCAGTTGACCAGAATGGCCGGCTTAAGACTTGGAGCTTCGCTTTTAATGAACAGATTTTTAGATATGTCCATTATTTTCTTGGTCGTAAATACTATCATCCAGGCAACAGTACTCATATTTGGCATTTTTTGTCCACACGCATATTACTAACCCCCTATAACAGGCAAAATACAGGCCGCAACCCATGGCAGCGGCCTGTTTGGAGTCCAAAGGAGGCGCTAAGCGCTGTAACCCATCGCCTGCAGAACAAACATAACGACCGTGAGCACCGTAATCACACCGATAGTCGCCCAAGTGAGCACGTTCCACACGCGACCGTTGCGGTTAGTGCCCATAATGTGACGGTCGGCGGCGATAACCACCTGGAACACCAGAACCACGGGCAGTAGCACGCCATTGATGACCTGCGAGGTCATCATAATCTGGAACAGATCGACACCGGGCATGAGCACCAACACGGCAGAAATACCGATGATGGCCGTAATGATGCCGCGGTAAACCGGGGCCTCATCCCAGCTACGATCGGCGCCGCGCTCCCAACCAAATGCCTCGCAGATGGCACTCGACGTAACGCCCGGCAGCACGCAGGCAGCCAAAAAGCTCGCTGCGACCAGGCCCGAGGCAAACAGCACCGTGGACCACTGACCCGCGATGGGCTCCAGCGCGCGGGCGGCATCGGCAGCATCGCTAATCTGAATACCCGCCGGGAACAGCACCGTACCGGTCGTGATGATAATAAAGCCCGCAATGATATCAGCAGCGATCGAGCCGCTCACGGTATCAATGCGCTGCAGCACGATGTCGTCCTCGCCCGCGTTCTTATCGACCACGTTGTTCTGCGCCAAGAAAATCATCCACGGCGCGATGGTGGTACCGATCGTTGCGACCACGAGCGACACGTAGCTGGGGTCATTTTGAATGTTAGGCACGACCAGGTCGACCGCGACCTCACCCCAGTTGGGGCCAGCCATAAACGCGGCGACAATATAGGTCACGAAGACGCAGCTTACCAACAGCAGAATCTTCTCGATGCGCTGGAAACTACCCGACATGGTAAGCATCCACACCAGCAGCGCCACCAACGGCACCGAGATGCTCGCCGGCACGCCAAAGAGAGCAAGGCCGCTGGCGATACCCGCAAACTCCGAAATGGTCACAGCCGTGTTGGCGATCAACAGCGCCGCCATAGCAAGTACACTCTTGCGCACGCCAAAGCGCTCGCGAATGAGCGATGCCAGGCCCTTGCCCGTGACGCAGCCGCAGCGCGCCGCGGTCTCCTGCGTCACGATGAGCAGCACGGTCATGACGGGAAGCATCCACAGCATCTTGTAGCCATAGCTGGCGCCCGCGCTGGAATACGTTGCAATGCCGCCGGCGTCATTGCCCGAAAGCGCCGCCAGCAGACCGGGACCCATAGCGCCAAAGATGGCCGCGATGGTCAACTTTTGCTTGGTGCCCGACTTTTGCTTGGTATTTTGCACGCGACCACCTAACCCATGACCGACATGGTGAGCAGCACCGCAGCGGCGCAGTACGCTACGCACGAGATCATGACGGCAATAACGTTCATGGCGGTGCCCGACGTGTTGAGGTCATGCTCGTCACGCCAAAACAGCACCATCAGGTAAATCACGGCACTCATGTTGCCAACCAGGCAAATGATGGCAGCGATATTAAAGCACCCGGTAAAGAGTTGCTCCTCAAACATGGACGCATCGGGGAACGCAGCGGTGCGCACCAGCTGGGCGCACAGGTAGGTCACGAGTGACAGAATCAGGCCCATGCCCGTGCTCTGGAAGAAGAACCCCAGATACGGCTTGGGCTCGTCGTCGTGACCGTCATACTCCAGGAAGTAGTTCTTGACGAACGACACCATGCGCGAGGCCGCCAGCAGCACGAGCGGCATGGCGCACATGGGGAACACCACCAGATGCGCGGAGCCGAGCGCCGTTCCCAGCACGGTCGCCATGATGCACGACGCGACGCCCCATACAACAACCCAGTACTGGCGATGTACGAACCAGCTGAGCACGTTCGTCGAGTCGTCCGATGCGCTATCACCCGAGCCGACACCGGCGATCTGCAGGTCCTCCTGGTGCTCCTCGGCGATAACGTCCATGGCGTCGTCGAAGGTCACGATACCCAGGATGTGGCGGTTCTCGTCACAGACGGGGATAGCTACCAGGTCATACTTGGTCATCTCATCCGTTACGTCTTCCTGGTCCTCGTCCGGCGACACATAGACCAGGTCGCGATAGGCCAGCTGACCCAGCGTGGCGTCGCGGTCGGCTACAATCAGCGTGCGCAGTGAAAGCACGCCGGTCAGCATGCCGCTCGGATCCTCGGTATAGACGTAGTAGACGCTCTCGAAGTCCTCGTCGAGCTCGCGAATCGCCTCGATGGCGTCACCGACCGTTGCCGTGGCGGGCAGGGAGACAAACTCCGAGGTCATGATGCGGCCGGCGGTGTTGTCCTCATACCCCAGCAGATTACGAATCGCCTTCTCCTCCTTGACGCCCATCAGGCGCAGGAGCTTCTCGGCCTTCTCGTAATCGAGCTCGTCGATCAGGTCGGCAGCGTCATCCGGGTCCATCATGGCCAGCATCGACGATGCGTCCGTGTCGGACAGGCCCTCGAGCATCTCGGTCATAAGCTCGTCGTCATCGAACTCCGAGATAGCTTCGGCTGCCTGGGCGGTATCGAGCTGCGCAAACACCTGCGCACGTAGGCGCGGGTCGAGCTGCTCGATAATGTCGGCGATGTCGGCAGGGTGCAGCTCGCCGAGCGTCTTGTGCGACACCGAGAGTTGGATGTTTTTAGTCGAGCGGTCGAGCAGGTCCATGTAGGACCAAGCGATGATGTCCTCGCTGAGCGGCTTGCCAGGTGCTTCATAAAGCCCTCGACGACGTGCTCGAGTGCGGGGCTGATCGCGCGCAGCAGACCGCGGGCACCGACCTCGGCACCCAACAGGCGCAGCTGGTTTTCGCCCGACATGGAAAACTTGATGTCGTTGACGCGCACGACCTTCATGCCCTGCGTGTCGACGATCTGCTTATTGAGCACGTCGCGCGCCAGCAGGAGCTCGGTCGGCTGCAGGTACGAGAAGCGAATATTGGTGGCAGACGTGTTGAGATACACGCCCGTCTCGTCGATACGGTCGACCCATTTGCGCCAGCTGATCATAAACGGCGTCTTGCCGGGGCCGCGGAACGCGAGCGACGTCACGTGCGGAAAAACTTCGCCGGTAGCAATGCCAAAATCGTTGACCACGCCGAGCTTTTCGCCGTCGACGTCCAAGACCGGCAATTTGAGCATCTCACTCAGATAATTCAATGGTGCTCCCCATCATTATTCCTCCGGACGCGGCCGCGCGTGCGGCGTCCGGGGGCTTCTGGATATGTATACGCATGCGCGGGCGGCACGCCGCTCGACGCTTACACCCCGTGCATGCGCAAAAAGCACCTGCATGGGGTCATCGACTGTATGGTCGAGGTTTGGATTTCACCTGTAACCTTTCTCTTGACCCTCATTAACCGCAGTAACTATAGCATCAGCATCGCTCTGCGGCATCGAATTTATGCGCTGCACATTGCAGGCATACCAAACGCTGACGTATCCGTGACATAGCCATTGGGGACGTTCTTAAACGACTACCCAATGACTACTCTGTGGTGTCATCGTCCTCGGCAAGTTGGGGGAACACGGCGTCCTTAGGCATGGTGACCTTCGTCAGCGAGGTGAGCTTTTTGCTCAGCGACGTGTCCGTCTTGACCAGGTCGCTGAGCGTCACGATCTTGTAGCCGTCGGCGACAAGACCGTCGATAATCTGCGGCAGCGCCTCGAGCGTCTGCTCGGCGCATTCGTCTCTATCGGTGAGCAGCACGATATTGCCCGGCGTCACCGAATCGAGCACCGTTGAGACCTGCTCGTCGGCACCGTTGAGCAGCCAGTCGCCCGAGTCAATATTCCACGAGACCACGGCGGAGACCAGGTCCATCGCATCAATCCAGTTTTGCTCGTCAAAGGCAGCGTAGGGAGCACGCAGCAGCATCGTCTTCACGCCGGTCGCCGACTTAATCGCATCGGTGCCTTTCGTGATCTGTTCGCGTACCGTCTCACGGTCCTGACCCTTGAGCGAATCGTCGCTGTAGCTGTTGGATCCGATCTCGCACCCGGCATCGACAATCGCCTTGGCCGTGGCAGGCGAGGCCTCGGCCGCATCGCCCGAAAGGAAGAACGTCGCGGTAACGCCCTTTTCCTTGAGCACCTGCAAGATCTGTTTGGTGGCGCCGCTCGGACCCTCGTCAAACGTCAGCGCCACGTACTTTTTGTTGCCCTTGGGCGCCACGCTGGCGCACGCAACGACGCAATCGGTGGCGGGCACAA
Source organism: Coriobacteriaceae bacterium AM48-5 (assembly GCA_027669525.1). GTDB lineage: Bacteria > Actinomycetota > Coriobacteriia > Coriobacteriales > Coriobacteriaceae > Collinsella. The sequence goes on along the minus strand of JAQEDJ010000017.1, from coordinate 19,315 downwards.
CCTCGCCGCGGTCCTGCGTCTTGCCCGACTGCTCACCAACCCACACCTCGGAGCGGCCCTGGACACCCCACGTCTGCACATACTCGATAGCGCCCGTGCCCTCGACCTTGAGCCTGGGCTCGATAACCGTAGCCTGAACCTCATGCTTCTCGTAGGTGTTACGGCCATCCTTGACCGTCACCTTCTCGCCACCCTCAAGTTCGCGGCTATCCCATTTGCCCTGTTTTATGCGCTTGCCGTCCACCTTAACCGACAGCTTTTCGCCGCCATGGCGCTTGAGCACGCTGTCATCGACGGCCAGCAGGTCGCCTGCGTCGTAGGTGTCAGTCAACTCCTGGTCGTCGATGAGATTCTGCAGCGTAGAGCCGACGCGCACCGCAGTCTTCTGGCCGTTGAGCTCCACGTCCACGCTGCGGTTGACGTAGCCCACGACGGCAGCGATAAACAGCACGAGTGCGCAACCCACGGCGATGAGCGCATAGGGCAGACGGGACGGTCGGCGCGGCGAGCGCCCGTTGCCGATGCGCGCGCTGCGGTCGCTAAACCCGCGGCTATGGTTGAGGTACATCGCGCCGGGCTTACGGCGGCGACGGCGCTGACCGCTGGGCAGCTGCCCCAGGTCGCGGCGCGCCGTCGGACGCGCACCCGAACGCCCGTTTAAGTTGGATCCGTTTTGGCGCATGTGCCTCCCCCATAAACACAGCAAGCCGGAGCAACAGGTCTCCGGCTTGCCTCCCATCATTTGGTACGTCGCTATTTTGTAGCTTTTGACGAGCCTCCGCTCGCCTTTTGGTATTCGTCCTTAAAGGCCTTGAACATGCCGCGCGTCTTGCCGAGCTGCTTGCCCAGTGCGCGACTGCCCTTGTCCACGGCAACCGATCCCTTGTCGTCGAGCACCTTGGCGCCCTTTTTGACCTTGTCGCCCACCACGACGCTGGCCTCGGCGGCCTTGGCAGCCGCACCGCCCGAATACCCGAGCGACTTGACCTCGTCCGAGACAATCATCGCGCCGTTCTCGTAGCCGCGCAGCATCGTCGGCGGCACCTGCGTGTCACCAACCAAAACACTCGAAGCAGCACCGGCGGTCACATAGAATGCCTGCACGATGCCCGAGCGTGGCTTGAACTCAACGTCCGAGCAATAGCCCACGACGTCGCCCGATTCCGTGCGCACGTCCATACCGACCCAGATGATGCAATCGTCCAGGTTGATGTCGAGGCGCTTGGCGGCGGCGGCATCGTACGTGTCCTTAACGTCATCGACCGCAATGGCGCCCTCGTAGACACCAATGGCGTCGAGCGCTACGAATCGGTCGGGACGCTCGATCATGCCCGCGATATCGGACTGGCGAACCATAAAGCCGACCACACGCGTACCGCCCGGGGTAAAGACCGGAAAGTGAATCTTCCCGAGCTTTTTAGGGCTGCGCGGCGTGCCGTCCTTTTTGGTGCGCTTGTCCTCGGTAGGCTTGCGATAGATCTTGGCGCCGACAAAATCCCCGGCGCGCATTATGCCTCGGTCGAGGGCTCCGCAGCCTCGGCATCAGCCTCGACGGCGTTCTCGACCACGACGTCGGCGGCAGGCGTCACGTTGCCGCCCGAAATGGCGTCGTTGAGCTGCTCGCGCAGCTGGTCCATGCGCTCGCGGGCCAGGTCGACCTTGGCGCGTAGGTCGTCAGTCTTGGCGTCGACCATCGGGCCAAAATCGTTGACCGCAGCACGGGCCTCCTCGGCGCTGTGCTCGTAGGTGTCACGCATATTGTCCCAAGCGTCGTTGGCGATATCGGCAGCCATGGCGCGGGTCTCGGCGCCCGAGCGCGGGGCCAGAGCAACACCGATAATAGCGCCAGCAGCAGCACCAAAAAGTGCGCCGGAGACAAAGCTGAAAGTCTTACCCATGATCATTCCTCTCCTGCGGGCACGTCGGTGCCCACCGTTTGAATGCTGTCCATTATACCCGCAGCGCATCACTTGCCGCTCCGCTCATCTGCGTACGGCAAAGGCGCAGGTACGTGATGGCGATAAACGCGTAGGCCTACTCCTGAGGCATAGCCGGCATGGCCACCGTGGCACCCGGGTCCTCGCCGGCGCCGTCCACGAGCGGCAGGCCGCCCTCATGCGCAGGTCCTACCGGAACCGTCGCAGCACCGCCAAAGACGGCAGCGGAGGCCTCGTGGTTCTCGGCAACCGCGCCCTCGGTATCAATCGCCACCTGGGGCTCGTCGTCAAAGTTGGGGACGCCCTGGGGCTCGGTGGGAACGGGCTCGGCGGTCGCATCGGCAACGGGCTCGGCGTCGACCGGCGCATCGCCCTCGTCAGCGCCCTCGTCCTCGGCAGCATCTTCGCCGTTCGCAGCGGCGACGGCCTCGTGAGGATCCTTGCCCTCGGCCTCGGCGCGCATGCCCAGCACCAGGTTGCGCAGGCCCGCGACCGTGCCTTCCACGTCGGGGGCAGGCTGGTCGGCGTGCAGGTACGCCCAGTCCATCATAAAGGTGGCCGACGACAGCGCACCGATGGCCAGTGCGTCGTCGGGGCACGAAAGCTCAACCTCAAAGACACGCTCGTCATGCTCACTTACGCGCGTGCGGCCGCACGAGATGCTACCGGCAAGACCGGTCTCGTTCATAAGCTCGACCGTCACGTGCTCCAGCAGGTGGCAGAGCTCGGTCTGACCCATGCAGTCCTGGAACTCGCGGCCGGAATCGCCCAGGCACAGGTGCTTGGCAATCGCCGGCACCAGGTAGTACACGCGCGCCGTGGCCTCGATATCCTCCGAGGTCATGAGCGGCATGCCGGGGTTCACCAGCACGTGCGCGCAGATCTTATCCTCGCTGACGGTGACCTTAAGGATGTTGAACAGGCCTGCCATAACTCTCCCCTACTCTTCCTTGCCCTACTCGTCGCCATCGTGCGGATCCACAGAGCCCGCACCCGACGCCGCCGGCTTCTCTGCCGAAGACTCGGAATCCTTCTTATCGGTTTCGGCCGGAGCGATCACGCGAATGAGCGAGATGCGCTGGCCACGCATCGACTGCACTTTAAACTTGTACCCCGCGACCTCAAACACCTCTCCGATGTCGGGCACCGAGTCACAAAGCTCCAAGATCCAGCCGGCGATGGTCTCATAATCATCGCTTTCCTCGAGCGGCCAACCAAGCTCAATCGCGTCATCGCACGAAAAACGCCCATCAACGAGCCACTCGCGGCGCGAAAGGCGCGTGAGATACTTGTTGTCGGGGTCGAACTCGTCCTCGATCTCGCCGACGATCTCCTCGACGATGTCTTCGATGGTGATGATGCCGGCCGTGCCGCCGTACTCGTCCACGACCACCACGATCTGGTCGTGCGAGGTCTGCATCTCGGACAGCAGCGGCAGGATGTCCTTGGTGTCGGGCACAAAGGTGGCGTCGCGCAAAAAGCCGGCGATGGGCTGGTCGCCCTTGCCGTCGAGCGCGGGCTGAATCAGGTCCTTGATGTGCGCGATGCCGGCGACGTTGTCGGGATCCTCGTGATAGACGGGGATGCGGCTGAAGCCGGTCTGGCGCATAGTGGATAGCACGCTGGCGACCGTCTCGTCGTCCTCGCACATGGTGGTGTCCACGCGCGGCACCATGACCTCGCGGGCAACGGTGTCGCCCAGGTCAAAGATCTCGTGGATCATGCGCTTTTCCTCGTCGAGCAGGTCGTCCTGCTCCGAGACCATGTACTTGATCTCTTCTTCCGAGACGTTCTGACGGTCGTCGGCACTCTTGATACGCAGGATGCGGGCCAGGCCATCGGAGCAAGCGCCAGTCAGCCACACGAGCGGACGGGCGATCTTCTGGAACACGGAAAGCGGGCCCACGACCTGCTTGGACACGCCCTCGGCATTGGCCAGGCCGATGCGCTTGGGGACGAGCTCGCCGATCACGATGGATACGAAGGCGACCGCGACGGTGATGATGACCGGCGCCAGGCCGCGCGCGATGGCGGAGAGCGGCGCGATGCCAAAACTCATGAGCACGTGGCGAGCGGGTCGGACAGACTCGTCGAGGCGACGGCGGACGAGGCGAAGCCCACGAGTGTGATGGCGACCTGGATGGTGGCGAGCAGCTGGTCGGAGTCGGCAGCAAGCTTAATGGCACGCTCGGCGCGCCTGTCGCCTTCCTCGGCCTCGTGCTCCAGCACGGCGCGCTTGGCCGTGGTGAGCGCCATCTCGGACATAGAGAAATAGCCGTTGATGAGGGTCAAAACGAAGGTGGTGATAAGGGAGATGGTTATGTCCATCGGGAGTTTCTCGAACCTCCAAGATTCGGGACGTCAGGTTAAAACGTTGGTGGCGGATACGGCAATTGCACTGTCGCCCAAACGGAGACGCGGGCGAGCAGGCGTGGTCGCTAGATTACGAAGAGAATCACCGCCATGAACTGGAAGATGCTGCCGGCGAGCACCCACAGGTGAAACACGCTGTGCAGATAGCGCACGTTTTTGGCGATATAGAACGGCACGCCCACGGTATAGCACACGCCGCCAACGGCGAGCAGGGCAAGCGCCACGGGGTTGAGCAGCGACACGAGCTCGGGCAGCTTAAAGACGACGAGCCAGCCCATCAGCAGGTAGACCAGGCCGCTTACCCAGTGCGGCTGACGCTCGCGCAAAAAGCACTCGAGTGCGATGCCGATGATGGCGATGGCCCACACGGCAAAGAACAGCGCAGGGCCGCCGTCGTTTGCGAGCGTGATGAGGCAAAACGGGGTATAGCTGCCGGCTATGAGCAGGTAAATGCAGCTGTGGTCGATGATGCGAAACACGCGCTTGGCGCGAGCGGGCTGAATCGCGTGATAGAGCGTGGAGGCCAAGTATTCGAGGATGATACTGACACCATAGACAATCGCCGCGGCCATGTGGGCCGGGCCTCCGCCGCGCAGGGCAGCGAATACGATCAGGAGCACCAGACCCGCGATACCCAGCAGGCAGCCGACACCATGGGTGACGGAGTTCATGATCTCCTCGCCCACCGTGTAGTGTGGAACGGCCGCGGTCTTGGGTCGCGGCTTAGAACTGTCGCTCGAATCGGACATGCCGGTTACATCCTCCAATGTAAAGAGTTCTCAACACTATATCAAAGCGTCTGGGTACGTGCGAAATTTGCACCATACGTGTCCCTTTGTTTACCCATTCTTTGCTTGTTGACGCATCAACGGCGAACATCCATAATGCGCTTGTTTTAAATGTTGATGTATTAACATCTATAAGGAGAACCGTAAATGCCTCAAAGCGCACACCCCCATCGGAAGCTCAAGATAGCCGGCGTTGTTGCGTTGGTGCTCGTCGTCGCGCTGCTTGGATTTGCCGGCAACTTTTTGTTTGACTTTGCCCTGAACCCCCAAGCGCCGTACACCATGAAGATGATGCAGGATAGCAAGAACGACAAAGAAGGTGAGCAGCCGGATGCCAAGGACACCGAGGCGCGGGCATGGTTTAAGGAAAACCGCAAGAGCAGCAGCCTCACCGCAGACGACGGGACCGAGCTTGCCGCTTGGTATTTTGCCGCCCCGGAGAGCACGCACGATTACGCTATCTGCCTGCACGGATACACCGACGAGCCCATCGGTATGGCCCGATACGTCAAGCGCTTCCACGACCGCGGCATGAACGTACTCGCACCCGCCGCCCGCGCCCACGAGCGCTCCGGCGGCGACTATATCGGCATGGGCTGGCCCGAGCGCCTCGACATCGTCGCATGGATCGAGCAAATCGTTCAGGCTGACCCCGAGGCGCGCATCCTGGTCTTTGGTGAGTCGATGGGTGCGGCAACCGCTATGAACGTTGCGGGGGAATCTCTGCCCTCTAATGTTAGGTGCATCATCGAGGATTGCGGCTACACAAGCGTTTGGGACGAGTTTTCCCTGCAGCTCAAGGACGTGTTCGGCCTGCCCAACTTTCCCTTGCTCGATGTGGCGAACCTGGTGTGCAGGGTGCGCGCGGGCTACGACTTTCATAAGGCGAGCAGCGTGGAGCAGCTTAAACACGCGACGGTTCCCATGCTCTTTATCCATGGCGACCAGGACACCTTTGTACCGTACAGCATGCTCGACCAAAACTACGACGCGTGCGCTAGCAAGGTCAAGCAAAAGCTCACCATCCATGGCGCCACCCACGCCAAGAGTGCGCAAGTTGATCCCGAGCTCTACTGGAATACGGTCGACGACTTCCTCGGAAAGAATTTTTAGGCAAAAAGCAACGTCCGGGGCTTTATCTGACCCCCTATTTTCGAAAGTATGCGGCAAAATCTGGAACTGCCGACCAGACCGCAGTTTTATCAACAATTTATCAGGGGTTTTGTTGCCAAAAAACGTCGTGTGCTCGGCGGTCTCGAAATTTGCCGCATACTTCTGGAAAACCGCCCGCGAGCGCTGTGCTCGTGGGCGGCTTTTGCTCGACTTACGCCACAAAGTCACTTGATATGTCCAATAGCTAGGCGCTATTTGACCTCGATGAGCTCGTACTCGCTCGTGCCCAGGCCGATCTTCTCGGCATGCGCGATGCACGCGCGCCAGTCGGTGTCGGGATGCGTGATGCAGAAGGGATCCTTGGCCTGCTCGCCCTCCAAATGCTCGTGGTTATGCTCCATCTTGGCCGCGCTGTCGGTAAGCTCGGTGTTAGGCAGCGGCTCGGATGCCATGACGGCATCGGCGCAGGCCTGGTCGATGGCGACCGGGTCGAAGCTCGCGAACATGCCGATGTCGTTGACGATGGGCGTGTCATTCTCGGGATGGCAGTCGCAGTTGGGGCTGATGTCCATGGCGAGCGAGATATGGAAGCTGGGGCGATCCTGGACAACGGCCTTCGTATACTCGGCGATCTTGTAGTTGAGTACATCGGCCGCGGCGTCATAGTCGGGCTTGATGCAGTCCTGGTTGCACGCCGCAATGCAGCGTCCGCAGCCCACGCAGCGATCGTGGTCGATGGTAGCCACGTGAACCGTGCGGGTGCTGCCGTTGGCAAGCTCGCGCTCACGCGTACCGTCAAACGTGATGGCGCTGTGCGCGCAAATCTTCTCGCAGGCACGGCAACCTACGCAGTTGGTAGTATCGACGCTCGGCTTGCCGGCGGCATGCTGCTCCATCTTGCCGGCACGGCTGCCGCCTCCCATGCCCAGGTTCTTCATGGCGCCGCCAAAGCCCGCCTGCTCATGACCCTTAAAGTGCGTAAGGCTGATCACGATGTCGGCATCCATGAGTGCCTGGCCGACCTTTGCCTCGCGCACGTACTCGCCGCCCTCGACCGGAACGAGTGCCTCGTCGGTGCCCTTGAGGCCGTCTGCGATGATGATCTGGCAGCCCGTGGCATACGGGGTAAAGCCGTTCTGGTAGGCGGTATCGATGTGCTCGAGCGCGTTTTTGCGGCTACCGACATAGAGCGTGTTGCAGTCGGTAAGGAAGGGCTTGCCGCCCAGCTCCTTGACGACATCCGCGACGGCGCGGGCGTAGTTGGGGCGCAAAAAGCTCAGATTGCCCAGCTCGCCAAAGTGAATCTTGATGGCGACGAACTTGTTCTCGAAGTCGATCTGCTCAATGCCGGCGCGACGGATGAGGCGCTTGAGTTTGTCGAGCTGGCTCTCGCGAGCATGCGTGCGCAGGTTGGTGAAGTACACCTTTGCTGGTGCTGCGGGTGCAGTTGCGGTCATAGATATATCCCCTCGGTCTATATGGCGTTACAGACATAGAGGATGGTACCCGTTGAAGTAGGGTCGAAGTCAAGCGCGGCACCTAGTCATTGGGGACAGACTTCACTCATTGGGGACAGACTTAAATGAGTGTCGCCAGGGACAGCCCTTGTCAGCCCGGCCGGCGAGCGGGCAGATCGGCAAAGACAGTCCCCGATGACTAGTCGTTTAAGAACGTCCCCAATGGCTACTCTTGCACCTTGAGAGCTTCGGCCAGGCTGACGCGCCTGATGGAGCGCATGTGCAGCAACGCAACGACCAGGTACGTTGCAAAGCCGATGCCCACGCATGCCGCCATGGACCAGGTCGGCACGTAAATCTCGATATTGCCGTTGTAGGAGAGCAGCATCGAGCGGAAGATGGCCGTGAGCGAGCCAATAATGACCGGCAGGCTCAGCACGAGCGATGCCGCCACGCACAGCGTAATCGAGCGGATGTACAGATGCGAGATCTCGCCATCGCGATAGCCAAAGACCTTCATATAGCTGATCGAGCGGGCGCTATGGTCGATAACGGCCTTGGTTAGCAGGTACATAAACAGCAGGAAGATAAACACCGCGAGCCCGACCATCATGCCGATCATTTTGCTCATCATGCCGATGAACTGGTCACCCACGGCGCGCATGTCGTCGGGCGTGGTGTCGCCGGCAAAGTAGCGCGCGTCGAGGTCGAGCTTCTCGTCGCTCACATAGCCGTTAAAGTAGGCGGCGTCGTTGTCGAACAGCTCGTTAAAGTCGTCGATACTCATATAGATATTCATGTCCGACTTGGAGCCCCAGGCACAATCCTTGCCCGCATACTCAAGGGAATAATGCTCGCCCTCGTACTTGTCGCTGAGCGTGACCTTCTGGCCCTCGCTCCAGCCAAACTTATCGAGCAGACCGCCGCCAAAGACGACGCGCCCATCGCCGACGTTGAGGTCCTTCCAGTAGCGCGAGTCTGCCGAGATGCCGTAGACAGAAATCGTCTCCTCACCATTACCATCGCCACGGTCGTATTGCAGCTGGTAAATGGCATATTTCTCGGCCTGCGCGATTGCGCCCGCGCCGTTGTCGGTCGTATTGACCGGGTGAATGTCGTCGTTGTCGGTGTCGATCTTAGAGGCCTTGTCGATCAGGTCGATAGCCTCGTCGCGGTTGCAGCCGAGGGCATCGGCAAGGTCATCGAGGCGCGCATAGAGTGCATCCTTCTTGTCCTGAACGCTTGCGAGCGCGTCCTTCGCCGCAGCCAGACTTTCGGCAGACGGAACGCTGGTCACGGCATCGGTCGCCGCCTGCGCTGCATCGGCCGCGTCGTCAAGCTCGTCATCGGCATCCTGAGCGGCGGAAAGCAGCGCGCCGTCAACCGACTGCAAGCGCTCGAGCGCCGACCACTGCTCGCGCTCCTCGGCAGTGCCCTCGAGCTCTAGCGGAGCCTTGAGTGTGTACTGGTGCTCGGCGACCAGGCTCGTCTCGAGGTTGTCGGCGTAGTGCGTCATCGTAGGCAGAATCGCCAGGCCAAAGAGCAGCAGCAGCGAGGCGAATGCAATGCCCACGAAGAGCGTGGCGAAGTTGCCCAGGTTGCGCAGGAAGACGCGCAGGCGGAAGCGCGAGACAAAGCCCATGCGCTCCGGCAGCTGCAGGCCGCGCTTGGTGCCCGATTTGCCGCTCGCCTCGTGACGGAGAAACTGCAACGGCGTCTTGCCATCTTGTGAAGCAGGCCCACCAGCGTGATGAGGATGAGCGCGGCGGCGGGAACCACGGCGCACTTCACAAAGATTTCCCAGCTCCAGTACACCTGGAAGGGCGGCAGGCTGTACGAACCGTAATAGAGGCTTCGCATGGGCTCGGTAAAGAACACAACGCCAAGCGCAGTGCCCAAAAGTGCCGCGAGCACACCCACGATGGCGGGAAGCGCCAGGTAGTGCAGCACGATCTCGCGACGGCGATAGCCGCTGGCGAGCAGCGTGCCGATGATGGCGCTCTCTTCCTCGATGGTGGCGTCAGTGAGCACCACAAAGACAAATGCCATGATCACGATGATGATGTCGAGCAGCGTCATCCACATCATGGAGTCGCCGTCTACGTCGTCGCGCGCGTAGCCAATACCCTGGTTGGAATCGGCGTCGATCAGATCGTCCACGCGCGCATCGGCATCGGTCAGCGCCTCGACCATATCCTGCTCCGCATCGATGCGATCCGCGGTGGGGAGGTCGCGATCGGTAAAGGCAAAGGAGTAGGTGTAGGCAGGTGCACCACCGGCATCCTCGAGCGCGGCAAAGCCGGCGTCGGTGACCTCGGCCACACCATAGGTGATGGTGTTCACCGTAAAGTCCGAATTGTTGAGGAACAGCGCCTGGCTATCGGGCTGGGTCATGATGCCGCAGATGGTGTAGGTGCGGCCCTCAAGCTCAACCTTATCGCCCACGACAAGGTCGTTGTTGGTGGCAAAAACGCGGTCGATAGCCACCTCATCGTCCGTCTTGGGCTGCCTGCCCTCACAGTAGGACGCGATATCGACCTTGGTGCGGTGCGCATAGGTGCGCAGCGTGCGCTTGGTGCCATCGTCGCCGGCGGTCTTTTTGATGATGGCGTCGATGGAGAAATTCTTGTAGAGCGTGACGCCACCGACGTCGCCGGCTGCATCCTCGGCGGCCTTGAGCTGCTCGTCGGTGGCCTCGAAGGAGGTAGTCACGCGGCCGTCCTCAATCGTGTAGTCGTCGCGCATGTCGTCAATGAGGCAGCCGATGGAATGCGCCGCGAGCAAAAAACCCGACGTGAGGGCGATGCTTCCGCACATAAGCAAAAAGATGCCCAGGTACTTACCGACATTGCGGCGCAGCTCGCGCGGGAATCGCTTTGCGAGAGGTGTCATGGCGTCGCCTACCAATCGAGCTCGGCGGCCGCAACGGGCGACTCGTTGAGCTCATCCTCGACGATGCGGCCGTCGCGCAGGCGCAGCACGCGGTTGCCATGCGGGCGATGGCGGCGTTGTGGGTGACGATGATGATGGTGCAGCCGTAGGTGCGGTTAACATCCTCCATGAGCTGCAAGATTTCCTTGGACGTCTTGTAGTCAAGCGCGCCCGTGGGCTCGTCGCACAGCAACAGGCCCGGATTTTTGACGAGCGCACGACCGATGGCGCAGCGCTGCTGCTGGCCGCCCGAGACCTGGCGCGGGAACTTGTTGCGGTGTTCGTAGAGGCCCAGCGAACGCAGCAGGTCGTCGACATTGAGCGGGTTTTTGGACAGGTGCGCCGTGACCTCGATGTTTTCCTTGATGGTAAGGTCGGGCACCAGGTTGTAGAACTGGAAGACAAAGCCCAGCTCGCGGCGGCGGTACTCGCCCAGATCGGCAGGCTTGAGCACCGTGAGGTCGCAGCCGTCCACCATGATGGAGCCGCCGTCGGCATCCTCCAGGCCGCCGATCAGGTTGAGAAAGGTCGACTTGCCCGAGCCCGAGGTCCCAGCATGACGCAGATCTCACCGCGGTTGATGGACGTGTCGATGCCATCGAGTACCGTCAAGCGCGCATCACCGTCGCCATAGTGTTTCTTGAGCCCTTTGACCTGGACGTAGGCATGCTTTGTCGCCATGCTATCCCCCGTTGTTAGCCTTCTGCTACTTTTCTAGGGTAATAGTAAACCTGGGCGAACTATTTTTTAGCGACAGGCGCAATTTTTTCCAAACCAGTCATTGGGCACTCATTGGGGACAGACTTATATGACTGAAACCACTCATTTAAGTCTGTCCCCAATGAGTGCCGGGACTGTCCCCAAGTGCCAGCAGGAAAGGAACGTCCCCAAGTGACGGGTTACGGCTAGGCGTGGGATTTGGCGTGTGCGAGGGCTAGGCCTACGGCGGCGATGGCGGCGGCGAAGAGCACGGTGACGCCCAGGTCACAGACGATGTCGCCCAACACGGCAGACGTCAGGTCCGAGGCAAGCGCCTTGCCGATTGCGTCGTTCACCCAATACGTCGGCACAAAGTGCGCCACCGTCTGCACGGCCGAGCCCATGAGCGATAGCGGCATCCAGGCGCCGCCCAAAAACGTCATGAGCATGCCGAGCAGGTTGCCCACACCGTTGAGCAGCTCCTCGCGCGCGCCCAGGCTCGACAGCGTAAAGCCAACGGCCAGCGGCGTGCACGCCAGGGCAAACGTTGCCGCCAGCGCCAGGCACACGCGGCCCACGCCGACCTCGGCAACCGCGCCGGCAAAGCCCACGACGCCCATCATGCTCGACACAAGCCAGATGCAAACGGTGAGCACGGCGGCGGCCGCGAACACAGCGAGCGAACGCTGGCGCTCAGAGACCGGGCTGGCATCCATGCGGCGCACGCGCTCGGGCTCGTTCATGCCCGAAAACACCAGTCCCACCGACACGATGACCGACGAGATGATCGCGTACGCGCCAAAGTTGAAGTACGACTCGAGCGTGGTAGCAGCAGTCGAGTCGACCTTGACCTGCTCGATCTGGACCTCCGCGCGCTTTGCGGCCGCGTGCTCGGCGGCCCTTGCGACGTCACCGTTGGAGGCAGCGGGTTCAAGCGCCGCCGCAGCGCCCGCGAGCGAGATCCAGCGCGAGGCCTCGGCGGACGAAAGCGCCGCCGCCATGGTGCCAGAGCCGTAGGTCACATCGAGCTTGGGCAAGTCCTCCCCCGCACGGGCGGCCGCAACAAGATCGTCCTCAAACCCTCCGGGATAAAGAACACGCAATCGGCGCTGCCCTTGGCGCTGTTGCTCTTGGAGAGCGCGTCCGCAAGGTCGTACGTGTCGTCGCCGACGCCCGTGACCAGGTGAAAGCGCGAACCCAGGTGCCTGGTAAGTGCCCGCGAAAGATCGCTGCCGTCGCGGTCGACCACAATCACGTTGGCGTCGTAGGGCTTGTACTCGGTCAGCTGCGACGAGTTCCAGCTCACCGAGGCCGCGATGAATACGCCCATGAGCGAGATGAACACCGTATAGATGAGCAGGTAGAACGGGTGCGCCAGCGCCATGCGAAGCGCAGTCTTAAAGGTGCTCATAGCGGCTCCTTCCAAAGATCAGCGTAGCGGCGGCAACGAACAGCAGCGCCATAAGGACCAGCGCGCCGGCGCGAACGGCAAAGGGGCCCAGGTCCTCAAAGAAATACAGGCGGTTGAACATGTCGCAGATGAGCTTGACGGGGTTGAACCAGCACTCGGCCGGGCAGGCGTGGGCGACGTCGTCGGCAAGCGCCATCGCCGGCTCGCCGTAGAGGCCGGCGAACAGGGCGCACGTGGTGGCAAAGCCCGTGAGGATGCCCGACTTGGATGCCTTGCCGCCCTTAACGGGAAGCGTGCCCACAAAAAGCCCCAGGCCCGTGGCGGCAAGCGCGGATGCAGCCCCGCCCAGCAGGCACAACCCCTCGCGCCCGCCAAAGTCGACGCCCACGACCAGGCGCACGTAGCCGATCGCAACCGCCATCGATGCAAAGGAAACCAGCCACGAGCCGACAAAAATGCCGGCCAGCGACGCCGTCTTGGAAAGACCGCCCACGCAGCGGCGCGCGCCGAGGCCGGACAGATTGGGCTGCAAATCGACGACGCTCAAAGCGGCAAACTCGGCAGACATCATCGCGACCAGGCCAAAGAGCGCGTAATAGTAGATGACCGTGCCATCGGGCGTGGCACGAGTCAGGCTCACGCGGCGGGTTCCGCCTCGAGCGACAGAGCGCGCGCAACCGCCTCCGGGTCGGCAAGGGCGGCCGGGTTGTCTTGGGCAATCTGGGACATGAGCTCGGCATTTTGCGTATACGAGCTTGCCACCGTCTCAAGGATGCTGCGGTCGGTAAGCACCGTCGACGCACGCGAGCTGTCATAGCTCGAAAGCAGCGTGAGCCTGGGCGTGCCCGCGGCATCAACCGTATAGATGCCCGCGACCTCGCCGGCCTTGAGCGCTTTGCGCGCGGCAGCCAAGTCTTCGTACTCGCTCACATCGAGCAGCTGATCGTCGCCTGCCTTGGCAAGCGAAGCTGCCACATCCTTAAAGGTCGAGGCATCCCAGGCCTCGTCCGCCACGACGGCAACCGGCACCGGGTCGACCGTGCCGTCGGAGCTGAGGTTCGCAAACATAAACATGAACATCGTGGAAAGCGCGATAGGAAAGAGAGCGCCCCAGACCCACGTGCTCGGCCGGCGCAGCAGCGTCTTGACCGTGGTGATGATGGTGTTGAACATGGCCGCCCCCTAGTCGCGCAGCTCGCGGCCGGTGATCTCGAGGAATACGTCGTTGAGGGTCGGCGGTTCGGAATAGATGCGGCCGAGCGCCACGTCATGCGAACGCAGCACATCGAGAATGTCCGTCAGGTTATGCGGGCTCGCCTCGCACGAAAACGTGAGCTGGCCCGCCGTCGCCGACAGGTCCAGGACATGCGGCAGGCTCGCGACGGCACCGAGCGCCGCGCTCGGCACCTCGCCGACCTCGATCACGATCTTCTCGCCCATCTGAATCATGCGCTTGAGCTCGTCGTTGGTGCCCTGCGCCAGCACGCGCCCGCCGTCCATGATCATGATGCGGCTGCAGATCTGCTCGACTTCCTCCATGTAATGGCTGGTGTACACCACCGTGGCGCCCTCGTCGCGCAGGCGGCAGATGCCCTCCAGGATGGCGTTGCGGCTCTGCGGATCGACTGCCACCGTGGGCTCGTCAAAGAAGATGAGCTCGGGCTTGTGCGCGATGCCACAGGCAATGTTGAGGCGGCGTGCCAAGCCGCCCGAGAGCTTTCCGGGACGAAACTTGGTAAAGTCGCCCAGGCCGACAAAGTCGATCGCCTCGTCCACCAGCGCGCGGCGGCGCTTGCGGTCGTTGACGTAGAGGCTGCAGAAATAGTCGATGTTTTCGCGCACGGTGAGCTCGTCGAACACCGCCACCTGCTGTGGCACCACGCCGACGCGACGCTTAAGGTCGTAGCGGGTGGGCGTCATGGGCTCGCCGAACAGCTCAATGGTGCCTTTGTCGTAGGCAAGCAGCTGCAGAATGCAGTTGATGGACGTGGTCTTGCCCGAGCCGTTGGGTCCGAGCAGGCCAAAGATCTCGCCGGGGGCGATGCTCAGGTTAAAGTGGTCGAGCGCAATAAGATCGTCATAGCGCTTGACGAGGTTTTCGACATGGACGATATCTGTCATGAGGCGGCCCTTCTGTTGGTCGTGGCCCGGTACGATTTCATCATCGCAGGAGCGGGCGGCGCGCACCAGTGAGCTTTGTCACGAGTGTGGGGCTGGGCGCGCGGCCCGGGCGCAGGGCCCGGGCGCGGGACCTGACAGCGCCTTCGCTTTGCCGCGCGGGCGCGCGGGAGGAATGTCACGGTTGCGCGGGCAGCCGTGCCCACGCGCGTGGCTTCGCGTACAATACCCGTATGAACAGGCTTTTCGACAAATCGATCGTGCTGGCGTGCTGCATTGCGGCCGCCATGGGTCTTGCTGTGGACGCTCGCTTAGTCGCAGCGTTTTGCCTTGGCATCATAGCCACCTCGCTGGCGGAAGTCGCGCGGGGGAAACGCGCCCGACGCGCAAGCGAGGCCGTAAGCTACGCCTACATCATCGCGGCCGTCTTCGTGCCGCCGTTTGTGCCGCTGGCGCCCCTCGCCCTCTACGATATCGCGCGGCGTGTGCGGCGCGAGCGCGCCTGGATCGCGCTGGGCATTGGCGCCGCCTTTGCCTTCGCGCTCGCCGCAGACCTTCGCCCCGGCGCCCTCTCCACCCAAACGCTCCTGCTGACCGCCATCCTTTCGGTTGCCGCCACCCTGCTGTCGCTCCGTACCGCCCAGCTGGAGCACGAACAAGAACGCATGCATCGCACCCGCGACGAGCTGCAAGAACGAGCCTTGGCGCTCGAGGCGCGCAACCGCGACCTCGCCGATCGCCAGGACTACGAAGTCGAGCTCGCGACACTTGCCGAGCGTGCCCGCATCGCGCGCGAGATTCACGACAACGTCGGCCACCAACTTACACGCGCCTCGCTGCAGACCGAGGCCCTGCGCATAGTCCACGCCGATGAACCCGGCGTCGCCGCCGATTTCGCCGACGTCAAGCACACCGTTGACGAGGCGCTTCAACTTGTGCGCGCCAGCGTCCACGCGCTCAACGACAACGCCGTCGACCTTTCCGTGCAGCTCGAACGCATTGTTGAAGGCGCGCGTTCGGACGGCGGCCCGCAGATTGAGCTTGAAGTTATGACCGAACATGCGCCCGCAAACGTCGCGAACTGCTTTGCGGCGGTCCTGCGCGAGGCGCTCTCCAACACCATGCGCCACGCTTGCGCCCAGACCGTCACCGTACGATGCATGGAGCATCCGTCGTTTTACCAGCTCATTGTCACCGACGATGGAGCGGGCGGAACCCAGGCGAACAGCCGCGGCATCGCGGAGGGCATGGGGCTCGCCTCCATGCGCGAGCGAGTCGAGGCGCTCGGCGGCACTTTCACCGCCGGCCCGCGTGCCGGCGCCGGTGGCTGGCGCGTGTTTGCCACCGTTCCCAAACAGCAAGGAGATGAGGACCGATGAGGCTCATTGTTGTCGACGACGACCGCTTGGTGGTCGATTCGCTCAAGATAATCCTGGGCGCCCAGCCGCAGATTGAGGTGGTGGGCACCGGCGCCAATGGCGACGACGCGGTCGCGCTCTACGCCGAGCACTCGCCCGACATCGCGCTGCTCGACATTCAGATGCCGGGACGCGACGGCCTTTCGGCGGCGCGCGAGATCCTCGAGCACGACCCTGCGGCGCGGGTGGTGTTTCTGACGACATTCTCGGATGACGAGTACATTGTGTCGGCGCTCAAACTGGGCGCCCGCGGCTACCTGATCAAAACCGATGTCGCCGCCATTCCTCCAGCGTTGGCGCAGGTCATGGACGGCAAACGCGTGCTCGAGGGCAAGGCGATCGAAGACATCGACTTTGACGGAACGGGCGTTGAGGCCGGCACGACCCGCCGGCCCGCAGCCTTTGCCGGCCTGACCGATCGCGAGTTCGAAGTCGCCGAGCTTATCGCCCGCGGCCTCGACAACAAGGAGATTGCCGCCACGGCCTACATGGGCGAAGGCACCGTACGCAACCACATCAGCTCGATCCTAGCCAAAATGGGCCTGCGCAACCGCACGCAGATCGCCATCGCCTACCTGCGGGGGTAATTTCCCAACGGCCAACCACTCCCGCATAGCAAAATGGCTGCTGCCGATTTAATGCCATTTCAAAACTATGCCGGTTTACTACGATGAATCGCCCACCTTCGACCACGGCAAATTGCGCACTTGCAAAACCGCAGGTAGAACGCTTGCAATATTTAGAAAAATGCAGTCATGGTCGGGAATGTCGAATTCATCGTAGTAAACCGGCATAGTTTTGTTCGGGCGGCCCTGCACGAGCGCCTCCGCAAGCCTCGCGGGACCAAAATGATCCGTTTTCTTCCGCCCGCGGAGATCGGCTGACGGCGCCCGCCACGAAATCGGCCCATCTACTACGTTTGACTCGATACCCCCGACCATAACCGCGTTTCATGAAAAACCGCAGCCGTTCTACCTGCAGTTCTCATTTCGCATTACTTGCTGTGGTCGAGGGCTGCCGCCTAAACATAGTAGATCGGCCCATTTCGTGGCAGACGGGTCACGCGGCAGCCCTCGCAAGGCAAAAATGATCCGTTTCCCTCTGTCCACGGGAGATCAAAGGCTGTTACTGATATGGTGCCATTTCAAAACTATGCCGGTTTACGGGGCTAAAGTCGGAACCCTCATCCATATCCCCTATTTTTGAAAAACGGCAGGCTATCTACCTGCGGTTTTGGTTTTGCGATTTTCTGTATGGTCGGAGGTTCGCTATCCAGCCCCGTAATCCGGCATAGTTTTGATCGCGGCAGCCTAACCGCGCGCTCACGCGCGGGGCCGGCGGGGCATTTTTGCCCCGCCGGCCCCTATTCCAGTTCTACTCCTGCGCTACTCCGGCTTGGTTTCTACCGTGGGAGTCTTGTCCACCGCAACCGGAGTACGGGCGGTGTCCATGCTCAGGCAATGTTTGGGGCAGCTCTCGATGCACTCGCCGCACACCACGCAGGCGTACGGGTCGATCGACCACGTTCCGCCCTTGCGATCGACCGCGAGCGCGCCCGCCGGGCAACGGCGCGCGCACATGCCGCAGCAAATGCACACGTCCATGTCATTGACGATATGCCCGCGCAAGCGCTCGGGCGCCGTCAGCTTCTCCTGCGGATAGCACACCGTTACCGGCTGCTTGACCATAGAACCCAAGGCCGTCTTGGCAAATGTCAGTAAGCTCATGCCGCGCCTACCTTTCCGTGCAGCTAATGCAGGGGTCGATGGTCAGGATAATCATAGGCACGTTGGCAAGGAGCACGCCCTGCAGCGCATGCGTCAGACCCGCCAGGTTTTGCGACGTCGGCGTGCGCACGCGGAAACGGTCCAGGTTCTTGCTGCCGTTGCCGCGCACATAGTAATACGCCTCGCCACGCGGCTGCTCAATCACAACCTCGCCGCGCGCGCCGTCGGCCGGCGTGAGCTTGGTACGCCCACCGATACCGTCGTGCGGAATCTTGCCCACAAGCTCCTTGATGATGTCCATAGCCTGCGTGACCTCGGCGCAACGCACCTGGCAGCGGGCATAGCAGTCGCCATCGGTAGCAACAATTGGCTCAAACGCAGCCAGATCCGCATAGGCGCCGTCGCCAAACATGCGCACGTCATAGTCCACGCCCGAGGCGCGCCCGAACGGGCCGACCATCGACAGATCCAGCGCGTCCTTCTTGCTGATCACGCCCACGCCGTGCAGGCGCTCGCCGCAGCTGTCGTCGTCCAAAAACGTATGCACCAGGGCCTCGTAGTCGGGACGCATGGCGTCGAGCGTCTGGACAATACCCGCCAGCTCGGAGTCCTCGATATCGTGCTTAAGGCCGCCGATCTCATTGATCGACAGAATCACGCGGCCGCCGCACGTGCTCTCAAAAATCTTGAGAATCTGCTCGCGTAGGGTCCACGAACGATAGAACAACGCCTCAAAGCCAAAGGCATCGGCGAGCAGGCCCAGCCACAGCAGGTGCGAGTGAATGCGCGAAAGCTCGTGCAAAATGGTGCGGATATACTGTACGCGGCCGGGCACCTCGATGTCGAGCATGCGCTCACAGGCGCTGGCATAGCCGCAGCTGTGGCCCACGGCGCAGATGCCGCAGATGCGCTCGGCTATGTAGCCAAACTGGTGCATATCGCGCTTTTCGGTGAGCTTCTCGAGCCCGCGGTGCACAAAGCCGATCTGCGGAATTGCCTCGATGACGCGGTCGTCCTCGATCACCAGGTCCAGATGAAGCGGCTCGGGCAGCACCGGGTGCTGCGGGCCAAACGGAATAACGGAGCGATGTGCCATGGACTTTACGCCTCCTTTTTCTGCTTGTCGCGGGCGGCCTTGGCGGCAAGCGCCGCGCGGACCTTGGCCGCTTTCTCGGGATCCATGGCGGCGAGCTTTGCCTCCATCTCGGCAGCCTTGAGCGCGGGATCCATGGCGGCGAGCTTTGCCTCCATCTCGGCAGCCTTGAGCGCGGCCCTGGCGGCAGCTTCATCGTGCCGAGCATCGGAGCCGGCAGCCGCAGCGGGCTGAGCAGCGGCGCCCGCGG
>JAQEDJ010000016.1 GCA_027669525.1 Coriobacteriaceae bacterium AM48-5 | reverse complement strand
TGGCGACCACCCCTTCGACTCGAATTCTTGACGGCCTGAACAATCGTCAATATCGGTCGGAGGGGTGGCTTTGTAAAGCCGTTTGTCTCCACCCGCGTAGCGGGTGGTTAAAGCTGGCCGCTGCGCGGCCAGCAGACTAAAGTCTTGAATAAAAAGCCCGCCGATCAAATGATCGACGGGCATAGGCATAGAGCATTGGTTCAATAAATGCCGAGCATCAACGTGTTTCCGGCTAGAGAACGTCCTTGGCAAACACCTTAGCGTCATTGGGGACCTGACGGATTTCGATGGCCACGCCATCGCCCAGGAGCTCTTGGATATGCTCGGCATCTTTCTCGGTCGCAAAGATCGCAGGGGTCGGATGAAGCGTGGTCTCAGGGGTCTTTCGGGTTCCGCCCAGATTGATCTCTTTGATGTCTTTGCAACCCTTAGCGAGACGATAGACATCTTCAATCGTCTCAGTGATGATAAACAGCGAATACTTGTCGGTAACGCCGCTGTTGAGCGCCTCGATAGCAGCGTCAACATCCTTGATGACGAGTTTAACGCCGTTGGGGCGGGCGAGCCTCAAGGCCGCCTTCCTCATGTCGTCTTTTGCCACAGCATCGCTGGCAAGCAAGATGCAATCTACATCCAAAGCGTGAGTCCAGGACATGGCAACTTGGCCGTGAATCAGTCGGTAATCAACTCTCGTAAGCTTAATCATCGTTATCATCTCCGCACGTGATAAAGGGAATGACAGGTGTGGCCCCTAGCTAGCTCGAACCAGAACTAACTAGAACTCTTCTTCCTCGGCGCCGGCAAGCATGTCCGCCGCCTCGCAAAGCTGAATAAACGAACGCGATCCCTCGACCGCGGCTTTGGCCTTGTCCGCATCCAGGGAGTCCAGCTGTGTAACCATTTCCACCAGCAGCGGCAAGTTCATTCCAGCGATTAACGTAAACGATCCGTCGGTCTGCCTCTGAATGAATTCGTTGTTTACAGAGCCGCCAAAGATGTCAGTCACGACAAACCAAGAGTCGGCAGGGTCCCTCGTCTCCATCCATGCATCAATCAACGCCGCGACATCCCTTGAATCGTCATCGACATAGGCGCACAGGCACTCGATTCGGTCGTTGGTGCCCATCAGAATCTCCAGAGAGCTTTTCATGCCTTGGGCGAGATAACCATGACTCGCTAGCAATATCTTATTCATAGTTCTCCAATACCAATAGGACGTACTATATTGTCATAACAAAGTATATTAGCAATCTACCCTACGTGGTGTGTCTATTTTCCAAATCCGCGAACGGTAACAATTGGTCGGTAAATCGACCAATCTATCTCTAATTTACAAATAGAACTTCAGTCGCTCGGTGCAGTACACCTGACGGGAGATGAAAAGCGGCTCGCCACTTGGAGCATAACGTCTATCGACAAACAGAAGCAGCGAAGAGTCCAGCTCCACGTTAAGGTATGCCGCCTCGAGCTCGCTCGCATAGCAGACCTCGAGCGTACGCGTGTTGGGACCCATCTTGATCCCCTGGCGATCGAGTACCGCCATCAGCGAATCATCGAGGGACTCATGCTCCAAAAAAGAAAGCGCAGCGGAATAGCTATTGGTTTCCAGCATCGTGGGCTTGCCATCCACAAGGCGCAGACGACGGCTACGCAATACCTTTTGGGTATCGTCTACGCCCAGGAACTTCGCGTCTCGCAGACTTGGGAAGTCCCAGCCCATTTCGAGAACCCTGGTAGACGCCTGTTTGCCCGCAAGCTGGCACGAATGGGTAAAGCTCTCACGGTCGTCCGCGGCATACATCTGCGTGTCCGACGAAACGAACGTGCCCTTGCCGCGGGCCCTCTCAACAAGCCCAGCATCTTCCATTTCTTTAATTGCGGAGCGAACCGTTATTCGGCTCACGCCAAATTGCTCGATAAGCTCCGCCTCGGTCGGAAGCTTATCTCCCGGGCGGTACGTGCCGTTGGCGATTGAATCAGAAAGCGCACGAACAATCTGTTTGTACAGGGGGATAACGCTATTTGCCTCAACCATATCAACCATACCTTTACAAGAAATCAGCAGTTTATAGATAGATGACTTATATTGTATTAGAACTTTTTAGCACTCCACGCCATTTCCTATAATGTTTCAGCAAACGAGGGGTTATTTTGCGTAAGCGGTGTAGAGTCCATCCATTTCCGCATACAGCTTCAATCTGATGGCGGTATATGCATCCGATAAGCCGATTGATTTTTATCTTCTGTCTGTCTCTCAGTCATCCCTCGTCGTAGAAATGAATGTGAGGTGAGAGACACGTAGTTGACGCACGAGCGTGGATATTTGGACGGTTTTTGGGCTTTTGGAGGCCGATTCCGTCCGAAAATCCACTGTAATTCGGCTGGCGTCCGAATTTCCACGCTCGTGTGTCCGAAAATCCACGCTCGTGCGGCAGATTGGTCAAGAGCCCCATATGGGTATACTCTCGAGGATTCGACTCGATTCGCCCCCGCTGGGGCGTCAAAGGAGACTGCATATGTCCACCACCTCAACCGACCCGCGCGCCGCTGCTGCCGCGCTGCTGGTGCCCGGCGCCACCTGCCACGGCTTTGCCGTCGAGCGCTGCGAGACCGTGCCCGAGCTTGACTCGGACGCCTACGTGCTGCGCCACGCCGCCTCGGGCGCTCACCTGCTGTACCTGGCGTGCGACGACGAAAACAAGGCCTTTGCCATTGGCTTTAAGACGCCGCCGGCCGATTCCACCGGTGTGTTCCATATTCTTGAGCACTCGGTGCTGTGCGGATCGGCCAAGTTCCCCGTCAAGGAGCCGTTTGTCGATCTGATCAAGAGCTCCATGCAGACGTTCCTCAACGCCATGACCTACCCCGACAAGACCATCTACCCCGTTGCCACCACCAACGAGCAGGACCTGTACAACCTAATGGACGTGTACCTGGACGCGGTGTTCAACCCGGCCATCTATACCAAGCCCACCATTTTTGAGCAGGAGGGCTGGCACTACGAGCTGGACCTGCCGGAGGGCGCCGAGGGCGAGGACGACGGCGGCTCCGCGAGCCTGCGCGAGGGCACGCTGCGCTATAACGGCGTGGTGTTCAACGAGATGAAGGGTGCGCTGTCCGACCCCATGAGCGTGCTGGACGACGCCGTCAACGCCGCGCTCTATCCCGACACCGCCTATGCGCACGAGAGCGGCGGCGACCCGCGCGCGATTCCCGCGCTCACCTACGAGCAGTTCCTGGATACGCACGCGCGCCACTACAATCCTTCCAACTCTTATATAACGCTCTATGGCGACCTGGATGTGGACCGCGCGCTGGCGTTTTTGGACGAGCGTTATCTGTCGCAGCCGAGCGCCGCGAGCCGCCGCATGGACGCTGCCGTTGCCGTCGGCGAGGACCCGTCCACGCTGGCACCCAATCCGCTGGACGTGCAGGAGCCTGTGACTTGCGAGTATAAGCGCGTCGAGATGGCCACCACGCCCGAGAACGCCTTGGTGGGCCTGGGTCTGGTGCTGGGCAGCGCGCTCGACCGCAAGCGCACGATCGCGGCGGATATCCTGTTCGAGGCACTGCTGGGCTCCAACGAGGCGCCGGTTAAGAAGGCCATTCTGGCGGCAGGCCTGGGCGGCAACGTGGTGAGCTACACCGCGGCCGAGTGCCTGCAGCCCTACGAGCTCATCATGTTGCAGAACGCGCAGCCCGGCGTAGCGCGCGAGCTGCGCCGCGTGTTCCAAGACGCCTGCCGCGACCTGTGTGAGCACGGCGTTCCGCGCGAGCGCCTGGAGGCCATCATCAGCAGCAACGAGTACGACCTGCGCCAGCGCGACTACGGCATCGCCGACGGCGTAGCCATTGCGTGCGACGCGCTGAGCACCTGGCTCTACGATGACGACGCCGCGACGCTGGCGCTCAAGTACGGCCCGGTGTACGAGGAGCTGCGCGGCGAGCTGGACGGCAGCTATTTTGAGGACCTGCTGCGCAAGCTGGTGCTGCAGAACGACCACATGGCGCTGGTCGAGCTGGTGCCGGTGGACGCCGCCGAGGGCGCAGAGGGTGCCGAGGCCGCCGAGCTGACTGCCAAGCGGGACGCCATGACCGATGCCGAGCTGGCGGACGTGGTCGAGCGCACGGCCGTACTGCGTGCCGCACAGGAGGCCGAGGACACGCCCGAGGACAAGGCCACGCTGCCGCGCCTACGCGTGTCCGACATTGGCGAGGCGCGCCCCGAGCCGCCGCTGGTCGTGGACACGACCGCGCCCATCCCCTGTCTGCGCCACGGCATCCCCACCAACCGTCTGACCTACGCCATGCAGTATTTCGACCTGAGCTGCGTCGCGTTTGAGGACCTGCCCTATGTGACGCTGCTCTGCCGCCTGCTCAAGCAGCTGCCCACGCGCGAGCACTCGGCCGAGGAACTCGACAACCTGCTCGCCGGCAAGCTGGGCTTTTTGAGCTTTACGACCGAGGTCATGACGCAGCCCGACGTGGACGGCGTGCGCCCCTACCTGCTGGTGAGCGCCGGCGCCCTGTCAGAAAAGATCGACGCGCTGGCGAGTATGCCGCGCGAGGTGTGGTCGAGCACGCTGTTGCTCGATGCCGACGCCGACCGCGTGCGCGACGTGCTTACGCAGATTCGCATTGGGCTTGAGCAGGGCTTTATCAACAACGGCCACTCGGCGGCGCTCGGTCGCGCGATGAGCTACAGTTCGCCTTCGGCCGTGGTGCGCGAGCAGCTTTCGGGCGTGGACTTCTACCTGTTCCTGCGCGATTTGCTCGAGCACTTTGACGAGCGACTGGACGACCTGCGCGCCAAGCTTGCCGAGCTGGCGGGCCGCATCTTTGTGGCCGACGGCTGCATGTCGAGCTTTACCGGCAGCGATGAGGACTTTGACGCGTACTGGGATGCCGCGGGCGACCTGGGGCTTGGCGCGGGCGACGGCGCCGATGCCGGCCGCGATGCGCTCGTAGTGCCGACGCCGTGCGACCGCCACGAGGCTTTTGTTATCCCCAGTGACATCTGCTTTGCGGCAAGCGCGTACGATCCGCGTCGCCTGGACATCGACGTGACGGGCGCCTGGGCGGTTGCCGCCAACGCGCTCTCCTACGACTACCTGTGGAACGAGATCCGCGTGAAGGGCGGTGCGTACGGCTGCGGATTCCGCGCTGCCGGCGAGCGTCAGACGGCGTTCTACACCTACCGCGACCCGGCAATCGACCCCTCGATTGAGCGCGTGGCGCGCGCAGGCGAATGGCTCGGCAGCTTTGAGCCCGACGAGGCCGCCTTTGAGGGCTTTATCGTGAGCTGCGTGAGCGGCATGGACGCGCCGGTGAAGCCGTACGCGCTCACCAAGCGCCGCAACACGACCTACCTGGCCGGGCTCGATCCGCACGCACGCGAGGAGCGCCGCGCCAGATGCTCGCCGCCACGCCCGGTGAGCTTCGCTCGCTCGGCGCCGATGTGACGCGCATCGCAGCCGAGTCGCCAACCTGTGTCTTTGGCGGTCGAGACGTCATCGCCAAGAGCAACGCCGGATTTAACGTCATCGACCTGATGGGCTAACCACAAAGGTAGATTTTTGGGACTTGCCTGAAAATCTACCTTTTTTCCTCAGCTTGGGCGGGGCAGCTCGGCCCGTCCCGCCGGTTTGTCTCGATCTGTAACGCCAAGACGGCAATATCGGCTCCAGATGTTACAGATCGAGACGTTCCCGAACGGCACCAGCTCTTTGTCTCGATCTGTAACAGCTAGGCCCATTTATGCCGAGTTACTGTTACAGATCGAGACAAACCGCCGCAGATGCCCACTCCACAGCACAGACCACCACAAAGGTGCCTGTCCCCTTTCTCAGTGGTGATTCGAACACTTGTTCTATATGTACACATGTTCTATATTGATGAGTGTTTGCATCGGACTTAAATTGCAACTAGAATATAGTTGCAGAATGTGAGGCGGGATGACTCGAGCCGATAAACTCATCGCCCAACTGTTTAGCTGCCCTTCGACGTATCGGTATGCCGATTTTTTAAAAGTCATGGCCTCATATGGCTTTGAAATGGACAGCAAAGGCAAGACATTCGAATCGCGCGTTCGCTTCTACAGGCCCTCAGATGGCAGGATGTTCGTGATGCACGCGCCTCATCCATCTGACGAATTGACAGCGGGGACCATTCGAAACATCGTTCGATTTCTGCAGGATGTCGGAGGCAGTCATGAGTAACGTTTTGGCATACAAGGGCTATTTCGCCCCAGTCGAGTTCGATGCCGAGCAGCGCGTGCTAACAGGTATGGTCGCCGGCATTAGGGACGCAATCGTATTTGAAGGCTCCACGGCTGAAGAAGTGGAGCAATGCTTCCACGACGCCGTCGACGATTACCTTGAGTTTTGCACCGAGAAGGGCAAGGAACCCGAGCGGGCTTTTAAGGGCTCGTTCAACGTAAGAACGGGCTCTGAGCTCCACAAGCAGGCGGCGCTGGCAGCAGCAAAGAAGGGCGAGTCACTCAATAAGTTTGTGACTGAAGCGATCGCTGCGGCGCTATAGCGTTAACGCATGGGCCAAAACCACCACAAAGGGGACAGGCACCTTTGTGGTGGTTTCGACATTTGCCCAGATAAAACCTGCCAAAATAAACCTGTCCCTTTTTGGCAGGTTTGCTAGAGGAGGTTGGGATGGGCAAGGCTGAAGTGCGGCGGGCGATGATTGCTCGGCGCGATGCTCTTGATTTGGATGTTCGGGCGGCGAAGTCTGCTGTCATTTGCGCGCGGCTTGTTGAGTTGCTGGGCAGCTCGGGTGCCGCGGCGCCGCACACCGTTGCCGTCTATGCCGCGATGGGTTCCGAAGTCGATCCTGCCGCGTTTGCCGCAGCGGCCGCCAAACACGGCTGGCGCGTGGCCTATCCGTGCATGCTCTCGGCAACAGACGCCGAAGCTTGTGGCCAGCGCATGTGCATGCGGGCAGTTGCTGTCGACGATGCGTCCGCAGCTCCGTTTATCGCCCGCCCCACGCGGGCCTTCGCGGCCACGGACATCGACAGCGGCCGTTTCCCCATCGTGCCTGCCGAAGCTCTCGACATGATCGTCGTGCCGCTCGTAGCTTTCGACCGCGCCGGCGCGCGCCTGGGCTACGGCGGAGGCTGCTACGACCGCTACCTGCCCACGCTTCGTCCCGACTGCCACATCGTCGGCATCGCCTTTGAAGAGCAGCGCGTCGACCACGTCCCCACCGATGTCCACGACCTACCGCTACCCAACATCATCAGCGCCTAACGGCTGGCACGCTGCACCCCACAAAAATGAGCGTGGAAAATTTCCCACTTTGGGCCTGTTCGGGGGCAAAAAACGGGAGATTATCCACGCTCATTATTCAAACGTCCGATAATCCACGCTCGTGTGTCCGAAAATCCACGCTCAACCAAATCGCGTCTAAATTCCCACGCTCATCCGTCCGGATTTCCACGCTCGTGCAGCCTAACGCCCTGCCACCGCCTCAGCATGCACGCGGCACGCCGGCAACCTTGAGCTTGCGATCGAGCTTTGTCGGGTCCCTTAGATCATCCCAGCACAAGCGCACAATCTTACAGTTATCGAGCAGCGAAAGCCTCGACTCGCGCTGGCGCTCATCAAATTGCGCCTTTGCAAGCTTGCCCTCCTCCGCCGCCTTCTCGCTTTTAACGAATCCGTCGAACTCCCCAATAATCAACCGGTCACCCACGCGCCACAAATAGTCAACGCGATACGGCCTTCCCGGCTCAACCGGATCGAACAGCTCAACTTGCAGCTCCGGAACCTGCCAGCCTCGTTCGATCATCAGCGCCCGCGCCTTGGACTCGCCGCCGCTTTCCGACAGGCCGTCGGCACACCGTGCAACCCTGCGCGCCGTCACAACACCGCGGCGATTCAAGCCGAGCTTGTTAACTGCCTCAATGAGATGTTCCTTCGACAAAAGCTGCTCATGGAGCGCCGAGTCCGCAATGATCAGCCCTTCGACAAACGATGCATCGACCAGGCAATCCGCAATCGTTTGATCGATATCGGTCACGGCAATATCCATCTCGCTGGCCCGTGTCCGATAAGCATACCGATGGCGAACGACTTGAGAGCCTGGCGTCGTCGATTGCGCCGGCATCGCGGCGATATGGATGTGCGTCAAATTGGCATGCGAAACCGAAAGACCATAGACAACGGCCGCCGTATAGGAGCAAAACGTCCAGTCGGGGTGCTTTTGCGCAAGCGCCCGCACCCGATGCAGATAACGCTGCCGAAACTTGAGCTCGGACCAGTATTCCGGACGCGCATACAGTCCCGGCATGACCACTTCGAGACTTCCCGCCGCCACCCGCCGCTCAATCTGCTTTGCCTCCGCCGTCGTGCGCGCGTACACGCAGCTCATCTGCTGCTCGCACGCTTTAATGTGGCCTGTAAGTCTTTGATTCGCCGTCGCATTTGCCATGTCGCCTCCCAACTCTTGGAACGGCGCCAACGTACCAGACGGTTTCATGCGAAGTCTGACCAAATGCTGTCCAGCAGCTGACCAAATGCTTGACGGTTTTGGATGTTTTAGGCCAATGCTCCATATCTGCAGGTAGAACGGTTGTCGAGAGGTCCCTGTCTCCACATTTTGAGCCTCAAAAGCCACCGACTTCATTGAAAGAAAATATGCTGTGGCTCGAAACTACCTAGTTTGCGATGTAGTCCGCATGTACTCAACGTGTGATGATGCCGACGGTACGGCAGCTGCAGAAAAAATGAGCGTGGAAAATCTCCCGCTTTGAGACCCCTTGTGAGCCAAAAACGGGAGATTATCCACGCTCACGTTGCAAACGTCCGATTATCCACGCTCGTGTGTCCGGATTTCCACGCTCGTCACGCGGCGGCCACGGCGGCAGTCACGGCCACGGCCGCGACCTAGTGCTCCTCGCCAGCGCGGGCCAGGTCGTAGGGCGTGGTCTGGTAGACGTAGTAGTTGAGCCAGTTGGTGTAGAGCAGCTGAGCCTGGCTGCGCCAGACGTTGCGCGGCTCGGCGGTAGGGTCGTCGTTCGGGAAGTAATGCGCCGGCACCTGGGGGTTGAGACCGCGCTTCACGTCTCGCTCGTACTCCAGGCGCAACGTGTCGGTATCGTACTCCGGATGGCCAAAGACAAAGAAGCGGCGGCTGTCGGTCGACTTGACGATGTACAGGCCCACCTCGTCGGACACGGCCACGACCTCAAGCTGCGGCTCAGCCTCCACGTCCTCGCGGCGCACATCGGTGTTGCGCGAATGCACGGCATAGAAGCGGTCGTCGAAGCCGCGGACCAGCGGGCTTTGCGGCTTCACCGGATAATGCTCGAACACGCCACTTGCCTTGGCCGGTAGATCGTACTTCTGAATGCCGTAATGATGGTAGAGCCCCGCCTGCGCGCCCCAACAAATGTGCAGCGTGGAGTGCACGTGCGTGGTGGACCAGTCCATGATCTGGCAGAGCTCGGGCCAGTAGTCGACCTCCTCGAACGGCATCTGCTCCACGGGCGCGCCCGTAATGATCAGGCCGTCGTAGTGGATGTCGCGGATGTCGTCGAACGTGCGGTAGAACGTCTCCAGGTGGCCGGCACTCACGTGCGTGGCCTCGTGCGTTTTGGTGCGCAGCAGGTCCACCTCCACCTGCAGCGGCGTGTTGGAGAGCTTGCGCATGATCTGCGTCTCGGTGGCGATTTTGGTGGGCATGAGGTTGAGGATGAGCACGCGCAGCGGACGGATGTCCTGGTGCAGCGCGCGGTACTCGGTCATGACAAAGATGTTCTCGCTCTCGAGCTGCGCGGCGGCAGGGAGGGCGTCGGGGATGCGAATGGGCATGGATGCTCCTTACGAGTCAGTTGCAGCTATGGTACAACGAGCGGCCCCATCCGCGCGAGCACATCGCCCAGTGATGCCGCCAGCGGCCCAAATCACTCCAAAAGTAGAGATTAAGGCATGTCCCAAAAATCTACGGCGCTTTAGCCTAGCAAAGTGGCGGCAGGACGCTACAATGGTTCGACGCGAAAAACTCGGCCGAAAGGATACATATATGTACCAGACGCGTAAGATCGGTGTGGTCGGCCAGGGCCACGTAGGAGCACATGTCGCCAACAGCCTGCTCATGCAGGGCATTGCCGATGAGCTGTACCTGTGCGATATCAATGAGGCCAAGGTGACATCCGAGGTCCAGGACCTGCGCGACTCCCTTTCGTTTGTCCCGTACAACACCAAGATCGTCAACTGCTACGACCACTACGAGGAGCTGGCCTGCTGCGACGTCATCGTCAACGCCGCCGGCAAGGTCGCGCTGGCCGCTGGTAACCGCGACGGCGAGCTGTTCTTTACCACCGACGCCGCGCGCACCTTTGCCAAGCGCATTGTCGACGCCGGCTTCGACGGCATCTTCGTGAGCATCTCCAACCCCTGCGACGTCGTGTGCACCGAGCTGTGGCACCTGACCGGCTACGATCCCAAGAAGATCATCGGCTCGGGCTGCGGCCTAGATTCGGCCCGCCTGCGCACCGAGATCTCCAAGAAGGTCGGCGTGAGCCCCAAGTCCATCGACGCCTACATGATCGGCGAGCACGGCTTTAGCCAGCTTGCCGCCTTTAAGGCCGCGACCATCGCCGGCAAGAGCCTTAACGAGCTTCAGGCCGAGAATCCCGACAAGTACGCCTTCGACCACATGGAGGTCGAGGAGCTCGCACGCAAGGGCGGCTACGTAACCTACCAGGGCAAGCAGTGCACCGAGTACGCCGTCGCCAACTCCGCCGCGCGCGTCTGTGCCGCCGTGCTGCACAACGAGCACGCCGTGCTTTCGGCCTCTACGCTTATGACCGGCCAGTATGGCGAGGAGGGCATCTTCACCTCCCTGCCGTGCGTGATCGGCGCCGAGGGCGTCGAGGAGGTCTACACGCTCGACCTTTCCGAGCACGAGCTCGAGGGCTTCCACAAGAGCTGCCAGCACATCCGCGACAACATCGCCCAGCTCGACTGGTGGGATGCCGAGGCCTACGACGCCAAGTAAGCGTCGGTTGCCGCGACACCTCGCGAATCTAAGCGCGATACCAAGCGGGCCGCGCCGGAAATCCCCGGCGCGGCCCGCTTTTTTGACTCGCGCTGCGCCCTTGCGAATCGAAGGTGAATGGTTTTCCCGTTACTTAGTACTGCTCGATGCCCATGTAGCGACGAACCTCGGGGCTGTGGTCGAACACCTTGCCGCGGGCGGCGCGCAGCTCGCAGCTCATGTTGTAGAAGAAGATCGGCTCCAGGTATGAACGCACGCTGGCGGGCACCTCGCCCACGCCGTACTCGAGTGCATCGAGCACCATGACCGTATCGGTGTGCGTGTTGAGGAACGCCAGCGCGCGCTCCTCCATGGGGCGGCACTCGCCCGATCCGAGCTGCACAAAGTAGAACACGCCGGGCTCGGTAGCCTCGAAAGGACCGTGGAAATACTCGCCGGAGTGGATGTAGCAGCAGTGCTGCCACTGCATCTCCATGAGCGAGCAAATCGCCATGGCGTAGGTCTGGCTAAAGTTGGGGCCGGAGCCCAGGATGTAGAAGAACTTGTGCTGCTGGCAGAGCTCGGCAAAGCGATCGCCCAGCTCGGCGTTGACCTTCTCGCGGGCAGCGGGCAACAGCGCATCCATCTGCTTAAGGCCGGCGTACATGTCGGCAAGCGCCTCATAACCCTCCTGCTGGTGGAGCAGTTCGGCGGCGATCAGAGCGCCGATGCCCTGCGGTACCTCGGCCTGCGACACGCCCTCGCCCCAGGGGTAAACCCAGGTGGTCCACTTGCCGTTGTCGATCTTGGAGCCCTCGCAGTCGGTCATGGCAATGACCTCGGCGCCGGCAGCCAACGCCATCTCGCAGCCGTCAACGACCTCCTGCGTGTTACCGCTGTGGCTGCAGGCGACGACGAGCGACTTCGGCCCCAGGCTCTTGGGGGCCATCAGGCAAAACTCGCGCGCGGTGTAGACCGTCGAGGCAAACGTAGTGGCCTCGCGCTTGAGCAGCTCGTTAGCCGGCATCAGGTCGATCATCGAACCGCCGCAGGCGATCCAAAACACGTTCTCAATCTTGCCCTTGCGCTCGATAATTTCCTGAATCAGATCGTGTGCGTTCACCGTGACGCTCCTCCTTATGTGGCAGCTTTGAACGACAGCAGCTCGTACCTGCTGTCGTTCTATGTTGTTCTATTTATAGCACGCAAGCTGTCACCGGTGAAGTCATTTCACCAAATTTGTTCTATGTTGTTCTATTTATGACCGCTAGATGTCGAACACGTAGCGCGAGCCCACGATCTTTTGACGCCCGAGCAGCAGGGGGCGCTCGTCTGCATCGGTAAAGTACGCCTCCATATAGAAGAGCGGCTCGCCGACCGGCACCCCCAGCAGCGGGGCCGTCTGGGCATCCGCCAGCGCAATCTCCACGGTGCAGGGGTCGGACTTGAGCGGCGCGCGGCCCGAATGCTCGGCAACGAGCGCAAAGATCGAGTTATCGGTGAGGTCCTTATCGGCCAGCGTCTGCAGGTAGGGATGGTCGGCCAGCACAAAGGCGTTGTTCTCGAGCATGACGGGCACGCCATCCGCCGTGCGCACGCGCTCGACCACGATGAGCTCGCAGCCGGGTTCCATGCCAAAAAATGCCGCGTCCTCGTGCGTCGCCGCAACCACCGTGCGCGACACCAGGCGCGCTCCGGCCACCATGTCGTTGGCGGCGCAACCCTCGGAAAAGCTCTGGACGTCGCCTTTCTGGACAATCTTGCGCTTGAGCTTGGGAGCGCACACAAAGGTGCCCCTCCCCTGCTGTCGGTGGAGATACCCCGCGCGCGACAGCTCCTCGATGGCACGGCGCACGGTGATGCGCCCCACGCCGTAGGACTTCGCGAGCTCCATCTCGGCAGGAATGCGCGAACCGGCAGGGTACACGCCGCGCGCGATCTCGCCCTTTAGGTCGTCCATGACCTGCTGGTACAGCGGCACGGAGGACGCGCCAGCGCGGCCGGTTTTATCGTCGGTTGCCATCGTTACGCTCCATCCCGTGCATGCTCGGATTCAAACTCTTCAATCGCCGCCATAAACTGCTCGCCAAAGGCGTCGGCCTTTTTCTCGCCAATGCCGTTGACCTGGATAAGCTCGTCGCGCGTCTGCGGGCGCAGGCGGCACAGACCGCGCAGAGCCTTGTCGGAGAAGACCATGTACGGCGCCATCTCCAGCTCGGTCGAGATCTCCTTGCGCAAGGCACGCAGGCGCTCGAACAGCTCGGCATCGTCGCCACGCGCGGGCGCTGATCCAGCTCAGCCTCCTCGCGCAGCAGATCCACCGCACGGCGGGCGCGAGCCGAGGCCTTGCGCTTGGACGCGCGACGCTTAACGGTAAAGGCGAACGCCTCATCCTCGACCTCGCCGGCACGCGGACCCAGTCCCACGACCGGGTACTGCCCCTGCGAGGTTGCCAAATAACCGCGGCCGCACAGCTGGCCGATGATGTCCTTGATGCGCCCGACCGATTCGCTCGACAGCTCACCGTAGCCGCGGTCCTCGTCCAGATGCATCTGGCGAATGCGCTCGGTGTTGCCGCCGTGGAGCACATCAGCGATCAGCGACTTGCCAAAGCGCATGGGTCGCGTGGCCACATAGCGCACGGCGGCGCGGGCCATATCGGTGACGTCCTCGACCTCGAACTTCGTGAGGCAGTTGCTGCAGTTGCCGCAGCCCTCGGCGTCGTCCGTGGCGGTGCTGCCCGCACCAGCCGCGGCAGCATGCTCGGCCGCGGCCTCGTCGCCAAAGTAGCGCAGCATGTATTCGCGCAGGCAGCCGGTGGTATTGCAGTAGCCCTCCATCTGGCTGAGCAGGCGATATCGATTCTGGAGCGCCCACGCGCGCTGCTCGTCGTCGAGCGCCTCATCGGCAGCATCGCCGCGGTCGATCAAAAAGCGACGCATGCGAAAATCGTTACCGTTCCACAGCAGATGGCAGCTGGCCGGGTC
Source organism: Coriobacteriaceae bacterium AM48-5 (assembly GCA_027669525.1). GTDB lineage: Bacteria > Actinomycetota > Coriobacteriia > Coriobacteriales > Coriobacteriaceae > Collinsella. Next base: position 27,866 of record JAQEDJ010000016.1, on the reverse strand, counting down.
TCCATCGCGGCCGGCTCGACCCGCCTCTTGGTAGTATGCCTCGATGCTCTCGGGCACGTTGTTGTGAATCACGTAGCGCACGTTGGGCTTGTCGATGCCCATGCCAAAGGCGTTGGTGGCAACCATCACCTGGATATCGTCGTCGATAAAGGCGCGCTGGCTTTGGCGACGGGCGTCGTTGCCCATGCCGGCATGGTAGCGACCAACGTGAATGCCGCTGGGGCCCAGCGCCTCGGCAAGCTCGCCGGCGAGCTCATCGACGGTCTTGCGGGTCGAGCAATACACGATACCGCTCTCGCTCGAATGTGCGATCACATAGTCGCGCACCCACGCGGCCTTGGCCTTGTCGCCCATCTCCTCGCAGCCAAAGTAGAGGTTCTTGCGATCGAAGCCCGTCACCACCGTCGCGGGATTTTGCAGGCCGAGCATCTGCTGAATGTCCGCGCGCACACGCTCAGTCGCCGTAGCGGTAAAGGCCGCCACGATGGGGCGCTGCGGCAGGGAATCGATGAACTCACGAATCTGCAGGTAGGCGGGACGGAAATCCTGGCCCCATTGGCTCACGCAGTGGGCCTCGTCAATGGCCACGAGCGGCACGCCAATGCCGCCGTCCGCCGCGGCCTCCTGCGCAAAGGCCAAAAAGCGTGGCTCGAGCAAGCGCTCGGGCGCCACGTACATAAGCTGGTAGCGGCCCTCGCGCGCCCGCTTGAGCACGGTGTTTTGCTGGGCCGGAGTAAGGCTGGAGTTGAGATAACTGGGGCGCGCACCCGCCGCGAGCAGCGCGCGGGTCTGGTCCTCCATAAGCGACAGCAGCGGACTCACCACAAAGGTGATGCCGGGCAGCATGAGCGCGGGTACCTGGTAGCAAATGGACTTGCCGGCGCCCGTGGGCATAACACCCAGCGCATCGCGACCGGCAAGGATCGCATCGACCATGCGGTCCTGTCCCGGGCGAAACGAGGTGTAGCCAAAATAGGCGCCGAGCGTGTCGAGCGCCGTCTGTTGCATGCTATCGGTCATGGTTTCCTAACGTCCAAGTCATCTGCCGCCGATTATACGCCGCCACGCGGACCGGTGCCGCACGGCTGCCGACCACGACATGGGTAGTCATTGGGGACGTTCTTAAACGACTAGTCAAACAAGAATATCCCTAACGACTACTCATTTAAGTCTGTCCCCAATGAGTGCAATGACTACTCCGCCGCAGGTAGAGGACGGACAGACACTATGACCCAATCCAGGGGCACGGAAACGACAGGAGCCCCCGCTCGTGACCGCGGGTCGGGGCTGCGACAATGTTGTTGAAGTGCCAGAGGCGCAGCCGCGCCGCAACGAGGTTGGGAGGCTCCCGTGCCTAGATATTCTACCGCCTTCGGAATGGACGTACACCTCAGGTCCACCACCGTCTGCGCGCTCGACGCGGAGACGGGCGAGGCCGTGACGAGGAGGTTCCGCGGCAACCCCTGGGGCGAGGTCGCGGAGTGGATGTCGGGCTTCCCCGGCCCGTCGCTCGCCGCCTACGAGAGCGGCTACCTCGGCTTCGCCCCGCAAAGGGAGCTCTCCGGGCTCGGCGTCGACTGCGTCGTCGCGGCCGTCTCCAAGGTCCCGAGGTCGGCTGCCGACCTCTCGTCCAAGAACGACCGCAACGACGCGGCCAGGATGGCCAAGGCGATACTGTCGCACGACGTCACCCCGGTATGGGTGCCGTCCCCCGAGATCGAGGGGCTCAGGGACCTCGCCGCCGCCCACGACGCGGCGACCGCGAGGCTCGCGGCGGCGAAGCAGCGGCTCCTGGCGTTCCTAGCCCGCCGCGGCTATGTCTACGGCGGCACGACGCCGGCCGGCAACCCCCGGAAGTACTGGACGTACGGCTTCCTCAGGTGGCTCGACGGCATACACCCCGCCGACGACGGAGGCATCCGGGCGCTTGCGGCGCTGAGGAACGAGGTCGAGGCGGCCGACGAGACGAGGGAGGCCCTCCTCGCCGAATACAGGGCCGCCGTCGCGGCGGGCCCCCTCTCGGCCGAGGTCGAGGCGCTCCAGTCGATCAAGGGGTGCGGGGTTCGCGCTCGCCGCCGCCTTCGCGTCCGAGGTCGGCGACTTCTCGAGGTTCCGCTCCGGCAGGCAGGTGACGGCCTACTTCGGCCTCGCCCCGAAGCAGAGGTCGAGCGCGGACTCCGTGCGCCTCGGCGGAATCAGCGGGGCCGGCAACGCGCTCGTCAGGAAGCTGGCTGTTGAGGGTTCATGGTGCTACGCCGCGGCGCGGCACCAGCCGAAGCTCATGCCGAGGGACACGGGCGTGCCCCTCGAGATAAGGATGCACGGGAGGAAGGGGTCCGAGAGGCTCCTGCGCCGCCGCGAGGAGATGATCGCCCGCGGGATGCCGCAGGCGAAGGCGAACGCGGCCACCGCGGCCGAGCTCGTGAGGTGGCTGTGGGCCCTCGGCACGATGTGCCGGGAGGGCGCGGAATAGACATAAGCCCCCGTCCCGGCGAGCCGGGCAGCCTTCGGGGACACCCCCGTTCTCGCTGTGCGCGCGGCGGCCGCCGCATGCGCGAAGACAGACTAGGGGAACCCCGCCGAAGGAGAGGATTGCGGGCCGCCGGAGCGGTATCCGCGGATATGAGACTGAGCCGAAGGCGTCGATGACATGCCGGGGGCGGACCGGGACGGGTTTAACGGCAGGCCCCGCCGACGATTGCAAGCGTCGGCGGGGCCATTGTGGCCCTTGACAGTGGATTGGGTCATATGAGCGAGCGACGTCCAGGGCGAACAAGTTGGCATGAAAAAGGCAAGGCATAGACCTTCTGGTCATGCCTCGCCTTTTGAATGACAAATTGTCGCCCTGGGCGGCGCGCAGCGTCGGCCCGTTGCGCGGTTTGGTAAAACCGCGTAACTTACATGACCATAACGTAACGCGATCCCACGTAGTACTGCTTACCCATCAAAACCGGCTCGCCATTGGGGCCGATAAAGCCGGCACGCAGGTTGAGCAGCGGGTCGTGCGGGGCAATGCCCAGCTCGGCGGCCTGCTCGGCGTTGGCGCGAACGGCCTCGACCGTGCGGTAGCCAACCGAGACAATCGGCGTTCCGCCAACACGCTCGACCTCGGCAAAAATCGACTTGTCCTCAAGATCGGCCGTCAACAGCTCACGGTAAGCGTCAAACGGCACAAAAATGTTCTCCTCAAAGATGGGCTCGCCGTCGGCCGTACGCACGCGCTTGATATGCAGCAGCAGCGCATCCTTCCGCAGGCCAAAAAACTCCATCTCGTTTTGGCGCGCCGGAACGATCTGGCGATCGACCACATGCGCGCCGGCCTTCATGCCGTTATCGGCACACAGCGCGGTAAACGTCTGCAGCGTCGAGGCGTGAAACTGGCGATTGATGTGCGGCGTGGAAACAAAGGTGCCGCGGCCCTGCTGCTTAACCAGGTAGCCATCGGAGCAGAGCTCCTCGACGGCGCGGCGCACCGTAATGCGGCTCACCTCGTACTGCTCGGCAAGCTCAAGTTCGGACGGAATACGCTCCTTGGGTGCATAAACACCTTTCTCAATCGCATCCTTGATCTCGTCGTAAATCTGCTGGTAAAGCGGTGCATTTTTGGGCGCAGGCATATCTGATCACTCTTATCAAAATATCGAAATAACTAATACGTATATAACGTCTTTTTATATGTTATCTCAGTTTGATAAAACGATACACCACATACAGCAAATCCTTACTTGCCGTCGTCCTGCTGCAGGCTGTCCTGTTCACTGAGGCGCGCCTGACGACTCGCTATGCGAGCGGGCTTGTCGGGATCGGGAACGGCCGTGGGCATGGGCTCGTCGACATGACCGCCCCACCAGCCGCCCACAAAGTTGAGCGTGTGGAACACATTGATCACGGCGCCGGGATCAATGTCGCACACTAGCTTGATAATGTCCTGGCTCTCGTAGGTCGAGACAACGGTGTGCAGCAGGTACATCTTTTCACGGCTGTATCCGCCGATGACCTCGGCGCAGCTAATACCATGCTGAAAATGGTCAACATAGGCGGTCATGACCTCATCGGCCTTGCGCGTTGTGATCTGCAGCGTCACACGGTCGTAGCGATGATAGAAGCTGTCGATGGTCTTGGTCGAAATAAACTGGAACACGATGGAGTACGCCGCGTTGTCCCAGCCAAACATAAAGCCAAAGATCGCCAGGATAAAGCAGTTGAAACCAAAGATGACACCCCAGATGGTCTTGCCCGTGTGGTTGGAGACCCACAGCGCGATAAAGTCGGTGCCGCCGGTTGATGCACCGGACTTGAGCGCGATGGCAGCACCCAGACCCGAGACCACGCCACCAAAAATGATGAGCATGATCTTGTCGCCCAAAAACGGGGCGAAATGAAAGATGTTGAGGAACAGCGACGAGAGCATGACCTGCATCATCGAGAAGATGACGAAACGCTTGCTAATGCCGCTCCAGCATAGGAGCGCCACGGGGATGTTGAGCGCGAGCATGCCGAGCGAGATGTCGATATGAACGCCGCCAAGCGAGGTAACGCGATCGAGCAGGACCGCGACGCCTGTGAGACCGCTCGGAAGCAGATCGGCGGGCTGAATGAACGCCTGGATCAGAAATGTCTGGAGAACGGCTGATATGGTGACCGCCACAGCGGTAATAGCGCGGCGAACGATGGTAAGGCGGCCGAGCACGAGCACGCGGTCCGTGAGCTGATCGATGGCGTTCGCCACGTAGGCTCCCTTCGAAGGCAGATGTAGTTGTGGGGCATGTCGGCGATTGTAGCATGGAGCGACAGAGGGCGCCTCAATTCACCCTCTCTCGACAACCAAAACGGGACCGGTAACCCCACAACCAAAGGCCCAAATTCTAAGTGAGTAGACTTTTCGCGACCTCCCGAGCACAGCCAATAACAGCCACCTCTGTGACCTGCGGTTTTACTAAGTCAGAAACGCTTTGTGCCCGGCCTGCGCCAAAAAGTCTACTCACTTAGCCCGAATCGAAGCCAAACGGATCTAAATTGATGCCAAATTAAGCCAATCTGCAGCAAATGACGCGTGAACCAGTGCTTCTCGCGGTGGATTGACACTACAGAGCGGCCAAAATGTCGGTCAGGTTGTCGATGACGACGTCGGCGGCGGACTGGTCCAGGTTGACGCCCTCATGCGGACGCAGTGCCAGGACGCGGGCGCCGGAGCGCTTGCCAGCCTCGATGCCCAACGGCGAGTCCTCGATAACCAGGCACTCGGCGGGGTCAACTCCCAGCGTCTCCATGGCACGCAGGTAGATCTCGGGGTCGGGCTTAAACGCACTGCACTCGTGACCGCTGATGGTGTAGTCCAGCACGTCGGCGATACCGGCAATCTCAACCAGCTCGTCGATGAGCTCGCGGTAGGACGAGCTCGCGATGGCACACTTCACGCCGCGTTCGTGCAGTTCGCGCATCACCGGCTCCGTCTGCTCGTTGAGCAGCTCGGCATACGGAACGGGGTGGACCGGGCTGTAGACCTGCTTGTACTCCACACGCAGGCGCTCGCGCAGCTCGACATCGTCGGGCACCAGCGCCTCCCAAATGGCAGGCTCGTTAGACCCCGAAAGATCGGGAATCTCGTCAAAGTGGAAGCCCTTCTCCTCCATAAACGCCACGCGGCGACGGTTGTAGAACCACTCGGTATCGACCAGCACGCCGTCCATATCAAACAGCACTGCCTTGATCATACGCATCTCCTCCCACCTGCCAAAAAGAGACAGGTTTATTTTGGTAGGTTTTATCTGGGGTTTTGCGGCGCAACGAACACGCCCTCCCAAAACAGAAAAGGGGACGGGGTGTAAACCCCATCCCCTCTCAATCAACCCGTAAGGTCTACTTACTTGTGATTAGTAGGAAAGCTTCCACATGTAGCGACGCATGGTCAGCGGGTGCTGACGGGCCTCGGCGATCTGGTTGCCGTACTCGCGCATAACGGCGAGGTGCAGCAGCGGGTTGAAGTAGGTGACGACGCTCGCCGGCACGGCGTCAGCCAGGCCGTAGTCCTTGGAGTCGATCAGAGCGACCTTGGCGCCCATGCGCTTAAGGAAGGTGAGGGCGCGAGCGTCCATCGGACGGGTAGCACCGTCGGACATGAAGAAGACGTAGGGCTTACCCTCGGTGGAAACCTCGAACGGGCCGTGGAAGTACTCGCCGGTGTTGTAGGCGGCGGCGTCGATCCACTGCATCTCGGTGAACAGGAAGGCGGCGTGAGAATAAGCCATCTTCTCGGAGGCACCGGAGGCCATGAAGTAGATCATCTTGTCGTCCTTGAAGTCTTGGGCGAACTGCTTGGCGAGGCCCTTGGCGGACTGAGCGGCGTTCTCGCAGAGCTCGAAGACGTTGGTGAGGCCGGTGATCATGTCCTCGTAGTGGTCATAGCCCTCGGTCTGCTGAAGGATCTCGACAGCAAGAGCGATCGCGTAGCCGGGCTTCTCGCACTTGGCAGCGTAGTTAGCGTGGAAGCCGTGAACGATGACGTGGTCGGCGTCGACGGTCAGAGCGGAGCCAGCCTTGTTGGTGAGGGAGACGACCGGGCAGTTGTGCTTCTTGGCGGTCTTGTTGGCCTCGACGGTCTCGGGCGTGGAGCCACCCAGGGAGCAGGTGATCACGAAGGTGTGCTCGTTGACCCAGGAAGGCGTGTCGTAGTTGAACTCGTTAGCGGTGAAGATCTGAACGTTCAGCTTGTCCGTGTTGTTGGCCAGGAAGTACTTGGCGGGGTAAAGGTCGGACATGGAAGCACCGCAGCCGACGAAAGCGACGCTGTGGATCTCGTGGTTGGACAGGACGTCAGCGACGATCTGCTTAGGGAGGTTAAGGTCGATCTCGTACATCTGACACATTCCTTTCGATTTTTTGCGGCGCCACATTGCCGGGCGCTCGCAGGGTTACCGTGGTTTGGACCGAGTCGCCGGCCCGTTGAGGATGTGTCAAAGGAACTGTCCCTTTGACACATCTAGGGATGGAAGCCTGCCTGGGGTATGGGATGCCAGGCAGGCCCCCGGGGGAAAGCGGTTAGGCGCTTGGTCGCGACTAGGCCAGGATGCCGGCCGCGGAGAGGGCGATGCCGCCCACGATGGCGATCACGAGAAGCCAACCGGTGTTGACGTTCTTCTTGATGAGCCAGTACATAAGGCCGGTGAGGCCGAGGGAGATCATCTGGGGCATCATGCCGTCCAGGATGTCCTGGATCACGACGGTGCCGTCAGCGAACTGCAGCGGGGTGGTGGCGCCGATCAGCGTAGCGATCATGCCGCCCACGGACATAAGACCCACGATGCCGCAGACATACATGAGCTTCTCCATGAGGTCGCCGCCCTGAAGCTTGCTCAGGTACTCGTGGCCGCCCTGATAGCCCATCTTGGCTGCGAACCAAGTGATCAGCACAGAGGGGACGATGGAGATGAGCATGGCCAGGATCGGGCCCATGATGGAACCCTGCTGAGCCAGCTGGACGCCCAGACCAAAGGCGATAACGCGGATGGTGCCCTGGAAGAAGGAGTCACCGATGCCGGAAAGCGGACCCATGAGGGAGGTCTTGACCGCGTTGATCGAATCGGGATCGAAGTTCTCGGGATCCTTGGCGTACTCCTCCTCCATGGAGGCGGCGAGGCCTAGGACAAAAGCGCTCGTCTGCGGGGTGCAGTTGTAGAACGCCATGTGACGGTGGTAAGCCTCTTTCTTAGCAGCGAGCTGCTTGGGGTCGGACTCGTCCGGATAGAGGCGATCGAGCGTGGGAACCATGCCGTAGAGGAAGCCCATGTTCATCTGACGCTCGTAGTTCCAAGAGGCCTGGATGGCCCAGGAGCGCCAGAAGAACTGGCTGACCTTCTTGTTCAGGGACACGTCCTTGGTTGCGGTTGCCATAGTGTGTTCCTCCTTAGTCTTCGTCGTCTTCGAGCGGATCGTAGTCGGAATCGACACCGGCAGCTGCATGGGAACCGTTGAACTTGAAGCCCATGAAGACGACAGCCAGGCACACACCGATCAGAGCGACCGCGATGACGGACAGGTTGAGGTAAGCGGCGAGCAGGAAACCGATGAACAGGAACGGAGTCATACCCTTCTTGATCATCATGGTGAGCAGCAGGGCCAAGCCGTAGGCGGTCATGATCTTGGTCGAAACGTTAAGACCAGTGGACAGCCACTCGGGAACCATGTTGACGATGGCCTGAACCAGGTCGGTGCCAACAAAGACGGCGAGGAAGATCGGCAGGAAGTACATGACAGCGTACAGACCGGAGCCGGCGCAGATGTGCATGCGGTAGGCGGTCTTGAACTTTCCGTTATCGATCGCGCTATCTGCCACATGGGTGAGGGCGGCGATGATGGAACGGAACACGATGCCGAGGAGCTGACCCAGGACGGCGACCGGGATGGCGATCGTCATGGCGGTCTCGGCGGAAGCATCGGTCAGGCACGCAAAGGCAGCGGCCACGATGCCGCCCAGGACCATATCGGGCGGAACGGCGGCGCCGACCTGCACCAGGCCCATGGACACGAGCTCGACGGCGGCACCGACGGCAAGGCCGGTGGGCACATCGCCCAGCAGCAGACCGACGAGCGTAGCGCCAACGAGGGGCTGCTCGAAGTTAAGACGACCGAGCAGGCGGGAGTCCCACATGCAGAACACGCCGACGAGGCCGACGAGCACCGCACTGATGAACGTATTCATACCCTTCTCCTTTCAGTCAGGCAAAAGCCTGGTTGATTACAGCTTGGCGTCGATGTCGACGCTCTGATACGTAGGGGTCTGCTGGACGTAGAGCTTGATGCCCATGTCGAGCAGCTGGTTGACGTCGGCCTTCTGGGTGGCGTCGAAGAAGACGGAGCTGTCCTTGCCGCCAATCTGATCGGCACCGTCGTGGTTGGCGGTGGCGCCCAGGTTGATGGCGTCGAGCTTGTAGCCTGGCAGAACTGCAGCATCTCGGCAGTGTTGCCAAAGACGAACATGACGCGCTCGCCGAGGGTGTTGAGCTTGTCCATCTTGGCGAGGGCACGCTCGACGGTGAAGACGTTCAGGCGCACGCCCTGGGGCTTGGCCAGCTTAAGAGCGCCCTTCTTGATGTCATCGTTGGCGGCAGCGTTGTCGACGACGATGATGCGCTCGGCCTGAACCTTGGTGGTCCAGGTAAAGACGACCTGGCCGTGCAGCAGACGGTAGTCAAGACGTGCGAGGACGATCTTGGCGGGACCGGAGCTGTGACGGGACGCCTTAGCCTTCTTGGCGGGAGCCGCGGCGGCCTCGACCGGTGCGTTGGGGTTGGTCAGGCCGGTGCGGGCCTCGTTGATGAGGGCCGCGAGCTCGGCGCTTGACGGGGGCGGGGCTCATAGCGAGCGTCAGTGCCAGCGGGATGTTGAAACCGCTGACAACCGTGAACTTCGTGCCGTTCTTGGAAAGCTCGACCATGCTGTTGTTGACCGAGCTGCCGAGCATATCGGTCAGCACATAGACGGTGTCGTCCGCGTTGAACGTGGCGATCATGGCGTCCACCTTATTGGTGATGGGCTCCTTGTCGTCACGAGCAAGCGACACGACGTGGACGTTCGACACGTCGCCGAGAACCATCTCGAGCGTGTCTTTGGCGCCTGCGGCCAGGCCGCCATGAGATGCGAGAATGATCTGATTCATCTTGCCTCCTCCTTTTCGTTATGGTCATTATAACGTCTTATACGTTGCTTATATTGATAATTAGTATATAAACCGTTCGCGGGTGAAAAACGACCGTTGGCGGGTTTAACGTACTTGAAACGTTGGGGCTGGGTAGGCCGGCGCTGGCTGGATAACCCCAGGTCGGACGCCGCGCGCAACCCCCTATCGCACGAAGTACCAGGGGCTTTCCTGCACGGTGAGCTCCAGCGCAATGCCCGTGCGCTCGCGGAAGAGATCCATGTCCTGCGATTTCTCCGTCCACCACGCGTTGGGCTTAAAGGTCATGCTCTCAACGACATGGCCGACAAACACACTGTTGCGCAGCTTGGAAAAGTCGGTGTTCATAATCACGATGGACGCGAGCACCAAAACGATGCCCAGAACTTTGATCGCGCCGGCGGGCTCGGCGTAGACACCAATGCCCAGCAGTACGGTGACGACTGTCTCGAATGACATTACGACGGGAACTTTCGACGTCTCGAGCCCCATGGACAGACCCTGCATATATAAGATGTAAGCCACGGCTGTGGGGATGAGTCCAAAGCCAAGGAACAGCAGCAGCAGCTGTGGCGACATTGCCGCGGCGACATCCGGCCACGGAGCCGCGATAGCTGCCATAACCGCACCGCCAAAAACAAAGCCCCAAAACGTGACAGCCAGCGGATGGACCGTCTTGGTTGCTATCCGGCTAAACACCGCGAGCGACGCACCACAAAGGCCTGCAATCACGCCCGACGTGACGCCCCAAACCGAAAAATGAAAACCGGAAAGGTCGCCATTGGTCACCGCAAGCACACAGCCAACGATGTTAAAGACAATGGCAACGAGCTTGTTGAGGGTCACGTCCTCGCGATAAAGGACGCGGCCGAGCGCGACGCCAAACACCGGCGACGTGTAGAGCAGCACCGATGCCGTGGACATGCCCACCTCGCGCATGCACTCGTAATAGCAGGTGTTGGCGGCAGCCAAACCGACGATACCGACAAGCGCGCAGGAAACAAGCTCTTTAGGGCTTGCCTTGAACAGTGCCAGGGGACCCGATGCCTTTCCCTCACGAGCACCTCCCTGGCAACCCATGAATGCCAAGACCGGAGCCATTAAGACGGCACCCGACAACAAGCGAAAGGCAGCCATACTCTGGGACGTAACGCCCATGGCCGAGATGCCGTTTACAAAGATTCCGATGCTGCCCCACATAAGCGCGGCGATCAGCACCAGCACATAGCCCAGATTGCTTTTCTTCAACGCAGCCTCCTCGGTATTGTTTCCAATATGTTTCACACTACGTTATAGTCGTTATATACATTTTTCAAGGCACAAATCGGCAGACGGGAAAATCTGCTTTTCCGCTACAACCCATTAGTGCAAAGAGGCCAGGTTCATATGCACCAACTTGGTGCATATGAACCTGGCCCCAATGCACCAACCCCTTAACAAACACGACGACGCCGACGTTTTGGCAACGTCAGCGAGCGCCCGTCATTTGAGCCAAGGTGCCGTGAAATGAAAAGGCGCTGACCTTCTGGTCGCGCCTTTGAAATTGAACGGCAGATTGGCCAAATGCCGGGCGCGCAGCGTCGAGCCGTTACGCGTTCGGTAGAACGGCGTAACTAGTAGTCCAGCTTCCACATGTAGCGGCGCGTCATGTAGTCCTTGTGGGTAACGGCAGAGAGAGCGCGCATGTACACGTTGTTGAGAATCGGGGCAAAGATCAGGTGGTTGAAGTACTCGCTCACGCTGTCCTTGATGTCGTTGAGGCCGAGCTCCTTGGCGTCGAGCTGATAGACGCGCTCGCCACCGTACTGATTGACAAAACGGATGCCGCGCTCGTCGTTGCAGCGGCTGCGGCCGACGCTGATGAGCTGGAACAGCGAGGTACGCTTGTCCAGAATCTCGAAGGGGCCGTGGAAGAAGTCGCAGGTGTTGATGGTGCAGGAGTCGATCTGCAGCATCTCCTGCACGTTGCAGATGCTAAAGACGTAGGCGGCACCAAAGAGCGGACCCTGAGCCATCACGTTGATGCAGGGCTTGTCGGCGTTCTGCTCGGCCCACTTGGCAGCAAGCGGACGGGTGTACTCGACGGCCTTTCGATAGATGGGGTCGACCAAGTCGAAAGCGGCCATAGCGGTCTCGTACTCGGCATAGCCTCGGTCTGCTGCGTGAGCTCCATGGCGATCATGGTCACGACGGCGGAGTTGGTGCGGCCCATGCAGGACTCGTCGACGGCCAGGCTGTCGTACTGAATCTTGTAGTCGCAGACCTCGGTGAGGGCGGACTCGTCAACATAGATGGCGATGGTGCTGGCGCCGTGGTCCTTGGCGACCTGGGCGGCGACGATGGTCTCCTTGGTGCCGCGCATGGACACGACGACGGCCAGGGTGTTCTCGTTGACGTAGGCCGGGGTGGCGTGCACGAACTCGTTGCTGGTGTAGCTGGAGCTCACGACCTGCGTGGCCTCGTGCTCCATAAAGTACTGGGCAGGATAGTTGCCGCCGTTGGATCCGCCGGCGCCGATCCACACGACGCGCTTGATGCCGCCCTTGTCTGCCTTGTCAGCCAAAACCTGGGAGACGACGTCCTTAACCTGTTCCTGAGTAGTCATCGTGCATCAGCCTTTCTTCTCGTTTGATGCTTTCGATGGCATACAAGTTACATACATGTTTTAGCGATGTCGACTAGTTGTATGCTATATTTGTCTTAGAAATTTTGCTGGTAAAGTTTTCGGCAATCCATTATCAGCGGTTTTGTTGTCATGTTGGATACATGCTTGCTTCAGTAAGCATACAAGTTAGATATAGGTTGTTCGCATGAGCACTTCGTCAAAAAAGAACTTGGCCCAATACGAGCGTCTGGCGGGTACGCTGCGTGACCGCATCGCCGCCGGCACCTACGCACGCGGAGACAAGCTGCCGTCCGAGATGGAACTCATGGACGAATCGGGGCTGTCGCGCAGCACCGTGCGCCACGCGCTTAAGGTGTTAGTTGACGAGGGCCTGGTGCGCACCGAGCGCGGACGTGGCACCTTTGTGGCCGACACGCCCGCGCTCCACGAGAACAACCTGGTGTTTTCGAGCTATACGGCACAGGTCCAGGGTCAGGGCATGAAGCCCACCACGCGCACCGTGGACTCGGGCTTTGCCAAGGCGGCCGGCAGCATAGCCAAGTTCTTTGACGCCGCCGTGGGCAGCAAGCTCGTCAAACTTGTCCGCCTGCGCTACCTGGACGATGCGCCGCTGTGTCTGGAGACCACCTATTTGCCGCCAAGCTTTGGATCGCTCATCGATCGCGATATCAACGGTTCGCTCTACGCCACGCTGCGCCAGGAATTCCATCGCGCGCCGGCACAGGGGCACAAGACCTTTGAGGTGTGCTATGCCTCGCAAAACGAGGCATTTTTGCTCAACGTTGAGCGCGGGCAGGCGCTGATCCTGATCACCGACTACGTCTACGACACCGACGGCCGCCCGCTCCATGTCTCCAAGCGCATCCAACGCACCGACCGCGCCAAATACACCGAGCCCATCGGTTAGCGCACCAAACGAGGCAAAATGTACCTAATAAACGTTTTACCTGCGGTTTTTATTAAATCTCAAGCCGGCATGGCGCAAATGCCAACATCGCCTGGCAACACTCGCCGCCCAAGCTCAACTGTTCCTGCCCAAAATATCCAGCACCGTAAATCTAAGTGAGTAGACTTTTCGCGACCTGCCGAGCACATTCAAAACAGCCACCTCCGTGACCTGCGGTTTTACTAAGGCAGATACGCTTTGTGCTCGGCCTGCGCCAAAAAGTCTACTCACTTAGCCCGCAAGGCGTCCCGAGGGGACAATCCAGGTCAAAATAGCGTACAAACGCCACGCTTCTTGCGGCGATTTGATACCACAAGACAGCCAAAAACCTGCCAAAATAAACCTGTCCCTAAATGGTAGGTTTAGGAAGGTCGGGGAACCAGGTTGGCTTGGGTTGGTTGGGCGTGCGCTCGGCTAGAACCAGCTCCATCCAACACATGTCGTACCAGCGACCGAACTTTTGGGCGCAGCGGTCGAAGGCACCCACCAGGCGATACCCCATATGGGCATGGAAGTCCTGGCTGTTGTGCGTCAGGTACTCGTCGTCCTTATCGTGCGGCACGGCGATGAGCGCACACATGCTGGTGATGCCCATCGCGACCAGGCATTGCTTGAGCGCATCGTGCAGCTTGCGGCCCAGCCCGCCGTGGCGCACATCGCGCGCCAGGTAGATCGAGGTCTCGACCGACCAGTCGTATGCCTCGCGGCTGTTGAGCGCGCTCACATAGGCATAGCCCACTGGGTGCCCGTCCAGCTCCATCACCAAATACGGATAGCGCTTGAGTGTACGCGCAATGCGCCCGGCAAATTCCTCGACGCTCGGCACCTCGTATTCACAGGTAATCGCCGTCTTAAGCACATACGGCTCATAGATGGCAAGCAATTCCGGTGCATCATCGGGCGTCGCCAGGCGAATCGTCGGCTCGGACATCTCGGGCATACAGCCCCTCCCCCACAAAAGCAAAGGCCGCCCTGCGCCAAACCCAGGCGTAGGGCGGCCCCTCGTCATTACATCAAGCTACAGGACAGCCGCCAGCGCGTCGATGTCCTCCTGCGTCGTGGCCCAGCTGGTGCAAAAGCGCACCACGGTGTGGGTCTCGTCGTACTTTTCCCAATACTCGATCGCGGCATGCTCGCGAATGCGCGCCATGTCCTCGTTGGCAGAATCACAAACTGCTGGTTTGTGGGCGTCTCCAAGAAGAACTGGTAGCCGCGCTCGTGCAGCACGCGACGAAGCGCCTGCGCGGTTTCGATCGCCTGGCGACCAATCTCAAAATACAGGCCATCGGTAAAGAGCGCCTCAAACTGCACGCCCGTCAGGCGGCCCTTGGCCAGCAACGCACCGTGCTGCTTAATGCGCGGAATGGGATGCGCCGGAGCGTGCATGCCGCAAAACACCACGGCCTCGCCGCACAGAGCGCCGCACTTGGTGCCGCCGATGTAGAACACGTCGCACAGCTGTGCCAGCTCGGGCAGAGTGAGGTCGCACTCGTCGGCTGCCAGCGCATAGGCCAGTCGGGCGCCATCCACAAACAGCGGAATCTCACGCTTCTGGCACACCGCATGAATTGCCGCGAGCTCGGCCTTGGAGTACAGCGTGCCGTACTCGGTCGATAGGCTCACGTACACGGCGCCCGGGAACACCGTGTGCTCGTAGCTCTCGTTTTCGTAGAACACCTGGATATAGTTCTCGAGGTCCTCGGCGTGCATCTTGCCCTCGTAGCCGGGGATGGTGAGCACCTTGTGGCCGCCAAACTCGATGGCGCCCGCCTCGTGGCAGGCGACGTGACCAGCTCAGCAGCAACGACGCCTCGTAGGGCGCAAGCAGCATGTCGATCACCGCCGCGTTGGCCTGCGTGCCGCCCACCAGAAAAAACACGTCGGCATCGGGGGCCTGACAGGCCTCGCGAATAAGGTGCTTGGCACGCTCGGTGTGCGCATCGGTGCCGTAGCCGGGCTGCGGCTCCATATTGGTGTCGACGAGCGCCTGCAGCACCGCCGGATGGGCGCCGTGGGAATAGTCGTTGTTAAACGCGAGCATGGCAATCCTCTCTTACCGGGCATGGGCCCGATGATTTAAACGCCGCTATTGTACGCCGCCCGGATAGGCAATGCGCGCGGCAAGGCACTCAAGTGCCAGCACCAGGCAAAGCCGCAGCTCACGTCAGTCAAAAAGTGCGCACCGATCACAATGCGGCCAAAGGCGACGAGCGCCGCAACCGCAGCCGCCGTCCAAAAGACCACGCGACGGCGCGACGGCTTTTCCTTAAAGGACGCCGCAGGAAGCCCGGCAAGCATAATACCGATCGCCGCGTGCGCCGTGTGTCCGCTCGCAAACGACTTAAAGCCGTCCTTGATCACGCCGGCCGCAATATAGCTCCACTTGTCGGTGTTGCCAATCACCCACCACGGCTGAAAAGTGAGCCCCGGCGTGACCTCGATCACGCGCATGCGCGGGCGCGACCACAGCGGCTTGACAACCACGTTGAGGATGATGGCCTGAGCGACCCACACGGCAAGCACCATCAGCGCCCAACGCGTGAGCTCTTTGGAATCGGTATCGCGCGTAAGGCGATAGACGATGAAGTTGGCAGCGATGACCAGCACAAACGTCAGCACGAGCTGAGCCGCAACAAGTTTGCCGCCGACGCGCAGGGACGAAATAACCTCGTAGCCGGCCAGGCCGACGTTGACGAGGATGCCGAGTACGGCGAGCCATTTGCTTCCCTTGGAGTCGGGGCGCGCCGCGCGCACGAGCATAACGCCCGCGACGCTCGCCGTCAGCTCGAACGGCAGCTCGCCGGCGGCCTCGATAAAGCGACCGTACATGCTGCCGATGTTGAACAGCGCGCTCGAGATCTGGTAATCGAAGAAGCTGCCCACGCCCAGACAAAGGCACAGGACGACCGCGATCATGGCGACATCTTTTTTATAGATGTATCCGAACATGCTTTCCTTTCGGTCGGGTGAAGGGCGGTCAACCTGCAATGTGGGTGAGACGAAGATGGCTTTGTCCCGTAAATACCCTTACAGGTTGAGCATAAGTAAGCGAAAACGTTCCATTTGTGGCAAGGTGGCCCGAAGGAGGAGGGAAGCGTACTTGCGTACGCGACCGACGAGTGAGGGTCAGATTGCCCAAATGGGGCGTTTGCAGCGCCGACCCAATTAGTCGTCGTCGCTTGCACCCAGCTGCTGCAGCAGCATGAGGGCGGCTGCCACGGGGCCGGTGCCGTCGTTGGCATCGAGACCGCGACCCAGGCCGCTGCCCGCACCGGCGCCCGCCTTGTAGGGCACCGACAGCTTGCGGCTCTTGGGGAAGTTCACCGCGCCGTACCGATTCTTAAACTCAAAGGCTACCTTCTTGGGAACGTCAACCCCCAGGAAGGTAATGCGCCCACCGCTGAGCGTGACGCTCTCGAGCCCCAGGCGCTCGCCGCGGATACGGATGCGCGCGCGGTTGAACAGGTTGAGCCCCGCCAACGGCAGCTCACCGTGCGCGGCCTCGGTCTCTTCCTGCACCTCGTCGATGCTCTCCAGGTCCTCGGCCGCCGCGAGCTTGCGGTACACGAGCACGCGCTGGTCCACCGCCGGCAGGTACTCCTCGGACAAGAAGTAATCGGCAGGCAGATTAATGCCCACGCTCGCCGCCTCCAC
Source organism: Coriobacteriaceae bacterium AM48-5 (assembly GCA_027669525.1). Taxonomy (GTDB): domain Bacteria; phylum Actinomycetota; class Coriobacteriia; order Coriobacteriales; family Coriobacteriaceae; genus Collinsella. The sequence continues at coordinate 10,967 of JAQEDJ010000016.1, read as the reverse complement.
GCCGGCATCGTCATCGCCGCGCGCCTCGGCCACGGCCTGGCCCAACATCTGCGTAAACAGGTCAAAGCCCACGCTCGACAGGTTGCCGTGCTGCTCAGCGCCCATCAGCGAACCGGCGCCGCGAATCTCCAGGTCGCGCATGGCGATACGCATGCCGCTGCCCAGGTCCTGGAACTCGGAAAGTGCAGTCAGGCGCGCCGTGGCCTCCTCGGTGAGCGGCAGCTCGCCCGGGAACATAAAGTACGCGTAGGCCTGCGTGACAGAACGGCCCACACGGCCCTTGAGCTGGTAAAGCTGTGCCAGACCCAGGCGCTGCGAGTCCTCGATGATGAGCGTGTTGGCGGTCGCGTTGTCGATGCCACTCTCCACGATGGTCGTGGCGATGAGCACATCGATCTTTTTGGTCGCGAACTCGATCATCACGTCCTCGACCTCGCGCGGGCTCATCTTGCCGTGCGCCACGCCCACGCGCGCCTCGGGCGCGGCCTCGTGCACGCGCGCCACGGCGTCATCGATGGTCTTGACGCGGTTGGACACGTAATACACCTGACCGCCGCGGCCCACCTCCAAGCGAATCGCCGCACTCACCACGTCGGGGTCGTACTCCCCCACGTGCACGATCACGGGACGACGCCCGGTCGGCGGTGTGGTGATCAGGCTCATGTCGCGCACGCCGCTCGTAGCCATCTGCATGGTTCGCGGAATGGGCGTGGCCGAAAGCGTGAGCACGTCAATCTGCTCGCGCAGGTTCTTGAGCTGCTCCTTGTGCTGCACGCCAAAGCGCTGCTCCTCGTCGATGATCACCAGGCCCAGGTTCTTGGGGTTCACATCGGCCGAAAGCAGGCGGTGCGTGCCGATGAGCACATCGATCGTGCCCTCGGCAAACGCCTTGAGTGCGCGCTTTTGCTGCGCCGGGGTGCGAAAGCGGCTGAGCACCTCGACCTCAAGGCCAAACGGGGCAAAGCGTTCAAAGAACGTCTCGTAGTGCTGCTGGGCTAGAATGGTCGTGGGGCAGAGCACCATGACCTGGCGACCGGAGTCCACGCACTTAAACGCCGCGCGCAGGGCGACCTCGGTCTTGCCAAAGCCCACGTCTCCGCACAGCAGGCGGTCCATGGGCTTGGGCGCCTCCATATCGGCCTTAATATCGGCGATGGCCTCCAGCTGATCGCGCGTCTCGTCGTAGGGGAAGCTCTGCTCCATCTCGATCTGCTCGGGCGTGTCGGGCGGGCAAGCGATACCGGTAATCGAAGAGCGGCGCGTATACAGATCGACCAGGTCAAACGCCAGCTTTTTGGCGTTCTTGCGCGCCTTGTTGGTGGCACGCGTCCAGTCGGCGGTGTTGAGCCTGGTCAGGCGCGGCTTGTCGCCGTCGGGACCAACGTAGCGCGTAATGCGGTCAACCTGCTCCAGCGGCACGTAGAGCTTGTCGCCGTCGGCATATTCCAGCAAAAAGTAGTCGCGCTCCTTGCCGCCCACTTCCTGGCGCGCGATCTCGCTAAAGAGCGCGATGCCGTGAGTGGCGTGCACCACGTAGTCGCCCGGCTTAAACGGGAAGGTGATCTGCGTAATGTCAACCTTGCGGCGGCTGCGCGCGCGGTTGGCGTCCATGCGGGCGTTGAGGTCGGCAATCGAGAACACGGCCAGGTTGGCATCGGGCACCACCACGCCCTGCGGCAAGGCGGCATCGACAAAGGTCACGCGTCCGCGCGAGATGGTGGGCACGGCGGCACCGGCGGCAGCCTGGGCGGCACCTGCCTCGAGCGAGCGGGCGTTGAGCGCGTCGGCATGGCGCTCACGAATCGAGGCATGGGCCTCCTGACGGGCGGCGCGGTCGGCAGAATCCGCCGCCGCCACGCGCACGCGGTCGCCGATAACGCCGGCGTTTTCGGGGGCGGCCGTCAACGACTCCTCAAAGGTAATACCCTCGTCGCCAAAGGTAAGCTCCATCGACTCGCGCGCACCGCGGTCGGGGATGGCAAACACGCAGGCATAGCGCTTGCCCACGACCTCCTGGATGCGCGTCATAAAACGGTTGTCCGAGCCTGCGATGGCAGGCTGCTCAATCTTGAGCTCAGCCGTCACCGCACCGCCGGCACGGATGAGGCTCACATAGTTCAGGCGTTGCTGGGAGCCAAAGTCGAGCTGTTGGGCGCGCACGTACAGACCGTCCAGACGGTCAATCCCCGCCTCGCCGGCACGGGCCTCGATATCCTCGTAGGCGCGCAGGCAGTCATCGAACAGCGAGCGCGGCTCGGACAGGACCACAAGCGCTTTGCCGCTCACATGCGCCAACGGGCTCACGGTCTGGCCGTACATCACCGGCAAAAAGCGGTCGAGCTCGGGCGTGACGATGCGCGCGTCCACCATCTCGAGCAGCGCCGCCAGCTTGCTATCGCTCTGGCTGGCGCGATAGAGCGCAACATGCATGTTATGGACGGCCTCGTCGGTGAGCGCCAACTCGCGGCACGGGAAGATCTCGATACTGTCCTCGTTGCCGATAGTTTGGCCCGTGGAGCTCACCATGCGGCGGATGCGGTCGATCTCGTCGCCGAAAAATTCAATGCGCACGGGCGCTTTTCCTGCGCGGGAAACACCTCGACGGTGTCGCCATGCACGCGGAACAGGCCGGGCGCGTCGGCGGCGCCGGCATTGGTGTAGCCCATGCCCACCAGGCGCTGCGGTACCTCGTCAAAAGGAATCTCCTCACCCACCGCAAAGGTCGTCGACTCCCAGTAACAGCTCTCGACCGGCGGCACACAGCGCAGCAGCGCGCGGGCCGAGGCGACCATGATGCAGTTGTCCCCGCGCACGATGCGCCCGAGCGCCTCGCAGCGCTGGGCCACCACGGCATCGTCGGGCGCCTGCTCGCGCCAAGGGTAGTCCTTGCGCTCGGGAAAGCGGCACACATGCGCCAGACCCACATAGGCAGCCAGGCTGCGCGCGGCGCGATCGGCCGCATCCTCGCCGCCTCGGCCGCATCCTCGCCGCTCACGATGTAGACCGTGGGGCGCGGGCGGCGCGCAAATTGGGCTGCCGCCATGAGCGTGCGGCCCGACTGCGACACGGCCAGCGCAAATTGGGCTGCCGCCATGAGCGTGCGGCCCGACTGCGACACGGCCAGCGTCACGTCCTCGCCGGCATCGAGTCCGGCCTCGACGGTCTGCAGCGCCTCGGCAGTGTAGAGCTGCGCGGCTATACGGTGAATGAGCATGCTGTTCCTCCGGCATTGCAACGCTAAAAGCCCGCCGGGGCAAGCTCGGCGGGTATGCGGCGGATTTCATTGCCTGTCATGGTAGCGCATGAGATGGACACGCCAGCGCACGCCAAACAGCTACCCCAAAACGCGCATGCCTGAACGCCCTCGGCACAAAACAGCCTGATCGGACAGCACCAATTACCAGCTTCTACCTGTATTACTTTGCAATTATGGCAATTCCTACTTTACAGTTGTGGTAACTTCTAGTTAGTAATTATGGTTTTTTTGCCTTGCCGATGTGGCAAATCCCAAAGACCCGCCACGCAACCCGGCAGATACCGACAAACTCGGTACGAGACTTTCGAACCAAAAGCATGCCTACGAGCATGCGATGCTAGACACGAAGGGCGTTAAAAATGATTGAGCGAACCATGGCCCAGAAGCTACGCGACATGTCAGAATGGTTTCCCGTCGTCTCGCTTACGGGGCCACGCCAAAGCGGCAAGTCAACTCTCATCAAGGCCGTTTTTCCTGAATATGAATATCTCAACCTCGAGAACCCGGAAGTCCGTCGCGCCGCACTCGATGACCCCGTCGGCTTTATCAGCAGGCGCCCCGATCATCTGATCATCGACGAGGCCCAATATGCACCGGAGCTGTTCAGCATGATTCAGGTCGCCTCCGACGAACGCGGAAAGACCGGCCAGTATGTATTGTCCGGCTCGCAAAACTTTTTGCTCATGCACAACATCCAGCAATCGCTTGCCGGGCGCGTCGGCATGCTCAAGCTCTTACCTCTCTCCTACCAGGAGCTCAGCGATACGCAAATCTCGCTTGACACCTACCTGATTCGCGGGGGATACCCGCGCATATATGATGCGGGCATCCCCATCGACATGTTCTACCAAAATTACCTTATGACCTATGTGGAACGCGACGCGGGCGGCCTTCTCGACGTGCGCAACCTGAGCTCCTTTAGAAAAATGATCGGGCTGTGCGCGGCTTGCGTGGGAGGACTGCTCAACCTATCAAGACTCGCCGCTGATGTGGGAGTCGCCACGGCGACGATCGGCTCGTGGCTTTCGATCCTGCAGTCAAGCTATTTGGTGTTCCTACTTCAGCCATATGCTGGAAACATGCGCAAGCGGCTTACCAAAGCGCCAAAACTGTACTTCTACGACACGGGGCTACTTTGCCATCTGCTTGGAATTCACGACGAGCGCAGCCTCATGAACCACCCCCTAAGCGGGGAAATATTCGAAAACCTCGTTGTCTCAGAACGCCAGAAGGCATATCTCAACAGAGGCATCGAGCCCACGCTTGTCTTTTATCGCGACGACAGCAAACGAGAGATCGACCTTATCGATCTAACAGAGCCGGCTCGCCCACAGGCATTCGAAATCAAATCGGGCGCTACCTATCGCGACACATTTGCTCGATACCTACGCTCTGTTGGTTCCGAACTTGGCATTCCCGCAAAGGACCGAGCCGTCGTATATCACGGCTCCGAGCGCTACGATACCGAGGGCGCATCGGTTGTGCCGGCAGAAGAGTTCTTGCTTCGGGAGTCGTAGCGAGCGCCGCGGGCACCGGCCGCGCCTCGATTTGTGCCGCCCGGAGATACGCAAAAGTGGTGACGCCCCACCCTTGTAACCTAGCCCACCCGTACGCTGGGACACAAATCCGCCAGCGGACACTCGTCGCACTTGGGCTTACGGGCATCGCAAATCTCGCGACCGAAGGTGATCCACTGGTGATTGACCGACTCCCAATACTCGTGCGGCAAAATCTTGAGCAGATCTTGCTCGGTCTTGAGCGGCTCCTTGGCATGCGTCTTGGGGCTCAGCATCAGGCGGTGCGCGATGCGGTTGACGTGCGTATCCACCGCGATGCCTTCCACGATGCCAAACCCAACGTTGAGTACGATGTTCGCCGTCTTGCGCCCCACGCCCGGCAGCTTTACAAGCTCCTTCATGTCGGCCGGCACCTCGCCGCCGTAGTCGGCAACAATCATCTGCGCGGCCTCCACAGCATGCTTGGCCTTACTCTTATAAAAGCCGAGTGACTTAATGGTGTCCGCCACGTCGGTCACACTTGCCCCCGCCATGGCCTCGGGCGTGGGCCACTGGGCAAACAGCTGGGGCGTCACCTTGTTGACCTGCGCGTCGGTCGTCTGAGCCGAGAGCAGTACCGCGATGAGCAGCCTAAAGGGATTCTCGTGGTCCAAGAAACACTCGACCGGTCCATAGCGGCGGTTGAGGCGCTCGCACACCTCAACGGCGCGTTCGCGTTTGGCGGCATTGGTCTCGCGTGGCATAACGACTCCTCGGCTCAGCGGCACAACAAAACTACGGGCACGATTGTCCCACGTATGGAGTCGTTACGCCTCCAAAAATGCGCCGGTCTGACGGCTCCACAGGCTTGCGTATTCGCCGCCCGCCTCGACGAGCCGCGCATGCGTACCATCCTCGACGATCTCGCCATCCGCCAGCACCACGATGCGGTCGAGCGAGGCCACGGTGGACAGGCGATGCGCCACCACAATGGAGGTGCGGCCGTGCATCAGGTTCTCGAGCGCCTCCTGCACCAGCGCCTCGGACTCGCTATCGAGGGCAGACGTCGCCTCGTCGAGCACCAGAATCGGTGCGTCGGTGAGGATGGCACGGGCGATGGCCACACGCTGGCGCTGGCCGCCCGAAAGCTTGACGCCGCGCTCGCCCACCATGGTGTCGAAGCCACGGGGCAGGCGGTCGATGAACTCCAGGCATTGGCCAGGCGTGCGGCCTCGCGGATCTGCTCGTCAGTGGCGCCCGCGCGGCCGTAGGCGATATTCTCGCGAATGGAGCGGTGGAACAGCAGCGCCTCCTGCGGCACGTAGGCAACCTGGCGGCGCAGGCTCTGCTGCGTGCAGCGCGAAACGTCCTGACCGTCCACGAGCACGCGGCCGCCCTGCACGTCGTCCAGGCGCAGCAACAGCTTGGTGAGCGTCGTCTTGCCCGAGCCCGATTTGCCCACCAGGCCCACGCGCTGGCCCGCCGCCACATGGAGCGTCAGGTCGTCGAACACGCTCTCGCCCGCCGCGGCGTCACGGTATGCAAAGCTCAGGTGCTCAAAATCAATCGCGCCCTCGCCCACCTTGAGCTCGGGGGCGTTCTCGTCGTCTGCCACCAGACGCGGCTCGTCCAGCACACGCGTCATCTCGGCCGCATCACCGAGCGCGCGGTTGATGCGCTGCATCATGGAGCTCACGTAGTTCAGACGCATAGTGAGGTTGTACGTATAGGTAAAGATCATGACGAGCGCGCCGGCCGAGATGCCAAACCACGCGTTACCGCCCGCCACAAACACGCTCACCACCGCCATGGTGATGACGATGAGGCCCGAAGTCGTAAAGTTGCGCTGCATCATGGCGTGCATCGAGACCGTCTCGGCATCGCATGCGGCGCGGTCGGCGGTGTCGAACAGGTCGCGCTCAAAGTCCTCGCGCCCGCAGGTCTTGACGGCCAGGATGTTCGTGACCGCGTCGGACAGCACGCCCGAGAGCTTGTTCTGAGCGGCGGACGTCGCAGCCGAAAGCGGCATGATGCGCTTGTACATAAGCCAGACAAACGCGATGTAGACGACCATGATGCCCACCAGGATCACGGTAAACGCGGGCACCACCGGGGCGAGCGCCGCCACCGTGCAGATGACCGAGGTGATGGTGGGAATGAGCGAGTACGCCGTCACGTCCACCAGCCCCGTATAGCCGCTCATAAAACGGCTCGTCTGGCTGACGAGCGATCCGCCAAAGCGACTGGTGTGAAATGTCATAGATTGGTTGGAGAGCGTATCAAAGCACAGGCGCGCCAGGTGATAGTTGCCCGCGATCTCGAGCTTGTAGACGGTGTAGTCCTGCAGCTTGGAGAGAATCTGGCCCACCAGGTTAACAAGCACGAGCGCCAAAATGTAAGGGCCAAAGACCTCAAACACCTGGTCGCCCGCCACGGGGCCGGCCTGGACGCGGTCGACGATGAGGGCCATCACGTAGGTGTTGGCAAACGTGAGCAAAAAGATGTAGCCCGCCGACGAGAACACCGAGAGAAAGACGATCAACGGCTGCGTGCGCGTGACGTCCCAAAAACGCTGCAGCGTGCGGCGCACGGTGGAACGCTTGAGCGGACTGGTGCTTCTCTGAGACATGGGCTTCCTTTCGCGTCTGATAGGCGAAAGGCCATTGTTGCACATTAAAGTGCGCTTTAGGCAAGTGCAATGCGAAAAGCGCCCGCGCCCCGCGTTTACGCCGGCGCGCCGCCGTCCGTTGCGGCTAGTCCTCGTCTTCCTGGCCCGCAAGTAACCCTGCGGACTCCAAGCCCAAAATCTCGTCGGCCTCCCGCGCGTCTTCCAGCGCGTCGATATCCTTGAGCTTGCGCTCCATGACGTTGGTACGCGTGGTGATGATGCCCTCGACCGTCTTTCCCGCGGTCTCGATCTGCTGCTGGGCGCGACGCAGCGCCGCCTGATAGCGCGGTAGCTCGGCCTTGACGGCGGAAAGCACGCGTAGCACGTCGTCGGTGCGCTTTTGCAGCTTAAACGTCTGGTAGCTCATCTGCAGGCTGTTGAGGATGGCCGCCATGGTGCTGGGGCCGGCAACGTTGACGTGATAGTCGCGGCCCAGGGTCTCGATAAGCCCAGGGCGCGTGACGACCTCGGCGTACAGGCCCTCAAACGGAACGAACAGGATGCCAAAGTGGGTGGTCGCGGGCACGCTCAGGTACTTTTCGCAGATGTCCTTTGCCTCGCGCTTCACCATGGTGTCGAGCGTCTTGCGCGCGGCGGCGACGGCCTCCGCGTCGCCCGACTCCTGGGCGTCGAGCAGATGCTCATACGCATCGCCCGGGAATTTGGAGTCGATTGGCAGCAGCACGGGGTCTCCCTCGTCTACCGGCAGCTTGACGGCAAACTCAACGCGCTCCGAGGCGCCGGGCTTGGTGGCGACGTTTTCCAGATACTGGTCGGGCGTAAGGATGTCCGCCAGGATCGCGCCCAGCTGCACCTCGCCCAAAATGCCGCGCGCCTTGACGTTACCCAGCACGCGCTTAAGGTCGCCCACGCCAGTGGCGATAGATTGCATGTCGCCCAGGCCCTTGTACACGGCCTCGAGCTGGTCGCTTACCTGCTTAAACGATGCAGACAGGCGGTCGTTGAGCGTGCGGGAGAGCTTCTCGTCCACCGTTGCGCGCATCTGATCGAGCTGCACGCTGTTGTCCTTGCGGATGGCGCCCAGTTGGGCATCGACCGTCTCGCGCACCTTGTCCAAGCGGTGCTCGATGCCTTCGCGGTTGACACCGAGCTGCTGGACCGTCTCGCGGCGCAAGTCGTCCATGCGGTCGCCAGCCTGCGAGAACTCGCGCGCGATGGTCAGGTAACGCTGCTGCTCTACAGCGGCATCGGTCATCTGCTGCTGCGCAATGGCGTTTGCCGTACGGCGGGTTTCGGCCAGCGCGACGTTGAGGGCATCGAGCGTGCTGTTGGCCTGCTCGAGCGCCGCGAGCGTCTCCGCGTCGTTGCCGCCACGCTCCCGCAGCTCGGCACGAAGGCCTTTAAGCTGCAGGGCGCAAACCACAGCAACTCCCACCGCCACCAAGGCAATCACAACAAGCGCAATATCAATAGCAGACATAGACTTCCGCCCAACAAACCCAATCGATATCAATCAAAACCGAGACCAATCTTACCCCGCCACACGCACCGGCGCCCGGCCCCTTCTTGGGTGCTTCTCTCCTCCGCATATTCCATAATGCGACGCGCTGTCTTCCTGCTCACCTTCGAGTCATCACCGGCTAAGTATGCGTACACGTTTCCCTTATTCAGATTCAAATCGCGGCAGAGACCGTAGCGCGTTACACCCGATTCCTCCAATGCTTTAAGTGTTCTCTTTCTCATCAGGCGTTCACCCTTCTGTCGGCCGCTGGCTTTTCTTTCACCCCTCTATACGCACGCCAAACGTTGGCGTAACGATTGGGGAGCATATCCTCGGAGCATAGAGATGCCAGGCTACTCGCTTGGCCATACAGAGACAAAACACCTCGATAGCCCTCTTCCATCCACGAGCCCTCGGATAAACCCAGAACGTATTCGGCCTTACCCTGCGCCAAAGCGAGCAAAAACAGAGGCTCCGCCACACGCGGCTCAACCGTTGTTGCCTGCTTTACAAGCTTCCTAAAACTCAGCGACTGCTGTCCGGACAGCTCTCGGCAATAGCCTTTCAAAAATCCCTCAAAAGTCAGATTCAACCGAGCACCTCCTTTTTGTATTGCCTGTATGCGCAGACCATCTCTTGATAACTCCGCTCCGAAGGCGACGACGCCAGCGCCTCTCCATCGTCGAATATAAGCCGCTCGAGCAGATCCCAATCAAGTCGGTCGATAAATGTTCGACTATGGAGGTCGATGATGTCGTTCGGACGATAGGCATAGAGCTTCATCACCGCCAGATCCTCCAAAGATGGCGTAAAGTACCTGATAAAATGCGCCCCAATCTCCAATGGGATCAGGCGATCTTCGTAATTGAATGGCATCTGGTTGCAATATGCCACTGCCATACCATTCACCTCGGGGTATCGAGCTATGATCTCGCGGAGGCACCTGTCTGCCTCAAACACATCAATGTCATGTGTAACTGCCCGATTCGTCACGTCGTTTAGCATGAAGGCGCTTCCTCCCACCAATACAACGCTCGGCCTATCGTCTCTTGGACCTATTTCCAGCTCCGCCTCTTCGTCAATATCCAAAAGAGTCTGCTCTAAATCCTGCTTATACATAGCAAATCCTAATATTATTCATCTTCAATAATACTATTCAGTCGCACGACAGGACCCACAGGATGCAAGGATTCCACTCGTGGCGATAATCCCTACACCCTAGAAGTCCTAATGCGACAAACGCTAGCTCTCCCAGCCGGCGCGGATGGTTGTTATGACGTCACCTAGGCGCTGACCCAGGGCCGCTAGATGCTGGAGCACCTCGTTGGGCGATGCGCCGTTGAGAATGCACGTGAGGGCATACGACACCAAAAAGATGGCCGCAAGCCCCAGCGGGATGAGCACGATCATCGCCAATGTGCGCAGGCGCTGGCCCAAACGGCGGCGGCGCGCACGGCGTTTATCGAACGCGAGCTCCTGGGCATATGAATCTTGCTGTACGGAATAGGTCTCTGGGGTCGCCTCACCCGCAGGCGAAATCGCGGGCGCAACGTTTTGTGCAGGAGGTTGGATGGCCGCCCCTTGCATTTGCATCTCCATAAGCCGTTGCTGCTGGCGCAACATGCGCTCGGCTTGTTGCTGCGGGGTCTCAAGAAACAGATCCATGCTGGCCTCCAAAATCTGAGCATTCGACGCTTGCGCCCAGCATCCCGCACCGTCAATGCCACGGCAACGCAATCCGTAGCAATAGCCGCAAAGTTTCTTGTTGACAAAAGCTGTCGAAAACCTCAACAACTCCCCTACCAGCACTTTCTCTGAGCTTTTTTCGCCAACAATCTTTTGGCCTTCCACCCTTACGCCAACTGACCAAAATCTAACCAAAAGCTTGACGAAAATTGTGGGGACAGGGACCCCACACAAAAACGTGCCGCCCCAAAAGGGGCGGCACACAAACTTCTAATCAGCTTTTCAGTAACGAGCACGCGACGACCCGAAGCCGGAGCGCAGGGCGGGAGGCCGGATCGCCTTCCCTCAACGCGACCCTGCGGAGCCGTGAGCGGGGAGGGAAGCGATCCGGCCTCCCCG
>JAQEDJ010000015.1 GCA_027669525.1 Coriobacteriaceae bacterium AM48-5 | reverse complement strand
CCATCGTAATCGTTTTCGTTTGCCACACGTCCTCCTTCAGTCAAGAAAATGTGTACAGCCTTACTAGTTTATACGTAAAAAAATACCCTCGGGAACGAGGTATTTGGCTCTACAAGGCCACCAGATGCGATTTAAGGCTCTTTTTTTGCTTTGCACGCCCTTGGCCCACTCGGCACTGGCTCTCATGGCGTTCTCGAGGGCCTCGCGCAGTTTTTGGTCTTCGATGGGCGCCACTTGGCGCTCAATCTCGGTGCGCTCGGCCTCACTTAGGTCGGCGTGTGGGGCCGGCGGGCGCTCGATCGTCGCTGGGCGCAGGCGCTCCTTGGCGGCGGGCGACGCGTGACCGGGCGCGGTGGTTTTGAACACCAGGCCGTCCACATGAGCACCGGCGCGCTCCATGCGCGCGCGGATGATCTCGCGCAACAACGTCATTTCCTGCGTCCACGAGGGCGAGTCGAGATACACCAGCAGCTCATTGGACTCGGGCAGGTAGCGCAGACCCGTCACATGCCGCCCCTCGCGCGTGCCCGAGCACACCGCGTTCCACGCGCGATAGACCGCACGCGACTCCTCGGCGGCCTCCATCTGCGCACGGCGCTCGGGGGTCGCCGACGCCAGGATGCGCTGGCGCTCTGCGTTCAAAAACCCACTGAAGGCGACCGTCTCGCTCTCGCGCTCGTAATTAGCACGTCTCACCCATGCTCACCACCTTGGCTCGATCAAGCAGGTCATCGGTAAAATACCCCAGGTTGGTCGTGGTTATGACCGTCTGGATATCATCGCCGATCAGCCGCAGGAAAGCGCCGCGACGCTCGCCGTCGAGCTCGCTCATCACGTCGTCCAAAAGCAGCAGTGGGGCGGTGCCAAGGACATCGCGAGCCACGGCCACCTCGGCCACCTTCCAGGACAGCACCAACGTTCGCTGCTGTCCTTGGCTGGCAAATGAACGGGCGGAGCGACCCGCCACGGTAAATTCAATCTCGTCGCGATGCGGTCCCACCAACGTCACGCCGCGGCGAATTTCCTCGTCGGCGTGCTCATCAAGGGCGGCCAGCATGCGCTCGTACGCCCAGCCCTTCAGCTCTTCGCGATTCTCGACCTGGGGCAAATCCCCCAGCGTGGACGCATAGGACACGTTGGCGGCTTCACCGGACGCTACTTGCCCGTAGGCAGCGCGCACATGGCCCGCCAGCCGGTCGAGCAGGGCCAACCGGTGCACGAGCAGGGCCGAGCCGCGCGGGCAATCGATTCGTTCCACGCGCCGAGCATCTCGCGGCAGCACCAGGTCTCCTTGAGCAGGGCGTTACGCTGGGTCACGCAGCGCCCATAGGTGTTCGCAAGATCGGCATAGCGTGCGCTCAGTTGCATGCCAAAGTCATCGAGGGCGGCGCGGCGCACACTGGCGCCCCGCTTAACCATGTCCAGATGGTCGGGGCAAAACAGCACGCTCGGCAGAACCCCGCGCACACCGGCGGCAGAGCATCTCTTGCCGTTGCGGCTAAACGAGCGCTTACCGTCCTCCGCGCTCAGTCCCATATCAAGCACGCGGCCGTCGCCCTCGAGTCTCAGCTCGACCTTGCACGAGCCCACGCCGTCATGGACGAGCTCGGCTGCGGTCGGATGCCTAAACGAGGCGCCGCTCGTCAGCAGTTGCAGCGCCTCTATGAGATTGGTCTTTCCCGCCGCGTTGGGTCCCGCAAGTATCGTCACGCCCTCGTCCAGGGCAAGGCGATAGCTATCGAAGCTGCGGTAGTGCGCAACGGAAAGATCGCGGGCGAACATGGTCATGGCGCAGCGCTAGATGCGGACCGGCATGACCAGGTACAGGTAGTTGATCTTGTCGTAGGACTTAAAGATGCCCGCCTGCGAGTAGCTCTTGAGCTCCAGTGTGATCTCCTTCTCCTTGGACAGGGCATTGAGGCAGCCGAAGATGTAGTGGTAGTTGAAGGCGATGGTACCCGACTCGCCCTCGGCCTCGACATCGATCGTCTCCTGTGCAAGGTCCTGGTCATTGGAAATGGAGGACAGGCCCATCTGCCCGTTCTCGACATCGATCTCGAACTTGACGGCGGGATTGGCGCTCGCGATAACGGCCACGCGCTTGAGGGCGGCGTTAAAGGCGGCGACGTCAATCTTGACGCTCGTCACGCACGAATCGGGGATGAGCTGCTTGTAGTTGGGGTACACGCCCTCGATGCGGCGCGACACGTAGGTGGTGTTGCCGGCCTCAAAGACGACCTGGGTGTCGGTAGCTCCGATCATGATGGTCGCCTGGCTGGCCATGATGTTCAGTGCGTCGTTAAAGGCGTCAGCCGGAACGTTGAGCTCAAAGGAGCCCTCGAGGGTCGAGGTCTCGACCTGCGTATCGCACACGGCCAAGCGGAAAGAATCGGTCGCCACCAGGCGCACGGTGTTGTTCTCGACCTTCATGTGCACACCACCCAGGATGGGGCGGGCCTTGTCGGTCGAGGTGACGCGCCACACGCGGCCGACCATTTCGGACAAGATATCGGTCGGCAGCTCCACGGCACTCTCGATGGCATAGGCCGGAAACTCGGGGAAGTCATTGGCATCGAGCGTATTCAGGCGGAAAGAGCTCTTCTCGCAACCAATCAGCACCTGGCGCTCGGACAGCTCAAAGGTGACCGGGGCATCGGGGAGGGTCTTGGTGATATTGGAGAGCATCTTACAGGGGATAACCATCTCGCCCTCTTCTTCGACATGCGCCGCGATGCGATGACGGATCGAGATGGTGTAGTTAGAGGTTTGGAATTCCAAGATGCCGTCTTGGGCCTTAACGAGCACGCCCGACAGGATGGGAAGGGTGGATGCCGAAGCGACACCCTTCATAACGACGCCGATGGCTTGTGTAAGCGAACTCTGGCTGACGGTGAACTTCATCTTTTAATACCTTTCTATAGATATAAATATCTTAATAATAGTAATAGCACTGACGAAACTGTTGATTACTCCCAAAGACGCAGGTCAGACCCGGAAAGAGAATCGACAGCAACCTGTGTGCAACAGGGGCGGTTTTCCACGTTCAAAACCTGCGCAAAACTTTTCATCACCGCGGGTTGGGTTTTAGACACCTTATGCCCGTGGTTTCGACAAGTTTTCAACAGGTGTCTCTATTTCCCTACGAGCGCAGTGTAATTTTATCGCGCAGCGACTTGAGGTCTTCGGTGACGGTGCGGTCTTCCTGGATCATCTTCTGGACCTTTTTGTAGCTCGTGCTGACGGTCGAGTGGTTGCGGTTGCCAAATTCGGCGCCCACCGCCGTGGTCGTCATCTCGCACATCTCGATTGCCAGATAGATGGCAATGTGGCGTGCTTTGGCGATGTTGGCGTTGCGACGCGGGCCGATGAGCTCCTCGTGCGTCACGCCGTACTGCTCTTCGATGACGGACTGAACCGTCTGGACGTTGATCTTTTTGGCCGATGTGTCGAAGTACTGGCTGGCGATGGCGTCGATATCGTCAAAGGTGAGCTCCCCGCCCTCGCGCTCGCGGTCGCCCGCCTCGCCGGCGCAGCGCTCGCAAAAGCTTTCGAGTTCGCGGATGTTGGTGCCCGAGACCTCGGCCATGTGTTTAAAGTGCTCGTCGGTCAGGTGCCCGCCGTCGCCCCCATAGGCCGCCAGCAGCGAGTCGTCGCCTGCCTCGGGAGCGGCGACGATGGTGTTCTCGTAATAGCGCTGCAAGATCTTGTATTTCATCTCGTAGCTGGGCTCTGCGACCAGGCAGAGCATGCCGGCGTTGAAGCGGCTGGTCAGACGCTCGTCCATGCTCAGGTCCTTGGGGGCGCGGTCTGCCGCGATGACGACCTTCTTGTTGTTGCGGATGAACTCGTCCATGAGCTGGAAAAAGTAGTCCACGCTCGCGCGCTTGCCGATGATGTTTTGGATGTCATCGATGATGAGTACGTCCACGCCGTGGTACGCCTGCATGATGGGGGCGTTGCTCTTCTTTTGGCGGTCGAACTCGGTCATCAGGTCGTCCAGATATGCCTGGGAGTTGGCATACTTGACCTTGATCTCGGGCGACTTCTCGGCGAGCTCGTTTTTGATGGCAAGCAGCAGGTGCGTCTTGCCCAGGCCCGATTTGCCGTAGATGAACAGCGATGTGCACGTGCCGCGCTCGTCCGCGAGGGCGGCAAACTTGAGTGCCGAGCGATAGGCATGGCTGTTCTCGGGGCCGTAGACAAAGTTCTCAAAGGTAAATTTTGAGTTCGCGGCGAGCGGGGCTCCATCCGTATTCTGCTCTGCCGGCACGGTCGGTGCTGGCACGGGTGAAGCGGGGGCCGCAGCTTGCGTGGATTTAGCCGGCGCTCCGCCCTTCATCTGGTTCATCATGCGACGAAAATCATCGGCCGAGAGTGTGTTCTTGATTGCAATGCCCGAATCCGCGCCCGCCGCTGCGTCGTGAGCGATGGGCATGTGCGTGACGGGTGCGTTCGTTGACGTCGCCGCAGCGGTCGGTAACGGTGCCATGGTTTCACGGGAAACATCGCCGTGCTGGTGCTCGATTGTCGGCGCGTCGCCTGCGGAGGCCGGCGCCGCCGGGGAAGCAGCGGGAGCGTGGCGGGCGCCGTCGCGGCAGCGGATTCCGTCGCGGCGCCTTGTGGTGCCACGATGTCGAGCGCAATCGGTGCAAAGGCGATTTCTTCCAGATAGGCCTCAATAGTCGGCTGATGCTTTTTGAGCTGCGCGATGGCAAAGCGCGAGGGCGCCTCGATCGTGAGCGTGTCTTCGGTCAGGCTTATGGCGCGCGATTGCCCCAGCATGTTGATGAGGCGTGCATCTTGGCCGTCGCGCTGGCAAAAGGCGATGGCATCCCCCAGGATGATGCTTGCTTCCTCGTCCACTGTCTCTCCCGTTCTTTAGCTCTGAGCTCGCACGCGAGCGGCGCCGAGTTCGGTCAGATGGTATTTCTGGCCATGCTTGATGACCAAGCCGGCCTGCGCCAAGTCATTGAGCGTGCGTGACCAAGTGGGGGCCGAGTTTCCAAACGCCCTCGCCAGATCGGTTGCACCGCACGCTTGATTTTGCGCCAGATAGCCTAGCGCGGCGTTGCCGCGATCGCTTACGAACACGTCCGGTTGTGGCTGCGCATACTGATTTGCTGCATTAGGATACATCATTTGAGCTGCTGATTGTTGAGAACTCTGCATCGGCGGCATTTGCTGTTGAAAACTTTGAGGCCACTGTTGGTAAGGCTGCGGAGGCATCTGCTGGGCCCAAGGGTTGTACTGCTGCTGCGGCATCTGCTGGTACGGCTGCTGATATCCCTGCTGGTACTGCTGCGGGAACTGCTGGCCATACCCCAGTGGCGGCATCTGTTGATATGGATATCCCTGTTGGTACGGCTGATAGCCCATTTGCTGGCCACCCGGTGCCCCGTCGCTTGCTGCATTGCTGCTGCATCCTGATCCGCCAGCGGCATGGCCTCCGGCATGTTTGGCGGCATCGACATCGATGCCGCCTGGGGCTCTTGTGCAGGAAGCATTCCGGGCTGCTGCATCTGCCCCACGGGGGGCTGCATCTGCTGCGTTGCCATGGGCTGCTGCGCAAAAGCTCCCGGCAGGGAATATGTGGGCTGCTCCGTCTCGGGCCGCACGGCAGCACCGCGTCCGCCGGCACGCTCGATTTCCTGCACGCGCTTGGGGTCCAGACTTACCGTAACCACGGTGCCGCTGCCCATGTTGTCCTCGATGGACACGGCGCCGCCGGCGTTTTCCAAATACTCCTGCACCATGGGAAACCCTGCTCCGGTTCCACGGATATAGCGCTTCATCTTGCTGTTTGCGCTGGTAACGCCAAAGTCGAAAGCGCGTTCCTTGTCGTCGATACCGGGTCCTTGATCAGCAAAGCGGATAGTGTCGCCGCCGTCCAGAATCGAGATGATGGGCTCGGCAAAGTGGGCGTGGATAAAGTTTTCGACAATCTCGCGGATGACCATGAGCGAGATATGGCCGCCTTGTTCTTTCATGCACTGGTAGACGGTGTTGGTCGTCTCTTCCAGATAGGTGCGCACGTCCTGCGGCTCGATGACGATGACGCGCGGCGTCGACAGCATGTCGTCATAGACCGCTATGCGTGCGGCGTACATCGCACTCGGCGCCTTAGCGGCGGCCTGTTCTTCCTCGTCACGCTCTTCGCGCACGCCGGTGATGTGCTCGTTGTCGGGTGCCGGGTCTCCGGAATCGACCATGGTGTAAAAGTCGTCAGACATGCCGCTCGCAATCTTTCAAAAGGTTTCGAACAAATAGTAGCTCACCGTGCAATGTTTCTCATCTTTCGACAACTTTTCAAAACCTGTTGAAAACTTTGGAAAACGGGCGAAAAGTTCTCAACATTGCCAACATGACCTGTTGAAAACTCGATGAAATATCGTGAAAAGTTGTTATGCACCGCAAAATTCGGTTGAGCTTATGGGGGAACCGTGTGAACTACGCAACCTTTTACCTTTGATTTCTTGACATTTGAACATTGATTTCCCTACAATCTTCAAGCTCACGTGTCTATATCTGCGTCCGCGCTCCCGCGGACACTCGAAATGCAGCAGGAGGAACTTAAGATGAAGCGTACGTATCAGCCTAATAAGCGTAAGCGTGCCAAGACCCATGGCTTCCGTGCCCGTATGGCCACCAAGGGTGGTCGTGCCGTGCTCGCCCGTCGCCGCGCCAAGGGCCGCAAGCGTCTCACTGTCTAGCAGCGATACACACATCTCGCATGAAGACTATTAAGTCTCGGCAAGATTTCGAGCATGTGTTCAGTCAGGGGCGTCGTTTCAATCACCCTCTGATTCGAATGACCATATGTGAATCGGTTTGCGAAGGCGACTCCGGAAGGGTCGCCTTCGTTGGTGCTAAACGGCTCGGTTGCGCGGTCGTGCGTAACCGTTCTAAGCGTGTGATGCGCGAGGCCGCCCGCAGCTGCGGATTTCCCGTTGCGGGTTATGACATCATCTTGTTCGCGACTCCCAAGACGAGGGTTTCCTCGCCGCAGGAGATGGACAAGGCGTTGCGTTCGCTTATGAAACGCGCCGGCGTTGCCGGGGAGGAGCGATGAGCAATCACGTTTTGCGACGTGTTGCCATCGCTCCTATTCGCATATATCAACAGGTTATTTCGCCCTTATTACCTGACGCTTGCATTTATTACCCAACGTGCTCGCAATACGCCATTCAGGCGATTGAGCGGTACGGTGTTTTGAGAGGCTGCTGGCTTGCCGTGAGGCGCATTGCTCGCTGTAATCCCCTGCACGTCGGCGGTTATGACCCTGTGCCCTAGCGGGCACTCGCTATCGGAGGAAAACTTACATGTGGGATTGGATCGTTAACATCCTTTTCGAGCTGCTCAAGCTCATCCAGACCTTTGCGGTCGACTGGGGCCTGTCCATCATCATCCTGGTGGTCATCATCCGTCTGCTGCTGACGCCGCTCATGCTCAAGTCGACAAAGTCGACGGCTCGCATGCAGGTGCTGCAGCCCAAGATGCTCGAAATCCAGGAGCGCTACGCCGACGATCCCCAGCGTCAGGCCGAGGAGATGCAGAAGTTCTACAGCGAGAACAAGTTCAATCCGCTGGCCGGCTGTCTGCCGCTTCTGATTCAGATGCCTATCCTGTTCGCCCTGTTTACGCTGCTGCGTAACCTGCCGCAGTACTTTAACGACGGCACGTTCTCGTTCTTCAACATCCTGCCTGACCTTACCACCACGCCGAGCGCTTCCTTTGCCGATGGCTTTATGGTTGCGCTGCCTGCGCTGGTTTGCCTGATTCTGTTTGCCGTTCTCACCTTGATTCCGCAGCTTTATATGTCGCGCAATCAAACTGGCCAGCAGGCCCAAAGCATGCGCATGATGGCCGTCGTCATGACCGTCATGATGCTTTGGATGGGTTGGAGCCTGCCCGTCGGCGTTCTGCTGTACTACGACGTTTCGTTTGCTTGGCAGGTTATCCAGCAGATTTTTGTGACGCAGAAGGTCATCGACAAGGCGAAGGCCGATGAGGAGGAGCGTCTCAAGAACGCTCCGCTGCAGGTCGAGGTTACCCGTCGCGAGAAGAAGCCGCGCCCGCACAAGAAGAAGTAGTGGGATATCAATCTTATTTAGGTACCTAACTTTTGGAGTACGTTATGTCTGAAGAGATCATCGAGGATATGCTTGAGGAGGTTGCCCCGCAGGTCGCGGGCGATTATCCCGAGATTGCACAGCGCTACAAGGCTGGTGAAGAGCTGACCGATGAGGAGCTCGACACCATTGCCGATGTTGCGATTTCCATCCTGCGTTCCATCCTTTCGCACTTCGATGCCGCCAACTCTCCTATCGATGAGTATGAGGGCGACGAGGGTGAGCTGATTTTGGATGTAACGGCTCCCGACCTTGCTGTTCTCATTGGCCGTCATGGTCGCACCCTTGATGCCCTTCAGGTTATGTTCTCTTTGCTGGTGAGCCGCAAACTTGGCTTTAGGTATCCGGTTGTAGTGGACGTCGAGGGATACAAGAGCCGCCGTCAGGACAAGGTTGCCTCCATGGCTCAGTCTGCTGCCGAGCGTGCCATTCGCACTCATAAGAGTGTTTCGCTTCCGCCCATGAATGCCTACGAGCGTCGACTGGTTCACATTGCACTTCGTAGCAATGATGCCGTCGATACTCATTCTGAGGGTTCTGACCCTGATCGCCATGTGGTGATTGTTGCTCGATAATCTACTCGAGCTTATGCTAAGGGGACGTGGTTTCCACGTCCCCTTTTTTTTGTCAAAAGTTCTCGATACACTGATTTTTGTCAGAAAGGAGCTTTCGTTGTTAGTACTTACTGATCAGCAGGCTGACGAGATGTTGAGTCGTCTAGCTTTCTATTGCAAAGAGTATTCCTTGAGCGTAACTGATGCTGAGCTGAGGAAATGTATTCAGCATTTGGATTTGGTTCTAGAAACAAATAAGACAACCAATCTCACCCGTATTCTCAACGTAGAAAATGCTGCAGTACTTCATATCCTCGACTCACTTGTTTTACTCCCCTATGTCAATAAGGCTCCTGAGGGAGCTTTGCTCGATATGGGTACAGGTGCGGGCTTCCCTGGTATTCCGTTAACCATAGCCACGCATCGTAAAGCTACTTATATTGATTCTGTTGGCAAGAAGGTTGATGCTGTCAATTCCTTTGTCCATGCTCTTGGATTGAAACATGCTCATGCGGTTCATGATCGTCTTGAAGAATATGCTCGAAGCCATAAGAAGCAGTTCTCTGTCGTAACCGCCCGCGCACTGGCCCCTCTACCGATTCTTGTTGAGTATGCGGCTCCGTTCCTCAAGGATGGAGGGCTATTTGTTATCACTAAGGGCAATCCTTCGGATGAGGAGCTTGCTTCCGGCATGTCAGCAGCTAAGATTTGCGGCTTCACTTTGCTTCTGAATGACGCAATCGATTTGCCTGAGGCTTGGGCCACAGGGAGTTCATTGTTCTTAAGAAGAGCCATCCAGCATCTGTCTCATTGCCTCGTTCAAATGGCATGGCAAAGAAGAATCCGCTTGCCTAGATGTTCACGTGAAACATAATGGATACTAACAACTTGCAGTGTTTCACGTGAAACATGGCGGTTGATATCGAATCGGAATGTTCACGTGAAACATCCTCCGTTTGACAGCTTTAATACACACCAGGAGGGACCGTGGGATTTCGCGACGTTAAGCGTTCTAAGAGCGCAAAAGACACGCGTATCATTGCAATCATCAATCAAAAAGGCGGTGTCGGTAAGTCGACGACGGCTGTAAACCTTGCAGCAGCACTGGGTGAGCAGGGTCGTAAGACACTGATTGTCGATTTTGATCCGCAGGGAAACAGCACCAGTGGATTCGGAATTGAAAAAGAAGACCTTGATCACTGCATCTATGATGCATTGTTGAATGATGTGCCGGCAGAATCGCTTGTTCTTGATACAAATTGCAAAAAGGTATTCGTAATTCCGGCTACAATTCAGCTTGCAGGCGCGGAAATTGAGCTCGTAAGCGCAATCGCTCGTGAAACCCGCCTCAAAGATTTGCTTGAGCCGATTCAGGACGAGTTCGATTTTATTTTCATTGACTGTCCCCCTTCGCTCGGCCTGCTTACTATCAACGCCTTGACCGCGGCAGACAGCGTTTTGATTCCGATCCAGTGCGAGTATTATGCACTCGAGGGCGTTACGAAGCTGCTTGAGTCAATGAAGATGGTCAAATCACGTCTGAACAAGGGCTTAGACACCTATGGTGTGCTTATGACCATGTATGACTCGCGTACTTCTCTATCGAATCAGGTTGTTGAGGAGGTTCAATCGTACTTTGGTGATAAGGCGTTTAAGACGCTGATCCCCCGTACGGTTAAAATCTCCGAAGCTCCGTCTTTTGGAGAGCCTGTAATTACCTATGCACCTCAAAATAAGGGTGCAAAAGCGTATATGAACCTTGCAAAAGAGGTGATCAAGCGTGCCTAGTGTAAAGAAACGTGGAGGTTTGGGACGTGGACTCAATGCTTTGGTCTCAGAGGCCGAGTATGAGACCGGTGGTTCGGCTGCATCTGCTTCAAATGCCGCATCTGAAACAAAACTACCTATTGAAGATATCGTACCCAACCCTAATCAGCCGCGAATTCACTTTAACGAAACTGAACTTCGCGAGTTGAGCGAGTCAATCCAAGAACATGGCGTTTTGCAGCCGCTTTTGGTTCGTAAGCATGGAAACGGCTATGAGATCATCGCTGGTGAGCGTCGTTACCAGGCGTCAAAGCTTGCTGGTCTTGAGGAGCTGCCTGTCATCATTAAAGAGGTTAATGATGAAGAGATGTTGGCTCTTGCTCTTATCGAAAACCTTCAGCGTTCTGATCTGAATCCCGTCGAAGAGGCTAAGGGCTACCGACAGCTCATCGACGCCAGCGGTATGACCCAAGAGGCATTGTCGAAGGCAGTAAGCAAGTCACGCTCTGCAATTACAAACTCGCTGCGTCTTCTCGATCTCCCTGAAGTTGTTCAGCAGATGATTTTTGATGGCAAACTTACTGCTGGTCATGCGCGTGCGATTCTTGCAGTTCCCTATGAGGACGCTCGAATTCGACTTGCAGAGAAGGTTGTTGCAGAGGGCCTTTCCGTAAGAGCGACAGAAAATCTTGCTCCGTTGTTTTCTGCCGGAGAGACACCTAAGACACCGAGGCCTGCGACGCCTCAGTCTTTTAAAAAGGCTGCCCGCGTGCTTCGTCAGGTTTTTAATACCAACGTGCGTGTGAAGAGCTCGCGTGGAAAGAATAAGATCGAGATTGAGTTTAAAGACGAGGAAGAGCTCTCTCGTATTCTTGGCGAAATGATTCAGTTTGATCAAGGAGGCCAAGATGAGGAATAAAATTTTAACTGCGATTGCATTGGTGACGACTGTCGCGGCTGGTGCCTTTGCTGGATATAAGATCGCGACAGACGATGAACTTCGAGGTCGTTTGCTTCGTGGCGCGCAAGATATCGTTGATACTTCCAAGAAGAAAATGGATGTTATGACAGAAGAAGTTGCCATGCGTACAGCTCAGGTAACGAAGAATCCCAAGATTAATCAAGGTTGGGTTAGCAACCAATGGGAAAATGTAGGCTATTAGGTACCTAACAATTACCCAGCATTTTTTGAAGGGTCCTTGTCTGATTCACAAGACAAGGACCCCTTATTTTGGCCGTAAAAAATGGGACAGGTAGCAGCTGATTCAAAATTAAGGTCAATAAACGAAACGACCCCGGTTGCATATTCTGCAACCGGGGTCGTTCGATGTTTCACATGAAACGTTTTGGGGTGCGACTCCCCTATGCGTTCTTCTGAACTTTGAAGCGCTGCTTCAGCTGTCCGCAAGCGGCGTCAATATCGTTACCACGGGAGTTACGAATCGTGGTCTCGATGCCACGGGACTCAAGACGACGCTGAAGATCCTCAACCTTATGAATCGGCGACGGCTTGAGCGGGCTGCCCTCGATGTCGTTAAGCTGAATGAGGTTAACGTGGCACAGCGTTCCCTCGCAGAAGTCGCAGAGCGCCTGCATCTCGGGATTCGTATCGTTGACGCCTTCGATCATGGCATACTCATAGGTCGGGCGGCGGCCAGTCTTCTCGGTGTAGAGCTGAAGCGCTTCGTGAAGGCGAAGCAGCGTGTACTTCTTAACACCGGGCATGAGCTTATTGCGCGTCGACTGGATGGCGGAATGCAGGGAAACGGCAAGCGTGAATTGCTCGGGGATGTCGGCAAATTTGCGAATACCGGGAATAACGCCGCTGGTAGAGACGGTGAGGTGACGAGCGCCGATACCGATGCCGTCGGGGTCGTTGAGGATTCGCAGCGCCTTGAGAACCTCGTCGTAGTTGGCAAACGGCTCGCCCTGGCCCATGAAGACAACGCTCGTGGCGCGCTCGCCAAAGTCGTTGGATACATGAAGTACCTGGTCGACGATCTCTTGAGCGGTCAGAGAACGCTTGAGGCCGTTGAGACCGGTAGCGCAAAAGGCGCAGCCCATGCCACAGCCTGCCTGGGTGGAAACGCAGACGGAAAGCTTGTTGCGACGGGGCATACCGACGGTCTCGACGGAAATGCCGTCGTGGTACTCGAGCAGGTACTTGCGAGAGCCATCTTTGGAAACCTGCTTGGTGAGTTCAGTCGGCGTGTCAAAGGCAAAAGCCTCTTTAAGCTGCTCGCGGAAAGCCTTGGGAAGGTTGGTCATGTCGTCAAACGAACAAACGTTCTTCTCAAAGACCCATTCGATGAGCTGCTTTGCGCGGAAGGCGGGCTGGCCAAGTTCGGCCACGAGCTCGCGAATATCGTTTTGGCTCAAGTCGCGAATGTCCTGAGATTTAGTCCTGGGATTCATGGAAGCCTTTCGATTTTGGGGAAACGTAGAGGGTATCGCTACAATATGGTATCAGCTGCAGAAATTATAGAGGAGGAGTCTGCCCATGCCGGGTAAAAGCCTAGAGAACATGCACGTAGCGGTCTTGGCGGGCGGTCATTCCGCTGAGCGCGAGATTTCGCTCAATTCAGGAAAGAACGTCGTGGTGGCACTGAAGGAAGCCGGCTACACCTCGGTGGAGCTGCTCGACACGGCCGTCGATGACTTTATGGTAACCATGGCGACCGGCGGCTTTGACGTGGCGTTTATCGCCATGCACGGTGCCGGCGGTGAGGATGGCGCCATGCAGGGCGCCATGGAGACCCTGGGTATCCCCTACACGGCCTCGGGCGTGCTTGCCAGCGCCTGCGGTGCCGACAAGGAGGTCTCTAAGCTCCTGTACGCCAAGGCGGGCATTCCCATTGCCCCCGGCCTCGCGCTCGAGGTGGGTGATGAAGTCGATATCGACCATATCGTCGAGATTTGTGGCGAGCGCTGCTTTGTGAAGCCGGCCGTCAACGGTTCCAGCTATGGCATTTCTCTGGTCCATGAGCCCTCCGAGCTGCCCGCGGCAATTGCCAAGCGTTTGAGTACGGCGACAAAGTGCTGGTCGAGAAGTGCATCGAGGGTACCGAGATCACCGTCGGCGTGTACGGCGAGGACGACGTGCGCGCCCTGCCGATTGTCGAGATTCGCAAGCCCGAGGACTGTGAGTTCTACGATCTGGACGTGAAATATGTCGACCCTACGGACATCCATCGCATTCCGGCGCAGATTTCACCCGAGAACTACGCTCGTGCCCAGGAGCTTGCCTGTGCCGCTCACAAGGCCCTCGGTTGCCTGGGCATCTCGCGCAGCGATTTTATCGTGAGCGAGGACGGCCCCGTTATCCTCGAGACCAATACCATTCCCGGCATGACCGATACATCGCTGTATCCGGATGAGATCCGCCACACCGACGACATGACGTTCCCGCAGGTCTGTGACGGCCTGATCCGTATGGGTCTTCGTCGAGCGGGCATTGCATGCTAATCGAGGACGCGGTTTCGTCAGGAACGCCGCAGTTTGTCATCGACTCCTATGCCACGCTCGCCGACCGCGCCAAAACGCAGTCCTTCGGCCTTATCGAGGAAGATGTGATTGTCCTCGATACCGAGACCACGGGTCTTTCGGTGCAGGACAATGAGCTGATCGAGATCTCGGCGGCCCGTCTTTCGGGCCGCGAGATCATCGACCGCTTCGATACCTTCGTGCATCCCAAACAGCTGATTCCCGCCGAGATTACCGAGCTCACGAGCATTACAAATGCCGATGTGGCAGATGCCCCGTCGGCTGTTGAGGCCGTCGCCGCTCTCGCCGATTTTGTCGGTGGTTGCCCGGTGATCGCACATAACGCCACGTTCGACCGCTCGTTTATCGAGTCGGTCAAAGGCGGCGTCAACGTGAGCGATATCTGGATCGATTCGCTGGCGCTGTCGCGCATCGCGCTACCGCGCCTGGCCTCGCACAAGCTGTCTTTTATGGCCGATCTGTTTGGCTGTGACTCGGTATCACACCGTGCCAATGCCGACGTCGACGCCCTGTGTGGCGTATGGCGCGTGTTGCTCGTGGCGCTCACCGACTTGCCTCGGGGCCTTATGGCGCGCCTAGCCGACATGCATCCGGACGTGCCTTGGTCCTATCGTCCTATCTTCTCATTCTTGGCAGGGCAGAACCCTGGTTCTATCTTCTCTCTCAGCGCCGCTCGTGCTGACGTCCTCAAGGCCGATCGCGCCGACGATCGGGTGGACGCCGACGAACTGCCGGTCCTCAAGATGCCGAGTCGTGAGGAGATTGAGGCAGACTATGCGCCAGGTGGCCTGGTCAATCGCATGTATCCCACCTATGAGCCGCGTGATGAGCAGATCGCGATGGCGCTCGAGGTCCGCGATGCGCTGGTCACGGGCACTCATCGTGTAATTGAGGCGGGCACGGGCGTCGGCAAGTCGATGGCCTATCTGGTGCCTTTTGCCGAGGCAGCGCGCCGTAACAACATCACGGTTGGTATTGCGACCAAATCGAACAATCTTGCCGACCAGCTCATGTACCATGAGCTGCCAAAACTTGCCGAGCAACTGGACGGTGGTCTGTCATTTTGCGCTCTCAAGGGCTATGACCACTATCCGTGCCTGCGCAAGCTTGAGCGCATGAGCCGCAGCCAGGTCGAGATTACCACCAAGCGCGATCCGGCGGACACGCTCACGGCGGTCGCGGTCATTATGGCGTACGTCTGCCAATCAGCCGATGGCGACCTCGACTCGCTCGGCATTCGGTGGCGCAGCGTCAACCGCCCCGACTTTACGACGGCCTCGCGCGAGTGTGCTCGTCGCCTCTGCCCGTTTTTCCCTGATAAATGTTTGGTCCACGGCGCTCGCCGTCGTGCGGCGCATGCCGATGTGGTGGTCACCAACCATTCCCTGCTGTTCCGCAACGTCGCGGCCGAGGGCAGGATTTTACCTCCGATTCGTCATTGGGTAATCGACGAGGCCCATTCCATCGAGCGCGAGGCGCGCCGCCAGTGGGCGCGCGTGGTGTCGGCGGACGAATCACGCGTTCTGTTTGAGCGCCTGGGTGGCTCGAGCACCGGCGCGCTAAGCCAGGTTTCCCGTGATTTGGCAACCTCCGAGGGCTCTACGCTCTACCTAGGCCTTACTGCCAAGCGACGTCGACGGTTGCGCGCGCGAGCATGGCAATCGCCGACGTGTTCGACGGCGTTCGCGAGCTCGGCCGCCGTGCCCGTGGGGGTTATGACAATGCCAATCTATGGATTGGCCCCGAGTTGCGCGAATCTGACGACTGGCATGATTTCTTACAGTCGGCCTACACTGCCATCGACGCATTGGAACAGGCTGACAAGAGCGTCGACGCGCTGGTGCAAGCCGTCGCCGCCGACAAGCCCGAGGTTGTTGTCGACCTGGGCGATATCTCACGCCGCCTGCACGAGCTGGCCGAGAACCTCAAACTCATCATTGATGGCACCGATGAACACTACGTGTATTCGCTGCAGGTCAATCGCAGGTTGCGTGCCGGCGGAGAGTCGATGACCGCAGAGCGCATCGATATTGGCGAGGCCTTGGCAACCGAGTGGCTGCCCGAGGTTCACACGGCTATCTTTGCCTCGGCGACTATGACGGTGTCCAAAAGCTTTGAACACTTTAACCATGCGGTCGGCCTCGATCGCATCGGTGCTTCAACATCCTCATCGCTGCACTTGGACTCGAGCTACGACTTCGATTCGAACATGGCTGTAGTCGTTGCGGGCGATATCCCCGATCCGCGCGATCGTGAGAGCTATCTTACGGCGCTCGAGCGCGTGCTGGTCGACGCCCATCTTGCCATGGGCGGATCGGTGCTCACGTTGTTCACCAATCGGCGCGACATGGAAGACCTGTACGCCCGCGTTGAGCCCAAGATGGCCCGTGCGGGTCTGGAGCTCAACTGCCAGCAGCGCAACTCATCTCCTCGTCGCCTGCGCGACCGGTTTATCAACGAGCCGACCTCGTCGCTTTTTGCGCTTAAGGCCTTCTGGGAGGGGTTTGACGCCAGCGGCGAGACGCTGCGCTGCGTCATCATTCCCAAGCTGCCGTTCTCGAGCCCCACGGACCCGCTCTCGTGCGAGCGCAACCTGCGCGAAGACCGCGCTTGGGCGCGCTATTCGCTGCCCGAGGCGGTGCTCGAGGTTAAGCAGGCGGCCGGCCGCCTTATCCGCTCGTCGACCGATTGCGGCGTGCTGATTCTGGCCGACCCGCGCCTGGTGACGAAGGGCTACGGGAAGAAGTTCTTAACGTCGCTGCCCACGAGCTCCTACCAGCGCATCGAATCGGCGCAGATCGGTCACTATCTGCAACTGTGGCGCGCACACCACGAGCGGCGGCGCTAAAGCGGACAGACGAGGGTTTTTGCCATATCGCACAGACGCTTTGACAGGGCGGGGTCATCCAAGATGCGGATGGCTCCGCCCGCTGCGATTATCTGGCTCAGTAGCCAACGCTCGGAGCCGTAATGCACGGTCACCGTTGCCATGTCTGCCCCGCTGCGCTCGATTAGGGTGATGCCGGCCCAGTCCAGATGCTCCGCCATATCGAATGGCATCAAGAGCTTTGCGCTACGCTGCGTCCGGGCAAGGGAATCGTGGAGGGATGCGACGCCCGGTGTGTGAGGCACGACGGAGTCTTCCGTCAAGGTGAGTCCCTCGATTTTATCCATGCGATAGGTGCGCTGCTCATCGACCGCGATGTCCCAGGCAATCAGGTATGTTTGGTCGCCGTTTACCGTAATGCGCAAGGGGTCGACCAGACGCTCGCGTGGCCGCGCATCGTCCATCGAGCGATACGAGATGCGGCAACGAACACCGTCCTGAATGGCGCAGCTCAGCTGCTGCCAGTGCGACCCGTGGTTGACGGTGTCAAAGACGCGCTGGTTATAGCCGAGCTCTTCGGGTAGAAGGGCATGTCGAATCCGAGCTGCCGTCTGCGGCTCGATCCCCAACGATTCAAGTTCATGGTTGAGCACAGCGCCTTCGGCGGCACTCAGGCGCAGCGGTAGCACACGTCCGGCGTCACCGGCGAGGACCACACGCTCGCCGTGGCATTCGCAGATGATGCGCGCACCCGATTCTCGGTCCGCGAGCGTCGAGACGATCTCGAGAATCTCGTCGAGCGATACTCCCGTGATGTCAAAGCGGCCGCAAATCTCGGTTCGTGTCATGCCGCTCTCGCCGGCGGCGTAGAGGGCCTCCATGATGTCGATGGCGCGAGAGAGCCTCTGCTCGCTGGTGAGTTTACGCACGGGCATGCTCGTGCACCGTCCTTTCGATGAGGTGGTTCCACGCCTGTTTGAGCGATTTGGGGGCCACGGGTCTCATGCCGTCCATGGCGTGGGCCATGCAAAATGAGGCGGCGGCTTCAAGATTGCGCACGTCAACGGTCCAAGTCCATCCCGCATCGGTGTGTGCGAGCTCACCTCGCCCGCGCGTGAGACCGTTGATCATATCGATCTGCGTCTGAGGGGCGAACGAGAACGTGGCTGCAACGGGCGGTCGGTCGGCAAAATCGAATTCAAAGAACAGATAGTCGTTGAGATTGAAGTCCGCAGGGATGGCGTAGGCCTTCGAAGGACGCCAAGCGCGAACGATGCGGTCGCAGCGGAATGTCCTGATGTCGTCGGTGACATTGTCGAGGCCGCAGAAGTACGCCACGCCCTCGCGCTCGAACATGCCGTAGACGCAGACGGTACGTTCCTTCTGCTCGCCGCGTCCGTTCTGATATAAAAATCGCAGCGCGCATCGCTCGGCAAAGGCGCTCCATACCGCATCGACGGTGGGAGAGCGGCGGATCGGCGCTTCGTCCACCGCCGACATGCCGGTGAGGTAGGCAATCTTGGAGCGAATATCGGCAAGCGGCGCGGCAAAGGTGGATGAGCCGGCCGCTAGCGTCTGGTCGATGGCGTTGAGCAGGATATCGGCGTCGTCTGCGGTGATGAGGCCGCCTGCAGCAAACGTGTGCTCGCGGTCGATTGTCCACGAGCTTTCCTCGGTCTCCTGCGCGCCGGCGGGGCGAACCTCCTTGATTAAGATGCCACGCTCGAGCAGTTTGTCACGATCGCGCCGAAACTTGCGCTTATCCGAGTCGATATTGCCCGAGCCATATCCCAGGTCAGAATCCAAGACGATCTGCTCGGTCGTCAGCGGTTCGGGGGAGCTATTGAGCACAAAGAAAAGATTGAGGATGCGCTGAGCCGTTTTATCGAAACTGGGCTCCGAATTCCCCTTTTTAATTGTCGCGGTCGTGTCGCTTACCGTCATAGAGTCCTCGCATGAGAAGGTGGTTTGCTGCCATGATTTTAGTCCGATATGGAGATTAGGCTATATCCTTGTCCGCTCGGGGCGTTAAGATAGCCCGAATTCGGTCGTTTGCGCTCGCTCGGGGTATACTTTCGACTATATACGGTTCTAATGTGCATGCATTGGGCCTATTTGTCGGATTATGGATGTGGAGCGCACATGGCGAACACCCAGAACTATGTTAACCACCTGCTGCAGAACACCGGCATTACGCCGGCATGCAGCGAAGAAGAGCGCTTGGCTGCCGAGGATATCGCTCAAATCTTCCGCAACCACGGCTTTGATCCCGAGGTTCAGGAGTTCAATGCCCCGGCGCCCAGTAGATTGGCATTTGCCGTTACCGGTATTCTTGCGTTTGCCGGCGCCCTGCTGATGGGCATCGGCGGCGGTATCGGCTTGGTCGGCACCTTGCTGGCCATTGTCGGCGCCGTTCTTTACGTGCTCGAGCGCACGGGCCACCCCGTGGTTTCGCGCCTGGGCAAGACGGGCGTGAGCCAAAATGTCATCGCCTACCACAAGGCCTCGGGCCCGCTCGCGTCTCCGCGCAACCGCCCGGTGGTCGTTGTCGCACACTACGACTCTCCCCGTGCTGAGCTGCTCGCCCGCGAGCCCTATGCTTCGTATCGTGCGCTCATCGCCAAGCTGTTGCCCGTTGCCACGGTTGCCCCTGCTGCCGTTGCCATCCTGCGTATCCTGCCGCTCCCCGGCGCGCTCAAGGTTCTGCTGTGGATTGTCGCGATCCTCGCTTCCCTCGTTGCACTTGCCAACGCGGCAAACATCATCTCTAACCGCCACATTCTTCCCTATACGTCCGGCGCGGTGTGCAACAAGTCTTCTGTCGCCGCTATGCTCGGCGTTATGGACAACGTTGCTCCCTTCCAGGGCGAGAACGAGTTTCCCGACGATGTTCCGTTCGATACCTATTTTGGGGAGCAGAAACGTCGTGCCGAGGAAATGGCGCGCGCGGCGGCGGAGTATGCCGCGGCCCAGCAGCAAAACGACTACGGCAACACCATCGAGTACGAAGAGCCTACCTACGCCGAGGACGAGTTCGGTCAGCCGATTGCTCCCGACGCTCAAACCGAGCCCGAACAGGGCGAGGCTTTCGACGAGCAGATCGAGGGCTTTGAGGGTGCGTCTGCCGACGAGACGCTGATTGGCGCCATCGTGCCCGAGGACCAGAATCAGGCTGTCCAGGCCGAAGAGCTCAATGACGAGGTTCCCGCTGCCGAGCCGGCGGAGGAGCCTGCTGCGGCCGAGCCCAAGCTCTATCGCAATGCCGCCGGCAACATCCGCTTTGGTTCGGATGCCATCCGTGCGCTCGGAATGCTTCCCGAGTCCTGCACGCTCGATTACGAGGAGGGCGAGGAGCCGACGTTTGAGCCCGAGCCTGCCCCCGTCGTGACGGCGCCTGCGCCCGTTGCCACCGTGGATGATGAGTCTGCCGCGGTTACCGCTGCCGAGCCCGAGGCGGTGTCTGCGATCGATCCCGCGGCAGGACTGGACATTTTGGCTCCCGCCGCGCCGGCGCAAGACGTTGCGGACGAGTCTGACGACGATTACGTTGAACAGCCGAGGCGCGTGTCTTACGAGAGCGATACTGATTTCTCTGCCGAGATTCCCGCGGCAACGCCCCATGCCGATATTGCATCCGCGTTCTCTTCGATTGGCGCCAGCGCTTCCAACTTCTTTAAGGGCGCGCTTGCAAAGGGCAGGAAATTTGTCGACGATTTCGAGGAGAAGCGCGCTGCCGCACGCGAGGCTGCCGAGCAGGAGGCTATCGCTCAGCAGCAGGCAGCCGAGGCGGCACGTGAGCTCGCGGCGCAAGAGTTCGAGCAGAACGAGGCTATGCAGTCCGTGCCCGTCGACGCCGCCGAAGCTACAACGTCCTTTGAGTCCCAGCAACCGGCGTCCGCGGATGTTGTTGAGGCGACGACGTCTTTCGAGGCCCAGCAGCACGTCGATAGCACCATGTCGTTTGATGCCGCGCAGTTCGATTCCACGATAACGTTTGAAAAGCAAGGCACCGCGATTGCCGAGCCCCTTCCTGCTTCCGATGAGCAGGACGACGCGGCAGATGATGGCGAGCCCATTGATGCTGCCGAAATTCAGGATGCGACCGAGGACGAGCCCGTCGAGGCCAACTCTGACGAAGAGCAGTACGCGGCAGCCGAGCAAGATGATTCGACCGAGGTCGAGCAGGAGGAAGTGTCTGCGGTTTCCGAGGCTCCCGAGACAGATGAGTCGAGGCCTTACTCCACGCAGATTTTCACCATGCCGACTCCGAGTGGTTCCGGTGCCACGGTTGCCGATGTTGCTCCCACCCAGGACGAAACGGTCGATTCCCTTATGGCCCAGATTTCCTCCCAGGCATCGCCGCGTCCGCAGATGAATGTTCCCGATCCGGCGTCGGTTCCGTCGCCTGCACCTTCCTCGTCTCCGCTGGCTTCGGTCCCCGATCCGTCACTGCCGTCGATGAAGCAGGCAAACGTTGCGTCTCGCACGTCGCTGTTCGACCTTCCCGACCCCTCCGCACAGGTCAACGACCCCTTTGCTACCGCTCAGGGTCCCGAACCCACATCGGCCCCCGTTGCGCCTCCTATGCCCGTTGCGTCGGGCGCACAGCCGATCGAGACCATTTCGGCTCCCGCCCCTGCGGCACCCAAGTCTCGCAAGCGCGGCCTGGGCGGCCTGTTCGGTCGTAAAAAGAAAAACGAACAGGACAGCATGAGTGATTGGCTGGGCGTCGAAGACGATTACGATGCCAAGAAGTCCGGTCGCGGCATCGGTTCGTGGGATAATTTCGAGGACGATAACGATGGCTGGAAGGGTGGCGCTACGTCTTCCGACGGCGCTTCTTCCGAAGATATGCTCTCGGCTGTCGCCTCTATGGGCGATGATGAGCTGCTCGGTCACGATATCTGGTTTGTGGCAACGGGCGCCTCGGATTGTGATGGCGCCGGTATGAAGGCCTTCTTGGCTTCGCATCGCGATAAGCTCCGCGGCGTATTCTTCATCAATCTTGAATCCGTCGGCGCTGGTAGGCTTTCGGTGGTGACGGTTGAGGGCGAACAGCAGCTGCTCAAGGGCGATCGCCGCATCATGAACCTGGTCAGCAAGGTGTGCAAGTCGTTCCATGTCGATTGTGGCGCGCTCGAGATGCCCTATGCCAAGACCGATGCCTATGCCGCGCTCGAGGCGAGCCGCCGAGCCCTCACCATCGCCGGCGTGGACGGCACGCGTCTGGCTTGCGCTCGTACCGAGGACGACCTGCCCCACAATGTCAACCCGACGAACATTGCCACGGTATCCGAGGTCGTGACCGAGGTTATCCGCCGTTCGTAGACGGAGCCCTAAGGAGTCAACGTGTTTTCGTATATTAAGCGCCATTGGCCTGTCTACGTGATTTTGACCTTGATCGCCATTGCGTTAGGATTTGGGGCTGCCTACATCGTGGGCGCGAAGGGCTCGACCCCCGCTTCCGCAATCAGCGAAGAGGTGGAGCAAGAACAGAGCACGGGTGCCGATGGGATTCCTGAGTCCGAGCAGGCAATCGTTGATGGTGGATCTTCGTCTGCAGAGTAGATACGGCGATTTACATGATTGAAAGCGGGCGAGCCAGGGGACTGGCTCGCCCGCTTTTTCATCGCGCTAGCGCTTCTTTGGGGTCGACCTAAGGCGAGCGAACCATAGGGCTGCGGCACCCGAGGTCAGGAGCGCGGTGATGCAAGCGGCGATGGGAGCTGATCCTGTTGCCGGTAGGTCCTGCGGTAGGGTACAGCGTTGAATGACACGGTCCTCGTCATGTGACTCAAGTTTATCGCCGCCACCGTTGCGGCAAAGATCGACGCGCGCGCTGTTGGTGAGTGCGGTTTGGGGCGTATAAGCCGACGTTGCCTGCATGTGTACGACTGCGCCCCGAGCGTCTGTGCCAAGGATTGCTTTGGCATCGTCAAGGTCGTCGTGCTCATCTTTGAGATCATCGCGGGTCCAAGAATCCGCATCGCTTCGAGTCGTAAAGTCGGCGGCTACCGCACCGTATTCAATGCGAATGCCCGTTACGACGGTATTGGACGCAAGGTCGAGTTCTTTCGCCTCGAGTGTGGTGGATTCCGTGGTCGAGACATCCGCCTTCCAGAGGTGCCAGCCGTCGTAATCGACGAGGCGACAGTCCTCACCCAGGCTCTCTTTTACTTCGTCGGACTCAAGCCAAGGATTTTCGTGCCCATCGTCAAGTGTCGCGTTTGCCGGCTCATCGACGTCTGTCGAGTCCAACGGCGTCGTGCGATACCATACGTTGCACAGACCGTTGAGGTCGCCGATGGCGACGGGGGTTTCGATTGAGATGAATCTCGCTGTGCCGTCTTTGGCACACTCAAGATCATCGGTAATCGTAAACTCATCGACCCAAGTAGCGGAATCGTTTCGAGCATCGATGGTATAGGAGAAAAGCCCATCACTATTGGTTTGCGTCGTGGCGCGGTTTTTACCATCGCCGTTGGCCAACAGGCCCTTTT
Source organism: Coriobacteriaceae bacterium AM48-5 (assembly GCA_027669525.1). GTDB lineage: Bacteria > Actinomycetota > Coriobacteriia > Coriobacteriales > Coriobacteriaceae > Collinsella. Next base: position 20,197 of record JAQEDJ010000015.1, on the reverse strand, counting down.
CGATAGGTTGGACAAGTTCCTGACGCTTGTCGACCTGTCCCTTGATCTCGATGGGCGCATCCTTCATCGCGACAGATTGGACTTCTCCCGTATCCTTTATTTCAAACGTTATCTCCTCGGCAAGGTCATAGGTCCGCGGAGACATCATTTCGCGCAACGAGTAGGTGCCGGGTGCAAGATGTTCGACGCGGTGTGGCTTGTCGGATGAGGTCCAGGAGTCTATTTCGGTTTTATCGGGACCATATAAGGTGAGCTGTGCGCCTTCCACTTCCTGCTCACCGCTTGCATCGACCTTGGAGATATCAACCTTGGTGTAATCGTCGGATACATTAAGCCGTGCTTCCACAACGGGTGTTTTCTGGTCGGCATAAGCGAGGTCTACGATATGGGGCGTCCGGTCGAGTAAAAAGCCGGTCGGCGCTTGAGTCTCGACAACCTCGTAGCGTGCGGTGCCAGGTCCCAGCGGGAGGTTATCCGCGCGTGCTTCTCCAGTTTCATCCGTCGTGACGGTCGCGACAGTCTCACCGTCGAGCGCGGCAATGCTACCGTCGGGGCGCACGATATCACCCGAGGCGCGGATCTCAAAGATGGCGCCCGCGAGGCTGCTGCCGTCTACGGCATCGGTTTTAACGATCCTGATGTTTCCGGTCGCGGCGTGGTCATAATACGAGGCGATTGCAACGGGCGTTAGGTTCATGTCGGCGGGTATGTTTACCTCGATCTCTTCGCCGACAAGATAGGGCTCTTTGGCCGAGGTTTCGCGTACATAATAGGTGCCCGGCACGAGCGATTCGGGCAGTGTGACGGTCCCGGTCGCGTCAGTCGTAAAGGTGTTCATTACGTTATGTGCTGGATACCAGCAAGTTTGTGAGACAGGTTCGTGATTGCTGTCGAGAAGTTGGAAGGTGAATCCGGCTAGTGGAACAGAAGCGCCTGTTTGGGCATCGCGTTTTACAATCTGGAGATGCGTCGACAGAGCGTGGTTGTCCACGATATATTGAAGCTCGGCGCCGTTGGAAATCTGATTGGCCCCGACGGTCCATTCCCCTGCACGTTTAAAACCCTCGGGGACGGTTTCTGGAACCTCGCGAATCGTGTAGCCGGCACGGTCGTATGGGACGGCTCCGTGGACACCGGCGGGTCGCTTGCCTGTGCCGAACCATGCTTCGGGCTGATCTTTGGTGGAGGCAAAGCCATAGATGTTTGTGGTCAGTGTGCCAACAACCTGATGAGAGCTGTTGCTGACAACCTCAAAGACAACACCTCCCGCCGGCTGCTCTAGGCCGGATTGGTCGCTACTGCCGTAATCCTTGAATTTGGAAATCTCAAGGTCAAACGCAATGGGGATATCGGAAACGCGGGATTCGATCTCGACCACGCCTGAATCGCCGAGCTGGTCGGCTCCAACGGTATAGGTCCAGCTGTCGTTGGATGGCAGGTAGCCCTCGGGGGCTTTTGATTCGTAGATGGTAAAGGTTCCTAAGGGGACATCGGCGAGAGTGGCCCGACCGCTTTCGTCGGTCGTGAGGATTTGCGCCCATCCAGGGGTTGATTGTGATACGCACACGAATTCTGCTCCTGCGAGCGAAGCTCCAACTTGGGGGCCTGCATTCGTCGCGGCATCGAGCTTTGCGATGCGCAAGGTAATGGTGCCAGGTTGTTCATCAATGGCGACCCGCCCGCCGTCATTCCCCGTGGTAAAGGCAATACGATCGTGGCGGGGGGCATAGCCGGCCGCGCCTTCGTTTCAACTAGGTAGTATGCCGTGTTTGGCAGAAGTGTTGCTTGCGCTTGACCGTTGCTGTCCATCTGGATGGTGCCGACACGCGCGCCGTTGGCGCTCTCAAAAATATCGAATGTTGCCCCGGTAAACTGATAGGTATTATTTCCGCTGGTAATAACGGTGTTAGCAGACTGCTTTTGGAAGGAAACAGAGACCGCCGGCAGTACATAGAGCATGTCTTGACGTTTGCTGCCGCCCGATACGGCCCCTAGATAGCGTCGCGCGCGGTGCGGAGCGGCTTTGATGCTTCCTGATTTTGCGCTGTCGTGGAGCCATCGCGCAGCCGCCACGACTTCATTGTCGGCGGTAAAGTGTCCGCTCTTGGTTTTACCCTGAGCGGTCGTGTAGGAGTAGGTGCCGTCGACATGGGTAGTGCCGTTGAGCATCCATACGGCAAGCTGGGTGGCGGCGCGGGCGCGATCGGGTGAAAGATGGTAACCGCCAAACGACGTGGCGGTGGGATATCCGTGACAAACGATTGCCGCGAACTCGTCGTCGAGCCACACCCAGCCTTGATCAAAGTTGAGCCATGGGCCGCCCGGCTTGGTGGGGCCGGGGCGCTCCTGGTTCATGCAGTAGGCAATCGAGGCGTCTTGAGCTTCATACTTGCCGATGAAGAAGGGCCCACAATCATCGCTAATAGTGCGGAAGCCGAGCTGGTCGTAGCCATCGACGGCAAATGCGGCTCCCGGTGCCAGGCAGCCGAAAAGCAGGAAGAGGAGCAGGAGCAGCGGACCTGTTGCGATTGCGCTGTGGACAGAGTGCGTGGGTGCGTTGGACATGGCTGCTCCTTATCCCTCGTGCGCCGCACGGGGAGGCCGCGGCGCTTGGGATGAGGCTACCGCCATGGTTCATGCGGGTAAGTACCAGAAGCTGACCAAAAGCTTGCCCGATTTCTGACAAATCGAGCCCAAATACAACAATCAGATAAAAGTGCAGGTAGAAGATAGGGAGAACAGGAGGTCAAAGGTCCTCGTCTCCACAATTGACATGTTTTCCAAACGAATCTCCACAGCTAAAACAAGCATCGCCACCCTTGTATCGAACAAGACAACCGCGTTATACTAGCCAACACACAAGCGGGCATCGCCAAGTGGTAAGGCATCAGCTTCCCAAGCTGACACTCGCGGGTTCGAGTCCCGTTGCCGCTCCAGTTAAGAGCACAAGCACGGCACCGTCACGGTGCCGTGCTTTTTTCAATAAAGTGCCGGGACTCGAACCCGACAGGGTGCGAGCGTTAAATAAACGCGAAGCGTTTATAGCGAGCAGGCAAGGTCGCCGATAGGCGACCGCAGCCGGTGCGGATTTGCGAAGCAAATACGCAGACGTCCCGTTGCCCGCTCCTGCTACAAAATGTTAGGTTCATGCCTACTGTCCATACTTGCACCTGCGCACGGTACAATGGTTGGGTTACGACCAACGTGCCAATAACCAAAAAGGAGCCGCTATGATCGATCGCTATACCCGCCCGGAGATGGGACACATCTTCTCCTCGAGAACAAGTACGCCATTTGGCAGGAGATCGAGGTTCTGGCCTGCGAGGCCCAGGCGGAGCTCGGCAAGATCGGCATTTCTAAAGACGAAGCCCAGTGGATCCGCGACCATGCCAACTTTGAGAAGGCGAAGGTCGATGAGATCGAGGAAGTCACGCGCCACGACGTCATTGCCTTCCTGACCAACATGAAGGAGTACATCGACGCCGATGTTCCCGAGGGCGACCCCAAGCCCAGCCGCTGGGTTCACTATGGCATGACCAGCTCCGACCTGGGCGATACGGCTCTGTGCTACCAGCTCACCCAGGCCTGTGACCTGATTATCGAGGACGTCAAAAAACTCGGCGAGATTTGCAAGCGTCGCGCCTTCGAGGAGCGCAACACGCTCTGCGCCGGCCGTACCCATGGCATCCACGCCGAGCCGATGACCTTCGGCATGAAGTTTGGCTCTTGGGCCTGGGAGCTCAAGCGCGATCTCGACCGTCTTGAGGACGCTCGCAAGAACGTTGCCTTCGGTGCCATCTCCGGTGCTGTCGGCACCTACAGCTCCATCGAGCCGTTCGTCGAGGAGTATGTCTGTGAGCACCTGGGCCTGGTCCACGATCCGCTGTCCACGCAGGTCATCAGCCGCGACCATCATGCCTACCTCGCCGGCGTCCTTGCCACTACAGCGGCCACCTGCGAGCGCATCGCTACCGAGGTCCGCAATCTGCAGAAGACCGATACGCTCGAGGCCGAGGAGCCGTTCCGCAAGGGTCAAAAGGGCAGCTCCGCCATGCCGCACAAGCGCAACCCGATCACCATGGAGAAGGTCTGTGGCCTGTCGCGCATCGTGAAGTCCAATGCCCAGGTTGCCTTCGACAATGTCGCCCTGTGGCATGAGCGCGACATTTCGCACTCCTCTGCCGAGCGCGTCGCCCAGGCAGATAGCTTCATCGCGCTTGACCATATGTTCCAGTGCCTCATCCGTGTTATCGACGGCCTGCAGCTGTATCCGGCTCGCATGATGGCCAACCTCAACAAGACTCGCGGCCTCATCTTCTCCTCCAAGGTCCTGCTGGCCCTCGTCGATACGGGCATCACCCGCGAGGATGCCTATGCTATCGTGCAGGAAAACGCCATGCTACCTGGCACGAGGTGCAGGATTGCGTCTCCGGTCCCACCTTTAAGGAGCGTCTCGAGGCCGATCCGCGCTGCACCGTCAGCCAGGAGAAGCTCGACGAGATCTTCGATCCGTGGGACTTCCTCACCCGCATCGACACAGTCTTCGATCGCCTGGAGCAGCTCGAGTTCTAATTGACCGATTTGGGACGCAATCAAACCAATTAGTTTTCTTTTGGTCCCAGTTGATGTACGACTTTCTAGCCCAAGCCCCGTTGGTAACCCGTTTTGCCAACGGGGCTTTTGCGTGAGAGTGTCGGGAAAGCTTCACTTCAACAGGCGATTTTATGATGCGGGAGCATCGCTTGCCGATAATTTGACTCTTCCGACAAACACTAGCTTGCCAGTCTCAGTCGGGGGGGGGGTATCCTTAAGCCAATTTTAATGTGTGGGAGAATGCTGCATTTTTTCACGAGAGATTGGACTTAGGGGAATGAGAAAAGGGCTTTGGAGGATGGCCGCAGGCATCTGTGTTGCTTTAACGGCGGCAACGTTTGGGCTGACGGTGGCCGCCCCGCATGCGGATGCTGTCATGCTGGAGTCGCAGGATGGTTCCATGGGTGCATCGTTTCTCCCATACGATTCGTCTACAGGCGATGTGTGGTCAGAATTTGATGTCGCTGTTGGACAGACGGTGAAAGGAAGGCTTTCCTTTTTTAATAAAAATCACGAATGGGCGCACATTGACCCTAGCGATATCGATATCACATCGTCTGACGAGGATATCGCTAAGGTAAGTTATGAGTCACATAGTTGGGTATTGACAATTAGCCCCACCAAAGTTGGCACAACGACTATAACCCTGAAGAGCAAGACCGACGAGAGTTTAAACGGTTCTCTTAAGATTAAAAGTGTGGCTAAAGTCAATCCAATTAAGGTCAGTTTCGTTTCTTACGACCAATCTGGTGCGACGACAAACACCGCAACGCTGGGTTACACGGATGATTGTCCGCAAAAATGCGGGAAGACGCATTATGCATTACTAGAGGGGAGAGTTGACGTTCGTCCCGTGGACGAGAGCCGTGCGGCCACATATTTTGTTATTAAGGAAGACCCCTCAAAGGATTCCAAGGTCCAGGCAAGGGTGAATTCGAATTATTCATCATATGGAACTTCCGAGCTAAGCGCTTCTTTGCAACTCGAGGCGTTGTCGAAAGATGCTAAAGAGGCCAAGGTTCTTGTCGACTATTGCAACGGTGAAGTTGAGACGAAGAAGCTATGTGATGTCGTAACCGAGAATCAGGAGCCCGGATTCAATGAGCGTGGGAACAAAAAGCAAAAGATGCTGGTTGGGGACAGCTATTATCTGACTGCCATTCTCAACGTTTCTCCAAATGAAGTACTGAAGGCATGCCAGCGCGCACATTGGGGTGCGGACTTTGGCGCTGTAACCTATTCTCTGGAAAGCAACGATGTCGTTGAGCTTATCGATGGTGAAAACTCGTTTAAAGCAATAAAGCCTGGCACCGTTAAGGCTCATGCTCGTGATGGCCTTGGCAATGACCATCCCTTTGAGATAGAGGTTGTCGACCCTGCGGAAGTGAGCCTTTCGAAGGCTAAGTTTGTGTCGAGCGATTATACATTTCCCTGTGAGGTCAGTTCAGATAGTATATCCAAAGATTGGCTTTGGCTGGAATGTGACAGGGGGTTTGAATATCCAAAGGGCGTGCTGAGCAAAAGCGCTGAGGAATTGATGGACTCCTATGCCGGCGCAAAGTATTCTTTCACTTCAGATAATCCCGATGTCCTCGAGGTAAAAGGACCGATGTTTAGTGGTGGCAGTTACTTGGGGTATTTAGTGCCTCATAGTTACGGCGATGCAACGGTTTCAATGTACTTGGGTGGTCGTCTCTGCGACACGATGACCGTTCATGTTGTCAAGCCTGGCGAGGAGCCTGCAAAGACTGCGGTTTCCATTGCGGACAGCTACTCAACCTCCATGGATAAAGGCACGACTCAGCAGCTGAAGGCAAAGGTCTCCCCTGATGACAAGGCCAGCCAGGTTGTTTGGTCCTCTTCCAACGAGAGCGTCCTTACCGTCGACGCTAACGGTCTTGTTACCGCTGTCGGTGACGGTGATGCCACGATCACGGCAACGGTTGATGGGGTCTCTGCAACCACGGATACAATTACGGTAACCACTCCGGTCGTAAAGGTCTCGGGCGTCAGCCTCAGCGCGTCGAATCTTAAGCTTGCTGTGGGCGGTGAGCCCTCGACGTTGACCGCAGCGGTTGAGCCCGACAACGCAACGAACAAGAACGTGTCCTGGTCATCGAGCGATCCTGAGGTTGCCACGGTTGCAGACGGCGTCGTGACCCCGGTCAAGGCCGGTGCCACCACGATCACCGTCACCACTGAGGACGGCGACCATAGTGCCACGTGCAAGGTGACGGTTATTCAACCTGCTACAGGTATCACGCTCGATAAGCAGAAGGTCACGCTTGTGGGCGCTGCAACCGAGCAGCTTAAGGCGGCGGTCGTTCCCACGGAAGCTAACCAGACAGTTGTCTGGAAGTCCAGCAACGAAAGTGTCGCTACGGTCGATCAGGCTGGAAAGGTGACGCCTGTTTCCAAAGGCACCGCAACCATTACTGCTTCGACCGAAGACGGAAACTATTCTCAGGATTGTGCTGTGACTGTTTCCAACCCCGCAACAAATCTTGCGGTCGACCAGAGCACCCTCAACCTCAATAAGGGCGAAGAAGGCACCGTAAAGGTTTCTCTTGCCGGAGCCCTTGCGGGTGAGGTCGACGAGACCAAGCTTGCTCTGGATGACACGGGCGCTTCGAAAGTATTTAAGGTTGTCGACAACGGCGATGGCTCCTACACCGTTACCGCTCTCAAGACAGGTTCCGGTTCATTTGTCATCACGGCAGAGTCGCTCTCCCAGACCGTTTCTGTGACCGTTATCAATCCCGTCCAGAAGGTCGAACTCAACAAGACGAGCCTGTCCCTTACTGTGGGCGATGCCTCCGCAAAGCTCTCCGCAACGGTGAATCCTGCCGATGCAGACGATGCGGCTGTGAACTGGACCTCCAGCGATTCATCGGTCGCCACGGTCAAAGACGGCGTCGTGACGCCGCTTAAGACCGGTACAGCCACAATCACTGCCACCTGTGGCGACAAAACCGCGACCTGCGCCGTTAGCGTAGCAGCGAGGACCATTGCAGGTGTTGCGAGTAGCGACGGAACGGACGTTAGCGTAAGCGCCGAGAACAATGCCGCTGCCGGCATTGCCCAGAACAACAGCATCTCTCTTGTGGTCGAGGAACCGACAAATCTTACCGACGCCGCCAATGCTACGATTTCCGGCCTTGAGCAGGGGGCTAACAAGGTTGCCGAGAAGCTCGATATCAAGCTTCTCAAGAATGGCGAGGTTATCGAGGACTTCGATGGCATGTCCTTCATCGTTCGTGTCAAGATGACCGCAGCCATGAAGACGCTCACCAATCTCAAGGTGCTCTACGTTGCCGAGGATGGTTCCACTCAGGCTATGGATACGTGGACCGAGGGCGACTACCTTTGCTTCCGCACGAGCCACTTCTCGACGTACGTGGTGACGGGCGAGGAGGCCAATGGTGAGCCGGTTCAGCCTACGCAGCCCGTGACGCCGTCCCAGCCTAGTCAGCAGACGACGACTAAGGTGACCAAAAAGTCTGTTAAGGCTACTAAGGGCGCGCTCGCCAATACGGGCGACCAGGCCCTTGCTGTCGCCTTTATTATGGCCGTTGCCGGCGCTTCGCTGATTGCCTTCGCGCTTATGCGCAAACGTCTCGAGCGTTAGGGCGCCCCTCTCGTTTAAGCGCGACCTTTCAGTCCAAGCCCCGTTGGTAACTCGTTTTACCAACGGGGCTTTTACGTTAAAGACTTCAGCCCGTGTGTCGCGTGCAGTGCGGCGCGTCGGAAACCGCCAGATACGCGGTCGGCGCCAACGGCCTGAACGAGGCAGCGGTCGGGGGTGCATTCGGGAGCAGCTGAGCTTCGAGTAGGGTTGACCTAATTCGACCGTTTGCGGATGCATTTCAACCATTGGCGCCTTGCCCGTCTTGGGTGAGGCGCTTTTTTCGCTGCTGTATCAGCCCCCGGTAATAAAATGAACTTCACTGCTGTTTCGATGAAAGGGAGCGCGTGCCCAGACGTATCAAACGAGGCGCCATCGTCTCGTCCGTGCTCATACTCCTTGTTGCCGTTTGTGCGGTCGCCCTGACGTATACCGTTCGAAGCAGCTCTACCTCATCGAGTGAAGCCGATAAAGATCTCCCGGTGCTCAAAATCGGCGTTACGGATAACGATCCCTATGTGTATACCGATATCGCGGGCGATTATGCCGGTATCGATATCGATATCGCCCGCGAGGCTTGCAAGCGTGCGGGAATCAAACCGCAATTCATTGACATATCTTGGAATGATCGTGACCGCCTGCTCAAAAACGGCGAGATCGATTGCCTGTGGTGCGACTATTCGCCCTGTTATCGCGAAGACGAGTATTACTGGACTGAGCCGTATCTAACCTTGACGGTTTCGGTTGCCACCAAGAAAACGAGTGGTATCAAGTCCTTGGCGTATCTCGATGGCAGCAAGACTGTTGCGGTGATTGCCGGTTCGGTGAGTGAACGCCGATTGCTTGCCGGGGACCTAGGGATCTCGCCGGATGTGCACATCAAATCATATGGCTCTGCCGAACTCTGCAAAGCTGCCCTGGTCAAAGGTTATGTCGACTGTTGGATGGCGGACGTCCAATCGCTCGACCGGCTCGTCGCGCAGTATCCCGGTGTTTATCGCGTGTTCGCTGACAACGTTATGACGGTTGACCTTGGCGTCGCGTTTAAGGACGGCTATGAGGGGGAGTACGTCAAAAACCTCAATACCGTGCTGTTCGAGATGGATCGAGATGGCACGATTGAGCGCATTGTGGGCAAGTACAAGGCAGGGGCGACGACGGACGGGCAAGGAGCGGAATCATGACAAATGATGAGCGCCGCTTGCGCCGAAAGGCATTAGTCACCGCGGCTATCTGCGTTGTGGTCAGCGCTGTCCTGTTGGGTCTGCTGTATATGGTCGGCACGCATCGCTGTCTCGATAAAACGCTTGGGTTTGGTCAGGAAACCATGGTGTTTTTAAAAAACGCCTGCGAAAAATATGACCGATATGAACAGGGAAGAAAAACCGAAGCGACGCACAATTTGGATGCCGCGCTCGAGTCGTTTTCGACGTTCTTGCCGTTTGATCACGTTGAAGTCAACGATGACCTCGTCGAGGAGTACGTCCATACCGAGCACCTTTCGGGAATGTTGGTCATGGACGCCGGCGGCCATATGGCCGCTCATTACGATATTGATGGTCGCGATCCGCTGATGCTGTGGCGAGAGGAGCTGGCCTGTTCGTCGGTCGCATCGATGTATCGAGGATCCAAGGTGTCCTACTCGACGGTCGTTGAGCGTCGAGATGTCGACTTTGCCGTGAGTGTTGTTCCGTACGGTGATGGCGTAGCGCTGGGGTATCGATCGCTTGCGCCCGAGCCCGCCGATGATTATTCGTATACGATCGCCGACGTGCTCGTGAACAACGCATTCCATCAGAGCCCAACGGTGCTCGTGATGCGCGATATGCAGATCGTTTCCTCAAACGATTCGAATGTCGATCTAATCCTTGCCCGGCTTCTTGCCGATAGCGGAATTGATTGGAAAGACGAAGGCTTAACACGTATCGAATATCGGGGAAGTACCTGGTATGCCGTGCGTGCGGCGTATAAGGACTATCGCCTGTTTGCGCTTTATCCCAAATCTGAGGTCATGTCGGGCAGGATTTCATTTATCGCTGCCGGCGTGCTGGTGTGCTTGGCGTTTTGGGTTGTAGTGCTGTTGGCGCGCAACATTGCCGATCGTCGCAATTTGGCCGAAAAGGACAAGCAACTCGGCATCATCAATGCTATCAGTTCCATATATGAGTCGACCTTCCTGCTACATCTCGATACGCTCGAGATCGAGGGAATTAACATGTCGCCATCGGTGGCAAAGATATTTGCCGAGCACGCCGAGGTGTATGACTTTTTGACAACGGTTTGCCGAGACATCGTGAGTCCCGAAAGCCGCGAGGCGGTCATGGAGCTAATAGATATAAGCACGCTTCAGGATCGTATGGAGGGCATGCCGTACTTGGATGCCGAGGTACGAGATTGCCGAGGTACGTGGTATTCGCTGCAGGTTGTTCCACAGCGCCGCGATGAGCAGGGTCGAATGGAATCGGTCGTCGTGGCGACGCATAACATCTCGATGACAAAGCGCGCCGAGGAGCTTTCTTTCCAGGACAAGCTGACGGGGCTTCGCAATAGAAATTACCTTGAGTCCCTTGGCGACGACCTGGTGAACGAGTCCCTGCCCGTGAGTGTGATCATGATGGACTGCAATTTCCTCAAGCGCACCAATGATCTCTACGGTCACGAAATGGGCGATGAGCTGCTACGGCGTACGGCGTCTGTATTGAGGCGAACGGCAGGCGAGAAGTTTGTGCCTATGCGCATTGGTGGCGACGAGTTCTTGCTGATTTGCCCTCACACCGATCGCGAATCCGCATGTGAAGTAGTGCAAGATCTTCGCCTCAGCCTTGCTGCTGCGAGCGATGAGGTGCTGACAGTCAGTGCGTCGTTTGGCGTCGCGACGGCAGAGGCACCCGGTTATACACTGACCGAGATTTACCACATCGCCGACCACAACATGTATCAAGAGAAACGAAAAGTCCACGCTCGGGAAGCAGATTGCTAGCATTGCTGTCGCCGGTCTGCGCATCGGGGAATGTTGAATCGGTGCCCGCGATACTTTATCGGTTCGGACGGGGATAATAGACGTCTGAAATTGCTTTACGAGAGGGGAACGCAATGATTAGTTTTGATTACAAGCCTCAGGGTGTATGCGCTCGCAATATCCACCTTGACCTGTCCGATGACGGCAGCAAGGTGGTGGGCGTCGAGTTTACCGGCGGCTGCAACGGCAATCTCAAGGCTATCTCCAAACTGGTCGAGGGCGCTCCTTCCGATCGTGTAATCGAGGTTCTCGCTGGTAATACCTGCGGTATGAAGAAGACTTCTTGCGCCGATCAGCTCACGCGCGCTATCGAGGCCGCTCGCGCCGAGATCGCCTAATGAGTATCGCTGATCGCTTTAAGAATGGAATAACGCGTCGAGGTTTTGTGCTGGGTGGCGCCGCTACCGGTGCTGCTGCCGTACTGGCCGGTTGCTCGAAAAAAACGGGCACGAGTGATGATGCCGCCGGCGAGCCGCAGGTTATCAAGGACGATTCGAAGATTGTCTCGATCACTGATGAGTACGAGGCAGTCGACATCGATCTTGAGCCGGCGGCTTCATGGACATTGCCCTTGGGTACGCTACTGTACTACTGCGATGGTGACTACGCTGCCGCGATGATGGCGCCTGCTTCTGCCCTGCATGCCAATACGCTTGGTGCGCTCAACCTGAGCGATGGCTCGCTTACCACATTAATCGAGGATCCTATCGAGGGCACGGGATATGCATTTTACGATGTCCGTGCCGGCGATGGCGTGTTTGCGTGGGTTGAGATGAACTTTGCCAATTCATCGTGGAAGCTTTACGCTCAAAATCTGTCGGGCGCTTCGCTCTCTGGCGACGTGGTTGAGCTCGATCGGGGTGGCAAGGACTATGATCCGCCACTGTTTACGGCGTTCGGGTCATCAGTCATCTGGTATAAAATGCCTTCGGCAGGCGGCAATAAAACGAGTAGTGATTCGTTTTGCTATCGTCGCTCGCTTGATGAATCCAAGGCCGAGACAATTTGGAAATCGACGGGCCGCTTTGCATCGGCCCCGCGTGCGAGCGACGGCATTTTGACCATCTCGCCGCGTGTCCGCAACGACGAGGGCGTCTACTACGGCATAACGGCAATCGATCTGACCGACGGCAACAACACCAAACGTGCCCAGCTAGTCCTTCCCTCGTCAGTCTCGCCTTTCGAGGCCGTATATATGGGCGATACCTTCGTGTTTTCTATCGAGGCGACCTATAGTGGCGTGGGCAGCTTGGGCAACATGGGCACGTATATCGGTAATGAGGGAGGGCCGTACCTCTTCCTGTCACGCGAGCCGCTCGCATGTGCGGCTGGCAAGAAGAATAAATACCTTGTTAAGGTGCAGGCATCGCATTTCCTGATCGACACCTCTGCCAAGACCTATGGCTCGCTGCTGTCGCCCGACCGCGCTTTGGAGTATGGCGATTATCCAGCTACGGCGGGAAAATCGGACTCATTCCTTACGTACGCCACGGTGCGCAACAGCCAGGGTATACCAGAGACGGTCACTGCACGCCTATTCTCTCTTTAAGCTTAGAGGGGTTAAAAAGGCGCCAACAGGGGAATAAACGCGTTGTAATTGTGAGTACCGCCCGCCGAGCCGCCGCGTCATAGCGGCATCCGGCGGGCTCAGGTGCGTTAAAATGGGCTTGTTCTTAGCTAATTGAGACAGGGGGGCCGTGTTATGGCTTCAGATGCAAAAAAGATTCTGCTGGTCGAGGATGAGAAGGCAATCCGTGACGCCGTCGCTGCCTATCTCGAGCGCGAAGGCTACTGGGTTGTGGGTGTCGGCGACGGCCAGTCCGCGATCGAGGAGTTCGAGAAGCATCAGTTCGACCTGGTCGTGCTCGACCTTATGCTCCCCAAGATTCCCGGCGAGCGCGTTTGCCGCACTATCCGCGATACCTCGGATGTGCCCATTATCATGCTTACCGCCAAGGGCGAGATCGAGGACCGCATTATCGGCCTCGAACTTGGTGCCGACGACTACCTGATCAAGCCGTTCTCGCCGCGCGAGCTCGTCGCCCGCGTCCGCGCGCTGTTCCGTCGTGCCCACCAGGCTGACGAGCCTGCCGTTGAGGTGCTCGACTTTGGCGATCTGGTCATCGATATCTCGGGCCACAAGATCTTGGTCGAGAACAAGGAAGTAGACCTGACCGCTTCCGAGTTTAAGCTGCTCACCACGCTTGCTCGTCATCCCGGTCGTGTCTACAACCGTATGGAGCTGGTTGAGAAGGTGCTCGGCTACGACTTTGAGGGCTATGAGCGCACCATCGACAGCCACGTGAAGAACCTTCGCGCCAAGCTGGGCGATGATCCCAAGAAGCCTAAGTGGCTCTACACCGTCCACGGCGTCGGCTATCGTTTTGAGGCCCCGGCCAAGACCGATAAGTCGGACGAGAAATAGGGAAATCACATATGACACCTGCGCGCTTTGAAATCGGACAAAAGCACAAGCAGGAGAACGAGGCGGGTTCCAAAGCAAGTTGGAACACGCCTCGTTCCGATTCACGGCCAACGATGAGCTATCCCTCGCGTATGGCCTTGGCTTTTGCCCTGACGTCGCTCATGACGGTATTGGTGCTGGTGGGCGTTGTCTCCGTTGTGTGGGGCACCGTCTTTTCGGATTACACGCGTTCCAATATCGTTGAGATCGCCAATTCTGCCGCCGAAAAGCTTGCGACGTCGTATGAGGAAAACGGCAATTGGACGGCTGGCGAGCTGCGCACGGTCGCGACATCGAGTTTGGTGTCCGACGATTTGGGCATGCAGGTCGTCAACAAAAAGGGCGTTGTCGTCTATGACGACTCATGGCCTTCGGCAAGTGCGACCGCCGATGTGCGCGAGAGCGAATCGACGTCGAGCAGCGCAAGCGGTAAAAAGGCCTCGCATAGCCCGGTCTCGTCGGCTCCCACCGACTCCGATAGCGTTGCCAACGTCGAAATCATAACGTCTTCCGGCGAGCATGTCGGACAGGTAAAGCTATGGGCGATCGGGTCCGACGCACTGCTCACCAAGGCAGATTCTGCGTTTAGAGAGAAGACCTTTAACGCCATGGCCCTTGCTGCGGTTGTTGCCGTCTGCATCTCGGTCGTTATCGGATCGCTCATGTCGCGCATGCTCACCAAGCCGATTCATCGTATTACCAGCACGGCCAAGCAAATTCGCGATGGTGATCTATCAGCTCGCACGGGCTTGCGCGGCGATGACGAAATCGATCAGCTGGGTGAGACCTTTGATGAGATGGCCACCTCGCTCGAGAAGGACATGAAGCACGAAAAGCGCCTGACCTCGGATGTCGCCCACGAGCTTCGCACGCCGCTTATGGCCATGCTTGCAACGGTCGAGGCCATGCAGGACGGGGTGTATCCCACCGATGATGAGCATTTGGAAACTGTTGCTTCCGAGACGCGTCGCCTGGCCCGTCTGGTGCAGCAGATGCTCGACCTGTCGCGCATGGAAAACAGCACGGCGCCGCTCAATCTTGAACCGGTGGACATGGTTCCGTTCGTGCGATCGATTGTGAACGGCCAGGAGCGTCTGTTTGCCGACCGAGACCTTCGTCTTCGCTTTGCAGATGAAACCCAGGGGCACGACGATGTCGTCGAGGCCGATCCCGACATGATCACGCAGTGCGTCATCAACCTCATGAGCAACGCCATGCGCTACACCCCCGAGGGCGGATGGGTCGTGGTGTCGGTGCTCAGTGATCGTAAACACGTCGATATTGCGGTCTCGGACACGGGTATCGGTATCGCCAAGGAAGACCTGTCGCGCATCTTCGGCCGTTTTTGGCGCGCCGATGCCAGCCGCGCCCGTGAGGCGGGTGGTCTGGGCGTGGGTCTCGCCGTGACCAAGCAGATTGTCGAGCGTCATCACGGCTACATATCCGTGGAGTCGGAGCTTGGAAAGGGTACGACTTTTACGATTCATCTGCCTCGCGAGCACACGGCGGACGCGGCATCTACTACAATGGAGCACTAGCTTTTCGCTATTCGGTGAAGGAGGGGTTTCGTCCCTGCCGCTCCGAGTTTGCGAAAACGTGCGGGAAAGAACCCGCATTTCTGTCGTATTTAGGTAAGGAGTGACTCACGTGACAACGATGGAGCGTCGTCCGGATTCCCGTGGCAAGGTTCGTGATATCTACGATGCCGGTGAAAACCTGCTGATGGTCGCCACCGACCGCATTTCTGCGTTCGACTTCATTCTTCCCGACGAGATTCCGTTTAAGGGAGAGGTGCTCAATCGCATCTCGGCATTCTGGTTCGATAAGTTTGCCGACATCGTCCCCAACCATCTCGTTTCCATCGACCCGGCGGATTTCCCCGAGGAGTTTGCTGAGTATCGTGACTACCTCGCTGGCCGCGCCATGCTGGTTAAGAAGGCCCAGACGATTCCTATCGAGTGCATCGTCCGCGGCTATCTGACCGGTTCGGGCAAGAAGACCTACGACGAGAACGGCACCGTCTGCGGCATCCAGCTGCCTGAGGGCCTGACCGAGGCTTCCAAGCTTCCCGAGCCGCTGTTCACGCCGTCCACGAAGGCCGAGATCGGTGATCACGACGAGAACATCTCGTTCGAGCGTTGCTGCGAGATCGTAGGCGAGGACATCGCCACGCAGATCCGCGATCTGTCTCTCAAGATTTACAAGGCCGCTGCCGAGTATGCCGCGACTCGAGGCATCATCATTGCCGACACCAAGTTCGAGTTTGGTGTCATCGATGGCAAGGTCACGCTGATCGATGAGTGCCTCACGCCCGACTCCAGCCGTTTCTGGCCTGCTGCCAGCTACGAGGAGGGCAAGATCCAGCCTAGCTACGACAAGCAATTCGTCCGCAATTGGCTCAAAGCCAACTGGGATATGACGGGGAAGACCCCGCACCTGCCCGCCGAGGTCATCGATGGCACGTCCGAGCGCTATCGCGAGGCCTTCCAGATCATCACGGGCTCCCAGTTCACAAGCATGAAGGAGAACGCGTAAGTGAGTACCCGCAGCGCCACGAACAAGCGCACGCAATCCCACGAGGTTACCGGGGTTGCGCGCAAGTCCGCCGCATCCGCCAAGCCCGCTCGCCAGGCAGCGAGTTCTGTTCACGTCGTGCCAGCATCATCCAAGGCACGCCGCAAGGAGCTCGAGAAGGGCGAGAGCCTCGAGGGCCTCTCTAAAGAGGAGAAGCGCGCCCGCAAGGCTAAGCAGCGCGCCAAGGAGGACCGCATCTACACGGTGTCGAATATCCTCCTCAAGCAGGATGAGGGCTACACCAAGCGCCGTCGCATCTGGTGGGCCGTGCTCGCCATCGGTATGGTGCTCGTCGTGGCCATTTGGGCTTCGCTGTACTTCGCTCCTGCTGGCATGGTGTCCAGCCCCGTCCAGATGGTCGGCATTGTTTTGTCCTACGTCGTCATTCTGGGCGACTTCATCTACGACTTCGTGCGCATCCGTCCCTTGCGTAATATGTACCGCACGCAGGCTGAGGGCATGTCCGAGAACAAGCTCAACGCTCTTATTGAGCGCGCGGCTGCCGAGGAGGACAAGAAGGCCTCCAAGAAGAAGTAGCGTTTGTATCCATACTTATCGCTAAGATATAAGGCGCGTCGTTTTTGCGGCGCGCCTTTTTACTGTTCTATAGATAGATGGAGTGGCACATGATTCGAGCTGCCCTGACGGTCGAAGAGGCTCTGGAGGGAATGAAGGCCCTGGAGCCCAAGATTAAAAACTATGCGCGCCTGGTCGTCCGCAAGGGCGTAAACGTCAAGTCCGGCCAGGAGGTTGTCGTTCAGTCTCCGGTCGAGTGCGCGCCGTTTGCGCGCGTGGTGGTCGCGGAGGCCTATGCTGCCGGCGCTGGCCACGTGACGGTTATTTGGGCCGATGATGCCGTGACGAGGCTCACGTACGAGCATGTCGAGAAAAGCTATTTTGAGCAGACGCCCGAGTGGAAGCGCCTGCAGCTGGATTCCTTGGCCCAAGATGGCGCCTGCTTTATCTTTATCGAGGCGCGGACCCTGCGGCTCTCAAGGGTATCGATCCCGCCAAGCCCGCCGCGGCTTCCAAGGCAAGGAACACGCAGTGCAAGGTCTTCCGCCGTGGACTGGACTACAACATCAACCCGTGGTGCATCGCCGGCGCTCCGGTCGTGGCTTGGGCGCACGAGGTGTTCCCGGGAGACGCCGATGAGGTTGCAATCTATAAGCTGTGGAATGCGATTCTGCACACCGCTCGCGCCGATGGCCAGGACCCGGAGAGCGACTGGGAACTCCATGACGCCGCATTCGAAAAGAACCTGCGTTTCCTGAACGGCAATCGTTTCGACTACCTGCATTACACCGCGGCAAATGGAACCGATCTGACGATTGGCATGACGAAAGGTCACGAGTGGGCCGGCGGCAAGGGCAAGACGCCCGACGGACATCCCTTCTTCCCCAACATTCCCACCGAGGAGGTCTTCACCTCGCCAGATCGCATGCGTGCCGACGGTATCGTGTACTCGGCCATGCCGCTCATCCACCACGGTAACAAGGTCGACGATTTTTGGATTAAGTTCGAGGGCGGCCGTGTGGTGGACTACGATGCCCGCGTGGGCAAGGCGACGCTTGCGAGCATCATTGACACCGACGGAGGTGCCGCTCATCTGGGCGAGGTCGCGCTCATCTCCAAGAACACGCCGATCCGTGAAAGTGGCGTTCTGTTCTACGATACGCTCTATGACGAGAATGCCAGCTGCCACCTTGCGCTGGGTGTCGGCTTTCCCGAGTGCATCGAGGGCGGGTATGACATGTCCAAGGAGGAGCTTCTGGAGCATGGCGTTAACGTATCGAGCACGCACGTCGATTTTATGATCGGCACGGACGACATCGATATTACGGGAATTACGCCTGATGGACGTGAAGTTGTGATTTTCCAGAACGGCCAATGGAGTTGGGAATAGTCCCAGACCGTGGTACAATGCCACCCGCGGGCCGTTAGCTCAGCTGGCAGAGCAGGGGACTTTTAATCCCAAGGTCCAGGGTTCGAACCCCTGACGGCCCACCATAGAATGGAAAAGCGACTGGCGGATGCCGGCCGCTTTTTTGTTGCCGCGCCACGGGTTCGAACCGTCGGGGCGCGGAGCTGAGTAAACGCGTGAGCGTTTGCCAGCGCAGCGCGCGAGGCGCGAAAGCACCTCAGCGGCCGCCTGCGGAGCAGGCTGAACCCCTGACGGCCCACCCAAAGGAAGGAAAACGAAATGAAAACAAATAGATATGGAATTAGCGGCAGCACATTAAAGATAATAGCAGCCATTTCGATGGTTCTCGATCATGTAAGCAGGATCGTCCTGACCAATGGAATCATGACTCACGCATCGTACAGCCAGATATCAGACGAACAGTGGGCGATTCTAAGCGAGGCTTCGGATGTGCTTCATGTTCTTGGCAGAATTGCATTTCCCTTATTTTGCTTTTTGATAGTTGAGGGATTTTTGCATACTCATGACTTAAAGAAGTACCTGCGAAATATGCTTGTCTTCGCAATCATTGCGGAGCCCATATACGATTTCGTCCAAACCGGGCAACTATTTGACCTTCGGCAACAAAATGTTATGTGTGAGCTCCTGCTTTCCTTGGTCTTTTTGATTGTTCTGGAAAAGATACAAAGTCTTTCAAAACGGAAAAGATACATCGCAGAAACTGCTCTGATTGTTTTGACAGCACTGGCAGCTGAATACACTAAACTAGATGGCGGTGTGTATGGCATTATGCTTGTGGCTGCATTCTATTTATTCCACGACAGCAAGGCCAAGATGTTCTTTGCTGCAGTATGTGCAGTGCTCCTTTCGTCATGCCATATAGTTGGCGGCGGATTTGAGTTTGCTACAGCTAATGTATTTAATCCTGATGTTGCTGCCGCGGTCGTTTCGTTGCTGCTTATCAATCTTTATAATGGTAAGCGAGGGCTGAAGCTCAAATATTTCTTCTACATTTTCTATCCGGCACATCTCGCTCTGCTTTATGGTGTCTCACTTATTGTTTTGAACTGTCTTTAAAAACTCTCAAACAAGTCTCTGAAAACGGAAACAAATTGACTCTAAGACTGCTTGTGAATTTCCGGAAGACCTGAGAGATGCGAGGATAGGCAACGAGGGCTGCAGAGAGATGCTTCTCAGTTCTCTGGCGGATCGCACGTATCTGTATGAGGATCACTTCCACACACTCATTAATAACAGTGATAAACACGGCAGATCCTCAAAACATGAGGCTGTGGAGGTCGAACGATGCTTCGAAAGCATGAATGGCAGCGAGAAAATGAGTTCGGAAGCGCCTCTGGATGATCCAGCATAGAATAGAAAGCGATCGGCTCCGGCTGGTCGCTTTTTTGTTGCCGCGCCACGGGTTCGAACCCGAACTTCTCTATATATAAGAACGCTTGGCGAACAAAACCTGCCTTTTACCGACGGGAAACAAATAGCTGATGCTTTTGGAGTAAAGTGGCGCTCCAGAGATGACCGATGCCTTAACACCTATAAACCAGCTGGTCATCGCCAATATCAGAAGCTGCTGCTTCGAATACGGCCTCAGTGAAGCAACTGAGGGTTCTATTCATTTGTGAACAAAATATGGAGTGCCAGATTCCCGCCCACGGCGCCCCTCCGGTCTGGCAATATATCTCCTTGCCGCGCGGCCCGGTTCGACCGGATGGACCGCAAAGCGTGCACCTTGAGAACCGGATACTGCGAGGATGGACACCTACGGGTGTCGCATCCGGGCAGACATCGAACCATTTGAAATGGTCTAACTTGGATTTGTTTTTCGCAAGGCCGCCGAGAGGCGGCCCCGAGAAATTCCTTTTCCTATACTTAAACCATATGAATCGAACGGAACCGATCAGCGATGGACTGAGAGGACCGGACGGCTCGAAGCCCAGATATTTTGGACGGAGAGTTCGATCCTGGCTCAGGATGAACGCT
>JAQEDJ010000014.1 GCA_027669525.1 Coriobacteriaceae bacterium AM48-5 | reverse complement strand
CTGCTCTACAGTCCTGCGCAAGACGGAAAGCACATTAAGTGCTTTCCTTTGCGTGCGGAACTCGCGACAAACTTAACCGCCCCGCCCGGCAGGCGAGCTGCGGGAACATGCTTCCGTCCAAGAAATATCGTGCAAAAGGAATTCTGGCTGAATTATTGTTCGCGTGGGTGATTCAGTCGATGAGGGCTATTTATGCCCTGTCGGGGACTAAGGAGTGTCCCGGGGTGCCGGCAGGAAAGGAACGTCCCTGAGTGCCGGGTGGTATGAAAAAAGGCGAGGACCCGTAGGGAGTCCTCGCCTTTGTTACAGGGGGCGATGTTATTCGCGTACTGCGGAATTAGACCAGGCGGGCGTTGATCGTCTTGGCGATCTCGGCGGCGTCGGTGGAACCCTTGACGGTGGCACGGAAGTCCTCGTCCATGAGCGCCTCGGCGACCTTGGACAGGATTTTGAGGTGCGTAGTGCCGGCCTGGGCACCGGGGATGAGCAGGGCGATAGCCACGTTGACGGGAGCGCCGTCCATGGTGTCCCAACCGGTCACGCCGGACTCGTCCTTGACGACGATGACGGCAGCCTCGGTAATGGCGTCGGACTTGGCATGCGGGATGGCGAAGCCCTCCATCATGCCCGTGGTGCCCTCGGCCTCGCGGGCCAGGAAGGCGTTCATGACGGCGTCGGCGTCGCTGGCGATACCGGCCTTGACGGCCTGGTTGGAAACGAAGCTCAGAGCCTCGTCACGAGAAGCGAAGTCCTCGGCGACAAAGACATTCTCGACCTTCACGAAGTCGGCAGCCTCGGCCTTAGGGGCCTCAACGGCAGCAGCCTTGGAAGCCTCAACCGGCTTGGCTACAGGAGCGGCCTTCTGATTCTTCTCGAAGTCGTACTTCTTGAAGGCCACGAACAGGATGCCACCGACCACAGCGCCGATGAGGATCGCGAGGACCCACAGCGGACCGTTCTCGACAACGGGCAGGACCAGGAAGCCACCGTGGGGCGCCGGATCGTGGACGTTGAACATAATGGTCAGGATCGAGGCGATGGAGGAACCGAGCATCATGATGGGCATGACCGGCCAGATGTTCTTGGTCATGAACGGAATGGCGCCCTCGGTGATGTGGGTGCAACCAAGAATGAGGTTGACGATACCGGCGTCGTGATCCTCCTGGCTGAAGTACTTCTTGCCGACAACGACAGCGAAGGTGGTGATCAGCGGCGGAACGATGCAGGCGGCGGAGACGGCAGCCATGAAGTTGGTGCCGAAGTTGTAGGTGTCGGTGCCGACGCCGGCGGCCAGGGCCTCGGTGAGCATAGCGGTACCGGTGACGTAAGCAGCCTTGTTGACCGGGCCGCCCATGTCAACGGCGCACATGCAGCCGATGGCAAGACCCAGGACAATGGCGCCAGAGGCGGACAGGCCCTTGAGGAAGTCCATCATGGCGGTGTTGATGGCAGCCATGGGGCCGGAGATGCCGAGCATGACCAGGCCGACGATGGCAGTCGAGAACAGCGGGTACAGGAAGATAGCCTTGAGGCCGTCCAGGTTCTTGGGCAGCTTGGAGAAGACCTTCTCGAGCAGCAGGATGACATAGCCAGCGAGGAAGCCGCCGACGATGCCGCCCAGGAAACCGAAGCCCACGCCGGCGCCGCCGGCGTCGATCATACCGGTCTCGGCGTTAACGGGCAGACCCTGGATGGCGATCATACCGGCAACAAAGCCGGGGACGAGTGCCGGGCGCTTGCCGATGGACTCGGCGATGTAGGCGGAAAGCACGGGAACCATGAGGTTCATGGCGATGCCGCCGATGATCTTGAGCATAGCGGCAAAGCTGTTGTAGTCAGACGCCGTCGAATCGAAGGACGTGATGCCCCACAGGAACGAAACGGCGGTCAGGACACCACCGGCGACGACGAAGACCAGCATGTGGCTGACGCCGTTCATGAGGTGCTTGTAGATGATGTGGCCGATGGACTCCTTCTCCTCGACCTCATCCTCGACATCGGCAGCAGCCGCAACCGAGTCGTCACCCTTGGCGGCGAGCGC
Organism: Coriobacteriaceae bacterium AM48-5; assembly: GCA_027669525.1. GTDB lineage: Bacteria > Actinomycetota > Coriobacteriia > Coriobacteriales > Coriobacteriaceae > Collinsella. The sequence goes on along the minus strand of JAQEDJ010000014.1, from coordinate 42,224 downwards.
GCGGTCGATAAGCTTCCCGGCTGCCTCGACGGACAGGGCCTTGGAAACACCAACGGAAACCATGCGCTTGCCGGCGAAACGCTCCGCCTGGACATCCTTATCGGCTGCGACGACGACGGCCTTGGCACCGGCGATCTCGCTCTTGGTGAGCTCGTTCTCGACACCGACCTGGCCATGGGTCTCGACCTTAATGGTCAGACCTCGCTCGGCAGCTGCCTTCTCCAGCGCCTCCTTCGCCATGAAGGTGTGCGCAATGCCGGTCGGGCAACCGGTGGCGGCGATGATGTCAAACTTAGCCATGTGTCCCTCCTTTTTAAGTTTTGCGCCCGCAGGCGCTCCCCTACACGCGCGTCCTTGCGCGCTTTTCCACAACTGAAAGATACCAACCTACCGTCCGCGTGAGAAGAGACAAGGCGCAATTCTCCGGTGAAAGGTTCTTTCATAACCGTAAACGGTAGGTGAAAGTTTACCATCAACAGTTGAAACGGCAAGGTGTATCTTGTAATTGAAAATCCCCCTATACTATGACATTACAAAGCGAGTCCGTTTTTCATGCCAACCAGGAGCCATCCATGACCGATAGTAGCAAGAGCGCACTTTCCCTCATTAGTACCCATCAGGGATACAGCGAGTCCGAGCAGCGCATTGTCGACTATATATTGGAGCACCAGTCCGAGGCGCCACGCCTCACGGCGGCTCAGCTCTCGCGCGCCGCCGCCACGTCCGAGGCGACCGTTTCGCGCTTCTGCCGCAAGCTAGGCTTTGGCAGCTTCCGCAGCTTTCAGTTTTCGCTGGCGAGGGATTTGGAAAGCCAGCGCAACGAGGGCCTGACTGACGAAGTCTCGCTCGACAATATGGAGCAGAGCCTTAAGAACATCCTGGCTGCCAAGGTGAGCGAGCTTAATGCGACCATCGACGGGATCGACCACGATACGTTGGCGGCTGTTGTGCATGTCCTTAAGTATGCAGGAGTTATTGAGTTTGCGGCTGTGGGCAATACGAACGCGGTCGCGCTCGATGCGACGTTTAAGTTTTCGCAGCTGGGCCTGCGCTGCATGGCGAGCACCATTAGCGAGACATCAATCGGCTTTGCGCTCACGTTGCGCCCGGGTGACGTCATCGTGCTCATCTCAAACTCCGGCAAGTCGCGCCGACTGAATCGCATGGCAAAAGCGGCTCGCGACTGCGGTGCCACCGTAGTCGTCATCAGCAGCGACAGCAAGTCTCCACTCGCGCGCCTGGCAGACTACACTTTTAATACCGTCAACCACGAGGCGCTGCTGACGACGGGTGACTTTGCGTTCTCCAAGATCAGCGCCACGATGATCATCGAAGTTATCTACAACTTCCTGCTGCCCGAGATTGAAGACGCTCGCGAACATATCAGCTACTACGAGGAGCTCATCCAGCCGGACAAGGTCGTTGAGTAAAACGCGTAGTGGGACAAAAATTTCAGTCTATTTTGTCCCACCAACACCGCTGATACGACCTAGCCTCGAACTTCTTCGAGCATCTGCTTTGCGTGGGCCAAGCTTGCCTCGGACTGATCGCCGCTGAGCATGCGGGCGATCTCGGCGGTACGCGCTTCGCCGGTTACCTCGTCCAAATGCGTCTGGGGAACATCGCCCGGCTCCTTGCTGACAACATAATGCTTGTCGGCCATGACGGCGACTTGCGCCAAGTGGGTTACGACAATCACTTGATGCGTAGCAGCAAGATCGGCCAGCACACCAGCAAGAGCACGAGCCGTGGAGCCGCCGACACCGGCATCGACCTCGTCAAATACCAGTGTGTCGACGCCGTCAGCATTACCCAAGACCACTTTGCTCGCCAGCATAACGCGGCTGAGCTCGCCGCCCGACGCAATGCGGCGCAGGGTCGCGGCGTCAAGCCGGCACCGCTGCGATACAAAAGCTCGTAGCTCGAAGGACCCGCCGGCGTCCACTCGGCGCGCGGAAGATCACGCGACTCCCAAACGAGCTCGGCGCCGCCCATCTCCAAGCGTGCCATCTGACGACCAACCTCGTGGCAGAAGCGCGGGGCAGCCGTATTGCGAGCGCGCTTAAGCGCCTTGGCAGCGGCAAACAACTCGCGCTCGGCAGCACCAAGTGATTCACGCGCCTTTTTGATCTGTTCATCGCCATCATCGACCAAGGACAGCAGCTCTTGCGAGCGATCGCGCATGGCAAAAACATCGTCCATGGTGGGACCCCACTGACGCAACAGGCCCTTGAGGTCGGAATACCGCTCACGCATGCGAGCGAGCTCGCGCGGGTCGAAGGCGACGCCATCGCGATAGGCACGAAGCTCGTTCGCGCTATCCTCAAGGGAGATACAGGCATCCGAAAGCGCATCAGCAATGTCGCCCAGTTTGCGATCGACGGTAGCCATACGGGAAAGCTCTGCCACGGCGCTGTTCACGGCATCGAGCGCTCCCCCTTCGGCGACAAGCGATGCATGGGCATCGTTAGCTGTGGCAACCAGAACCTCGGCATGTTCGGAGCGCGGCAGCAGTTCCTCGAGTTCCTCATACTCGCCCGGCTTGGGGTCGACCGCGCCGATGCGCTCGAGGGCAAAGCGAGCCTCCTCGACACGGCTCCCCTGCGCACGCGAGGCTTCCTCCACACGGCGAAGCTCCTTGGCGGCGTCACGCGAAGCCTTAAAGCAGGCGCGATACTTCTCAAGCGCCTCATGCGCTGCGCGTCCAGCCCAGGCATCGACCATGGCAACATGATGCGCCGGATCGAGCAAGCGCTGGTGCTCGTGCTGACCGCAAAGATCCATCATGACGCCGACGCGCTCCGAAAGCTCACGCACGCTGGCGATGCAGCCGTCAATTTTTACGCGACTGCGGCCTTCGGCAGAAAGGCTGCGCTGCACGGTGAAACCCTCCGAGTCGTGCGGGCCATCGAACAAGCGCGCCTCGACGCTGGCAAGCTCCTCTCCCTCGCGCACCGTCGACGAATCTGCACGCTCGCCCAATATGAGCTTGAGGGCCGAGAGCAGCGCGGTCTTGCCGGCGCCGGTCTCGCCGGTCAGGACAGTCAGACCAGCACTCGGCACCAGCGTCGCCTCACGAATGAGTGCAATGTTAGAAACCTGCAGCTCATCGATCATGACGGACTCCGTAGAATACGCGGCTCACCGAGTTGTAAAAACTCTCGGGGCCGTAATCCAGCAGCAACACATCTCCGGGCCCGCGGCGCACCGCCACGCTCTCAACGGTGCCATCACAGGTAATAAACTGTCCATCGATAGCGATCGCCGGAACGCTCGGACGATCATCAGACATAAAGATCTCGACGACATCACTCGGCGAAGTCAAGAAGGCACGGGCCTGAATGGTGTGCGGCGCAATGGGTACGCAGACCATGCCCGTATAGTCGGGGCTCACGATGGGGCCGCCTGCGGATAGTGCATAGCCAGTGGAGCCGGTCGCCGTCGAAACGACGACACCGTCACCGCGCAGTCGATCGATATGGTGGCCCGACACCGTGATGTCAAACTCAACCATATCGGACAGGGGGCCGCGCGTAAGTGCCATATCGTTGAGGGCAAACGTGCGCACGACATCCTTCGTGCCATCGTCGCGCACGGACACGATATCCGCGGCGATGGTGGCGCGGCGGCTCACGTGCAGCTCACCGGACAGAGCATCGCTCACGACCTGCAGAATGTCGCGCTCCTCGGGGCTCGCAGCAGTTAAAAAGCCCAGGTGACCATAGGAAAGACCAAGGATAGGAATCTCGCGATGGTTGAGGATGCGGGCAGCGCGCAGCAACGTACCGTCGCCGCCGAGCGTAATGACCAGATCTGAGCCATCAATATCAGGCGTGCTTTGAATCTTCGATCGCTGGTCGGCAGCCCATGCGACCTCGTAGCCCTGGCGCGAAAGCCAAAGCTCGAGCATCAGGCCGCTCTCGACCGCCTCTTGCTTGTAGTAATTGGGAACCAGAAAGACCTCATAGCGTTGCAGCTTTCTCGCTCAAAGCCGATACCTGGGGTTGCAGCTCATCGTCGGTGCGTTCACCAGGGGCAAACCTTGTGCCGTACAGGAAAAACTCAACGTTGCCCTTAGCGCCATGGATGGGCGACACGCACACGTCAAGCGGGAACAGGCCCTTGGCGGCAAAAAGCTCAATCGCCGCCACGAGCGTATCGCGGCGGACGGCGGGGTCGGTCACGATACCGCGCTCGCCCACCAGCGCAGCCGGCGCCTCAAACTGGGGCTTTACGAGCGTGCAGAACGAACCCGAAGCTTCAGGCACGCCAGCACGGCGTCGATGATATTCGCGATGCCGGTAAACGAGACATCACATACAGCCAGGTCGATGGCACCGGCATAGCCAAGCTCAGGCAGCTGCGTCACGTTTGTGCGCTCATGCAGCGTCACGCGATCATCCTGACGCAACGACCAATCGAACTGGGCGCGACCCACGTCCACCGAGACAACGGTCGCAGCTCCGCGCTTGAGCAGGCAATCGGTAAAGCCGCCGGTAGAGCAGCCCACATCCAGACAGCTAAGGCCCGTCGGATTGATGCCAAACGCATCAAGCGCGCCTTCGAGCTTAAGACCGCCGCGGCCAACATAGGGAATGCGCCCCTTCACGTGCAGTGGCAGACCCGGAATCACCTTAAGGCCCGGCGAAGTCAAGCGCTCGCCGCCACTCGAGACCAATCCGGCCATAAGAGTGCGAAGGCATCCGCGCGATCGGCGCAGATGCCCTGCGAAATCAGTTCGTCATCAAGACGCACGCGTTTCATGAATGCCATCAACCATTCGTATCCGGAGATGCGGCCTAGCTATCCTGGGATTCGTTTGCCGCATCCTCATCGTATTCCTGCTCGAGCTTATCGGCCTCACGCGGCGTCAGCTCAAACTTGTCGACCATATCGACGCGCGGGAGCCCAGCTCAATCGCTTCGTCAAACAGATCGAGTGAACGCTCCAAGGACGTATCCTTGGAGCGAACGGTAGCGATGATCTGGTCCAGACGGTCCGAGATCTCGTCAAAGTTGCGGACAGAACCCTCTGGCATGGCTACTCCTCGACGGAGTCGGCCTCGACGGCCTCAGCAGCGTCCACATCCTCGGCAAGTACACCGGCGGTAGCCTGAGCGGCAGCGACCTTGGCGGCAGCTCGGCAGCCTGGGCCTCCTCGCGAGCGCGATCCTCGGCCAGCAGCTCCTGGTACAGGTCCTCACCCGGCAGCTCCTCGCTGCGAGCGATCTTGCCCAGCACGCCGTTGACGAACGACGCGGACTGGTCGGTCCCATAGGCCTTGGCAAGCTCAACGGCCTCGTTGATCACGATGCGTCCGAGACCTCTTCGTCGGTGAGGAAGCGCATCTCGTAGACGGCGATACGCAGCAGATTGCGGTCGGCGCCGGGCATGCGCATAAGATCCCAGTTTTTGGCAACGGAACGCAGAGCGCAGTCGATGCGGTCGATATGCTCGTAAGCACCGCGGCACAGCTCCAGCGCATAGGGGTCGAGGGGACCTTCGAGATCAGGAAATCGCCCTCGAGGACGCGCTCGAGCGGGCTGTCCGTGGCCTCGGCCTGGAACAGCAGCTGCAGCGCCTGACTGCGGGCAAGCGTGCGCCCGCGATAAACCTTAAGGCTCAAAGGTTACTCCTTGGGGAAAACGAGGCCGTCGATGCAAACGTCAACGCGCTCGACCTCAACGCCAACCTGGGCATCGATGGCGGCGACCACGGCAGCGCGAACGGCCTCGGCGAGTTTCTTGAACGGATAGCCAAAGAACACCACAACGCGCACGGTAAGTGCGAGCTTGTCGCCGATGACCTCGGCCTCGACCGCCGGCTCGGAAGCCGGGGCCTTGGACGAGAGCATCATGGAGACAAGGTTGGTGGCAAGGTCCTTGACGCCAACGGAGGCGATGCCCTCGACATCGGACACGGCGCGCGAGACGATGGCGGTCAGAACATCGGGCGAAATGCCGATGCCGTCAATCTTGATTTCCTGGGGCATGAGTCCTCCTAGAAGAGTTGGTTGCTAGACGCGGGAGACGAACTTGCCGTCGCGGGTGTCAACCTTGATGACCTCGCCCTCGTTGAGGTACATGGGGACCTGGATGACAGCGCCGGTGTCGATCGTGGCCGGCTTGGTGGAACCCTGGACGGTGTCGCCCTTAAAGCCCGGGTCGGTCTGGACGATGGTGGTCTCGATGAACATCGGCGGAGTCACGCCCATGAGCTCATCGTCGGCGAAGAGCAGCTGGCAGATGTCGTTCTCGCGCAGCCACTTGGAGTTCTCGCCCACCATGTCCTCGGGAACGGGAACCTGCTCATAGGATTCGTTGTCCATGAAGATGTAGTCGGTGCCATCGTTGTAGAGGTACTGGAACTCACGGGTGGTGAGCATGACGCTCTCGAACTTGGTGCCGGCGTTGCAGGTGTTCTCGACGACGCGGCCGCTCTTGATGTCGCGGGTCTTGTAGCGCACAAACGCGCCGCCCTTGCCCGGCTTGACATGCTGGAACTCGACGATGGTGTAGACCTTGTCCTTAATGCGGAGACCGAGGCCGTTCTTGAAGTCGGCGGTAGAAATGGTAGGCATAGCGACCTTTCTTGTTATGGGCAGAACGCACAAGCGTCCAAATTACATACGAGCGAAATTATACACTTGCAGACGGCGCCTGCAGCGAGCGCATAAAAAGAGAACGCGGGGCGTCCGAATTGCTCCGGAGGCCCCGCCCCAAACTATCTACCGAAGTAGACTAGCAATCGATGACGTGAAGGTCATGCGGCGTCTTGGTGAAGGGCTCGTAGCCGTTCTCGGTGACCACGCCGTAGTCCTCCAGGCGCACGCCGCCCACACCGGGCAGGTACACGCCGGGCTCCATGGTGATAACCGAGCCGACCTCGATGATGTTCTTGCTGCGGTTGAAGTTAGGCAGCTCGTGGATGTCAATGCCCACGCCATGGCCCAGACCATGGTTGTAGTAATCGCCATAGCCGGCATCGCCAATGATCTTCTTGGAAAGCTTGAAAATGTCGTTGCCCTCGACGCCCGGATGAATGGCGGCAACGCACTCCTCGTGCGTACGGCGCACGAGCGCGTACAGGTCGAGCTGCTCCTGGGTAGGCTCGCCCATCACGACGGTGCGCGTCATGTCAGAACGATAATCGCAGTAGCCCGCGCCGTAATCCATGAGGACGAAGTCGCCCTTCTCGATCACGCGGTCGCTCGGAACGGCATGCGGGTTGGCGGTATTGGGGCCGCTCGCCACGATGGAGCCAAAGGCCAGGCTGTCGGCACCGTTGGCGAACATAAAGTTCTCGAGCTCGTTGCGAACCTGCTTCTCGGTCATACCGGGCTTAATATAGCCGAGCATGTGCTGGAAGGCGGCGTCGGTGATCGACTGCGCGTGGCGCATGAGCTCGATCTCCTCGGCGTCCTTGATGGCGCGCATCTTACGGATGTCGTCATGCATCAGCGGCAGCATGCAGGCAACGGAGCGGTCCTCCAGGCCACGCTGAATACCCTGGTAGAAATTGATCTGCATGTCGTCCTCGACAGCGCAGACGCGGCACTTGTTGGCCGCGATCTTGCCGGCGACCCAACCGGGGATGGTGCCCTCGTCCATGTCGTAGACCCAGGGGCTGCCGGCGGGCGTGTTCTCCTCAAAGCTGTTGAGATAGCGCGAGTCGGTATGGAACAGGCACTGGTCGGCCGTAATAAACGCAGCATGCGGGAACTCGAAGGTGTAATCGAAGACGCCCTTGACGCCCGTAAGCCAACGAAGGTTGGCCTCGTCGCGCACCACGATAGCGTCGTAGCCACGCTCAACCATCAGGCACGGACACGCTCGATACGACCGGCAGGACCGGCAGCAAACTCTGACATGCAGATTCCTTTCTTGTTGTCTCTATAAAGACGGAACGGGTCTCAACCGAACGACGGAATCGCGCGCGATTCGCAACCGATTGGAAACCCGCCCCTCAACATGATACGAAAGACGATGTATGTCAATAAATCCTAGAGAAGTTCTTTGCGAGAAGCCAAGTAGGCGTGAGCATGGCGGTCGAGGACCTCGTCCTCAACGCTCGTTAGACGAATGGCGCCGAGTGCCGCGGGCAGCGGCAACATACTACGGTTCGAGCGGTCAAACTGCTGCCTGCGGAACTCCTCGATATATGAGGCAGGCTCCAGATCGAAGGCAAGCTCCTCGATACCAAAGTCCTCCAGGCAGTCATCGACCTCAAAGACGTAATCGATATCAAAGTCGCAGGCATCATGTGCTAGGCGCGCCTCAAAGCGCATGCCCTCGGACAGCAGCTGGTAGGCAGGAACCTGCGCCGCGGCTTTACCCAGGCAGGCGCGCAGGGTACGCTCCCCCATCTTGCCAAAATCGAGCGCATGGCGGGCGCTCGGGTTCGTGGCCATCAGTACGTCCTTACGGGCAGTCTGAGACCACTGAACGGCATTGACGAGCGCGACCTCCTCGCCCGCGAGAATCTCGGGGACGGTCTCAGTAAACTGATTCCAGCGGGACTTGCTGCTCGAAAGCATGGTGCCAACAAGTACCGCATAGCCGAGCTTGAGGTCCTCGGGGTCCGCCTCGCGAACAAGGTCGAGGTCGCACACGACCAAGCCCGGCTCGGGACGGAACGCGATAGCGGGAAGCGCATTCGTCGACGAGGCGACAAGCGGCTTCATGGTCGTCGCAACCGTGAGCATGGCGTCGAACGTCGTCGGCAGCAAGGCGCACTCGGTGCGACCGCACCACTGATTGGCACACCAACAAACGACCGAGCAGGTCGCCGTGTCACCGACAGCGACAACGAGATCGTCGCAGGTAATGCCGTTAGCCGACAGGGCGCCAAAGACGGTATCGGCATCGGCCAGCGTAGCACCGGCAGGAGAAACCTCGAGGACGAGCAGCGACACGGCAAAACCGGCGTCGACCAGCGCATGCTCGACGACCTCGCCAAAACGCTCGGATGTAGCGTCGTTCCAAACCACCATCGCGCGCTTAGGCTTGCCCACGGCCGAGGCAAACATGCGCGACAGCTCCTCGAACGCGCCCAATCCAACGCGGACATCGACACTGCGGTTTTGGAAATTGATAAGTTGACGGCGAATCATAGCAGTCCACGCTCCAAAAGCATCTCGGCACAAAGGTAGGAACGTCCTCGAAGGACTTGTTGCGAATATCAAGGGTAATATCGGCGGCCTGGCGATACAGCGGACGGCGATGCTCAAACAGGCGCGCAGCGTGCTCGGGCGAGCGGAAATCGGGCCGGGTATCGGAGCGGCGAATCTGGCGCAACGAGTCCTCAAAGTCGCCTTCGAGGTACACGCATATACCATCTCATGCATCAGCTCAATGTTCACCGGCGTCTCGACGATGCCACCCCCGCACGACACCAGCAGGCTGCGCTCGCTTTGAAGCGAACGGAGTGCCGAGGTCTCAAGCTCGCGAAAACGATCCTCGCCCTCGGTCTCAAATATCTCGGTCACCGACTTGCCACATCGACGCACAACCAAACGATCGGTATCGATAAAACGCCGCTTGAACATAGTGCCGACGTTGCGCGCGAGCGTCGATTTGCCCGCGCCCAAAAAGCCGATAAAGAAGATATGGTCGCAGCCGTGTTTGATGTGCTGAGACATGGCGAAACCTATTCCTCGCAGGGAAGGTCGCGCAGGGCCCGGCGCTCAAAGATACGGAAGATCTGCGTGTACCACAGGTCCTGGGTTGCCTGCGGCTTGACCAGAATAGTGTCAACGCCGGCAAAGTTACCGCTCCACACGTCCGTGTACAGCTGATCGCCGATCAGCACCGCCTCGTCTGCCGTGGCGCCAAGGCGCTTAAGACCCGCCTTCAAGGCAAACGGGGCGGGCTTCATGGCGTGGCTGATGGCCTCGAGTCCCAGCTCGCGTGCAGAGCTCATGACCTGATCGCGATGCCAGTTGTTGGACACCATGCACAGCTTAAAGCCTTTGGCGCGGGCGGTATCGAGCCAAGCGGAAACCGCGGCGGGAACCTGCTCGGTGTCGCGCGGAACCAGAGTGTTATCGCGATCGAGCAGAATGGCGCGTTTGCCGTCGGCCCACAGGGTATCAAGGTCGATGCGATCGACCGAGGCAACGTATCGTTTGGGGCTAAAAATCCTCATGCTAATTCCAAGACAGTTGATGCTCTTCGTAGGTTTGCGAGAAGTACTCCTCGTCCTGCGTAATGTAGAAATACAGGTCATCGGAGTCGGTTGGCTCAAGCGTGGCCTTGAGTGCCTCGAGCGACGGAGAGCAGATGGGCGTGGGTGGCAGGCCCTCGTGCTTATAGGTGTTATACGGGCTATCGCTCTGCAGGTCGTCGGCGGTAACCTCGCCACCGGTGACATACATCATGGTCGCATCGCTGTTGAGATAGCGCAGACCGTCGAGCTTGCCGGCAAGGCGGTTGTAGAAAACCGAGGCCACGTGCGCACGTTGATCGGCGTTGAGGCCCTCGCGCTCAACGATAGAGGCCAAGTTAACGATGTCGTAGTCGGACATCTCCACACCGTAGCGCTCCTTGATCTTGGCTTCGCAGCTCGCAAAGTCAAGCGACTTGTACTCAGTCTTAAACTGATCGAGCATGGCACGAATCACGTCATCGGCCGTCGGCGAATCACCCAACGAATAGGTCTTGGGGAACAAGAAACCCTCGAGCGAGTCGTTGGCGGCGCCCTTAAGGAAGCTATAGTCGTCCACGTAGTTGGAGGCCTTAGCCTGGTTGAGGAAGTCTTCCTTAGAGATGCTGTCGTAGGCCTGGGCCACGCGGTCGGCGACTTGATCGACTGTCAGACCCTCAGGGATAGTCAGCGCATTGGAGCCCGCGTTGGGGCCTTCCATGAGCTGCTGAACAACCTTGGTCGCATCCATGAGCGTGGTGAACGAGTAGGTGCCAGGCTTAAGCGACATATCAGCGTTGAGCTTTTTCACCGCCGCGTAGTAATCCTTGGGATTTTCGACGATATGGTTCTCGGAGAGAATCGAGGCGATCGTATCGCCCGAAGCACCGTCGGGAATGGTCACCGTAACCTGCCGACCAGCCGCGACCTTCGTATCCTCACCGGTAAAGAAGCCCTTGACGGCAGGCACGACAAAGAAAGCGATAGTAGCAAGCGCGATTACGGCCACCACGACGCCGACAATCATGGGCACCGGGGAGCTTTTCTTTTGGGCACCGCGACGAGCATGCGTGTTGTAGCTCGAGCGGGCCGCCGGAGCAACGCCATGCGAACCGCGAGCGTGATGCGAATGCGATTGGGGGGCCTGCGTTCGCTGAGTAGGTGCCTGATGCTTAAAGCGAGCACCGCCTGCAGGCTGAGCCGAACGAGCAGCGGGCTGCTGAGCCGCGTGAGGAGCCGGATACTGAACCGAACGAGCAGAAGGCTGCTGACCCGTCCGTTGAACAGGTTGGGCTGAACGAGAGGAGGACTGCACCGGGCGCGCGGCAGATTGAGCTGCGCGCTGGGTCGGCTGTGCCGGACGCTGGCCAGGCTGGGCAGGGCGCGACGACGGCTGACGTGTACGATTCGGCTGGCGCGGATCGGGAGCGCTAGGCATGCGAAACCTCCTCGTTTTTGCGATCGAGCCACGTCTGCAAGAACAGGCTGGCGGCGATCATGTCAATCTTGCCCTCATCTGCTTTTCGTTGAGTCCCTGCTCGCGCAGGATACGCTTTGCCTCTTGCGAGGACAGGCGCTCATCCTCAAACTCAAGCGGAAGATCGAGCTCTTGGGCAATCTTTTGCGCAACGGCGGCAACGCGCTCGGCCTGGGGGCCGGGCTCACCGGCCATGGTCAAGGGACGTCCGCTTACCAGGATATCGGGCTCATAGTCCTCAACCAGGTAACGGAACGTCTTGGCCATGCCAGTGACCTCGGCAGCCGGGAGCACCTTGACAGGCATTGCCATCTTGCCATCACGGCTCGAGACGGCAATGCCAATCCGGGTCTCCCCTATGTCCAGCGCGAGCGCGACCACAGCGACTACTTAAGCGCCGAGCGCGGTCTTGGCAGCCGCGAGGGCATCGGCGATACCGGCAGCGTTCTTGCCGCCAGCCTGGGCCATGTTGGGACGACCGCCACCGCGACCGTCGACCAGGCCCGCGATCTGCTTGATCACGTTACCGGCGTGGAAACCGGCCTTGACGGCGTCATCGGAGCCGGCAGCGAGCAGGGCCGGGGTGCCCTTTTCGGTCACGCTAGCGACGACGCAGGCGACGGGGCCGGCGACCTTCTGGTGCACGGTATCCCACACGTTGCGCAGGTCGGCAGCCTCAAGGCCCTGGAGCTCAGCGACGACGAGCTTGTAGCCATTGACCTCGACGGCACCCTCGATGGCGCCGGAGATGGCGTCGGAAGAGCCACCGGTCAGAGCTTTCTTGAGCTTGCCGGCGGTCTCGCGCAGCTCGGCCTGCAGGTTCTCCACGCGGGCGGGAACCTCGTCGACGCGGCACTTGAGTGCAGCGGCAGCGGCGTCAACGAGCGCTAGGCGGTCGACCATGTAATCGAGCGCACCCTTAGAGGTCACGGCCTCGATACGGCGAACGTTGGAGCCCGTAGAGGACTCGGAAATGATCTTGAACAGGCCGATCTCGGCGGTATTGGCGGCATGGGTGCCACCGCAGAGCTCGCGGGAGAACGGCTGGTCCTCGGCGCCCACGGAAACGACGCGGACGACGTCGCCGTACTTCTCGCCAAACAGGGCGACAGCGCCGGCGGCCTTGGCCTCATCGATGCCCATGACGCGGGTCACGACCGGCTTGGAAGCAAAGATCTGCTGGTTGACCAGATCCTCAACGGCCTTGAGCTGCTCAGAGGACAGGGCCTCAAAATGCGTGAAGTCAAAACGCAGGTGCTCAGGAGTCACCAGCGAACCGGCCTGGGAGACATGCTCGCCCAGGACGTGCTTAAGCGCGGCGTCGAGCAGGTGCGTGGCGGTGTGATTGCGGCGCAGGAAGCCACGGCGCTCGGCGTCGAACTTGGCGGTCACGGAAGCGCCAACGGCAAGCGTGCCCTCGGCGACATGCGCGACGTGGGCATACAGGCCATTGTGGTTCTTGGTATCGGCAACGGTCAGCGCAACGCCCTCGGCGGAAAGCTCGCCGGCGTCGCCCTGCTGGCCGCCCATCTCGGCGTAGAACGGGGTGCGGTCGAGCACAACCTCGACGTCCTCGCCCGCAGTAGCGGACTCGACGGACTCGCCGTTGCGCACGATGGCGACAACCTTGGCACCCTCGATCGCGTCGCTGTCATAGCCATCGAACTCGGTCGCGGCGACCTTGTCCGAAAGCTCGACCCACACGTCGTTGAAGCTGCCCCAGGCGTCACCCTTGGCGTTGGCACGGGCGCGAGCCTTCTGGTCCTCCATGCAGGCGGTAAAGCCGTCCATGTCGACGTCGTGACCAGCGGTGCCGGCGATCTCGACGGTCAGGTCGATGGGGAAACCAAAGGTGTCATGCAGCTTAAAGGCGACGTCGCCCGGAAGGACAGCACCCTCGGCGAGCGCGGCCAGGGCCTCGTCCAGGTAGACGCGGCCGTTATCGAGCGTCGTGGAGAAGCGCTCCTCCTCGGAGGCGACGATGCCCTTGACGAGCGCGACGTTCTTGAGCAGCTCGGGATAAGCCTCGCCCATCTGAGCGTTGACCTCGTCGATAAACTTAGTCAGGAAGGCGCCCTCGATGCCCAGCAGACGACCGTGGAACACGGCACGGCGGAGCAGGCGGCGAAGGACGTACTCGCGACCCTCGTTGCCGGGCAGGATGCCATCCGAAATCATGAAGTTGACGGCACGGGAGTGGTCGGCGATGATGCGCAGGGAGCGGCTGGCACCGGAGTAATCGTCGGCGTCATAGGTCTTGCCGCTGATCTCCTCGCCGAGTTTGATGAGGTGCTGCATCAGATCGCCGTCGTAGTTAGCGGTCTTGTGCTGCATGATGGCGGCCATGCGCTCCAGACCCATGCCCGTATCGAGGTTGCGGTGCGGCAGCTCCGGCATGGAGCCATCCTCCTGGCGGTCGTACTGGGTAAACACGAGATTCCAGAACTCAAGGAAGCGGTCGCAGTCGCAGCCGGGCTTGCAGTCGGGGCTGCCGCAACCGACCTCCTCGCCCATGTCAAAGTAGATCTCAGAGCACGGACCGCAGGGGCCGGTGGGGCCAGCGGCCCAGAAGTTGTCATCCTCGCCCAGACGAGAGATGTGATCCTCGGCAACGCCAGAGAGCGCCACACGTCGTGAGTCTCGTCGTCCTCGGTAAAGACGGTGAAGTACAGGCGGTCGAGCGGAAGCTTGAACTCCTTGGTGATGAGCTCAAAGGCCCAAGCGCAGGCCTGCTGCTTGGAGACGCCGCCAAAGGAGAAGTCACCGAGCATCTCAAAGAAGGACAGGTGACGGCCGTCCTCGCCGATGCAGTCGATGTCGTTGGTGCGGACGCACTTCTGGCAGGAGATCGCGCCGATCTCCTTCATGGTCTTCTTGCCCTGGTAGTACTCCTTAAACTGGTTCATGCCGGCGTTGGCAAGCAGCAGCGAAGGATCGTCGGGGACGAGGGACGAAGAAGGATAGAGCTTAAGACCGCGCTCCTCAAAGAAGTTGAGGAACTTGGAGCGGATCTCGGCCGTAGTCATTGACGGGTAGTCAGCACTCATAGAGGGAATCTCCTCGGTTTCACATCGAAACAGTTCAAACGTAACGATATTACCATCCCACCGCGCCTGTGCAAAAAAGAGGGCCGGCACAATGCCGGCCCTTCAGCGAAATTGCATGTTAGCGCGTATGAATGTTAGCCCGAATTACCCCGCTACTTGTCGTCATCGTCCATGGAGCCGTCGATGCCGGTTTTGGTGTCGTCATCCGTGTTGGAATCGTCATCCTTGGCGAAGGGGTTCTTGAAGAAGCCCGTGGCATCGGGCTGCAGACCAGAGAGCTTAATCCAGGGATTATCGAGTTCGAGCTTGGGCATGGCCTTGGCCTCGGGCGCGGTCTCGTTGCCGATGAGCTCGGACTCATAGATGAACGTATCGTCTCCAAGCGCGTCGTAGGCGGCGACCGGGTTGCCTCGGTATCGCGATACGGCGTGCCCTTAAACACGGCGCCATCGTATGCCACGAGCTGACGCCCGGTCTCGTTCTCAAAGTAGTAGACGAAGATGCCCTTGAGGGCCGCGCACAGCGGAATGGCGATAACCATGCCGATGGGACCCATGAGTGCCGAACCGATAACGAGAGCCGTCAGGCTCATAACGGGATGCACCTGCACCGAGCTCTGCATGACCTTAGGCGAAATGACATTATCGGTGACGTTTTGAGCCACCATGATCACGACAAGCGTCCATAACGCCAGCATAGGGCTGAACATAAAACCGAGCACCGTGGCGATCGCCGCGCTCACCCAGGGACCGACAACCGGAACCAAATGCATGATGCCGGTAAAGATGGCCATGAGCGCTGCGTATGGATGGCCAATGAGCGTAAAGCCGATAAAAGCCAAAAAGCCACCGCAGATGGACGTCACGACCATGCCGCGCATATAGCCGCCGACCGAGCGTGAAAGGATGGCAACCATAAAGCGGTACGAGGTCTCTTTTTCCTGTCCGATGATGGTGCAGACCTCGTGGTGCATGCGGGGATAATCGCAGGCAAGCCAGTAGGCAAGCACCAGACCCAGGAAGATGACGAACAGCTGCGAGGCCGTGTTGGTAATGAGCGGAAACACGCCGCGGCCGAGCTCCGCAGCGATTTGCGAGACGTACTTGGACGCTACGGTAACCAGCGAAGAAAGATTGTCGTCCAGATACCCCTTGAGCGGCGTGTTGTTGAGCGTCTTAGCGTGCGAGAGCATCTCGTTGAGATCGCCACCCGCAACACGAAGCTGCTCGGGCAGGCGGCTCAGGACTTCCATGATTTGACCGAGCAAAATAGGCGAGAGGATGCAGACGACGCCGACGAGCACGGCAACAACCACAATGAGCGCGATAAGCGAACCGATGCCGCGATTCACGCCGTGATGCTCGAGCCAGTTGGTGATCGGCGAGATGACAAAAGCGATGATGGAACCGACTGCCAAAACTCGATGACCGGTGCCAGGATGCCCATAAGGTTAAAGATGACGGCAGCGATGACAATGCAGCCGACGACGCCCCAAATGCGCAGCGTCAGAATACGGGTATCGCGAAGCGTGCGGTCGATTTGTTGGGGGTGCTCACTCATGAACGAACCATCACTCCGTCGGGGTCGATCTTATCTTGAATCTTCTTAAGCGTGCGGCGCAGCAGACGCGAAACCTGCACCTGCGAGATGCCCAGCTTCTTGGCAATCTCGATCTGGGTCATGCCCTTCACAAAACGCAGCTCGATAACCTCGCGCTCGCGCGGCGAGAAATCGCGGATGGCTTCCTCGATTACCAGACGGTCATCGGTAAAGTCGAGCTCGTTGTCATCGTCGGCGTAACGATCGAGAATCGAAGGCGCATCATCGGAATCGGACGCACCGGGGGCCTCGATGGGCACCGAGGTGTAGGCCGAGGACGATTCCATGGCTTCGAGCACCTCGTCGACGGTTACGCCAAGATAATCGGCGATTTCCTCAACCTTGGGCGAACGCTGAAGCTCGTTGGTGAGCTTGTCGGTGGCCTGGTTAACCTTGGCAGAGAGCTCCTGCAGACGACGCGGCACGCGCACACTCCAGCCCTTGTCGCGGAAGTGGCGCTTAATCTCGCCCAAGATGGTGGGCGTGGCAAACGTCGTGAACTCGAGTCCGCGCTCGGGATCAAAGCGATCGATAGCCTTGAGCAAGCCCAAGTACCCGACCTGCAAAAGGTCATCGAGCGGCTCGCCGCGGTTCTTGAATTTGTTGGCAAGAAACCTTACCAGGTTCATATGGGACATGACGAGCTGCTCGCGAGCATCCGGATCACCGGTCTCCTTATAACGACGAAACAGCTCGCGGGTTTTCTCCTTGTCCCAAGCGGTCTTGCCGCTCCGGGAGCGTTCGGTCATATTAGATATCCGCCTTGAGGTCGAGGGAAAGCGTTAGGGGCGCTGTAGTCTTTTCGTAGGAGTCGCACACACTCGCCAAAATGAGCTCGGCATACACGGCAGCCTGGTCATCCTCATCGACAGTCGCCTGGTCGCCAAAGGTAAAGGTCATGCCCACATGCGATTCGTCGACATCGAATTTGATCGAGATATCGTCGGAATCAACAGCCGTGCAGCCAAAGATGAAGGCTTCTTCGGCAGCCATACGAATGTCCTCGATGCGATCGACGGACATAGAGCACAGGGCGCCGACGTTGGCGGCCGTCATGCGCACCAAGCGCGCGAGACGCGGATCACCGGCAACGCTCAGCGTAATGGGGCAGGTTGCTTCGCTACTCATCGCAGGACTCCTCGGAGGTCTCGGCAGGCGTATAGGTGTAATACTGAGCAGGCTTAGCAGCGGGCTTCTGAACATCATCGTCGTCAGTAGCGGCATCGTCGTCGCCAATCAGAACGCGCTCAGTGGGCTGCTCGGCCTCGGCAGCGGCAGCGGCGAGCTTGCGATCGGCGTCGGCTGCAGGAGCCTTCACCTTATTGAAGAGCTTCTGCACGGCGCCAGCAGCAGAATCAGTCACGCTCGATACGGCATTGCTGGCCTCGGCCACGCTGCCCGTGACCTCGGAAATGTCGCGAACGACCGCCTCAACCTCAACGAGGTTAGACGTCAGAGCATCAACGGCAGTCTTGCTCGACTTGAGGAGCGGCTCCATCTGGGCAAGTGCCGGCGTAAGCTCGTCAACGGCGCCATCAAGCTTTGCCACCACGGGCTGCGCCTCGGCAATCGTATTGTTGAGGTCGGTTACCGTCTTGTCGAGCGAGTCGACAACGGTGCGGGTTTTGCGCAGGGTGAGCGCAAGCTCAACGATAGCCCACACGCCGGCAACGGCAAGCAGCAGCAAGGCGATTTGAATGGGACTCATACAAGCCTCCCAAAGGAATCGAAATACAAACGCTTTCCATGGTACCCCAAAGAAGGGCAAAGATACCCAAAGGGAATGCGCGAGGCGCCAATGGCCTACTTGGGAGCGTTGCCGCTACGGTCGCGCTCGCTTTGCTCCACACGCCACTCTTCCCAACCGCGGCCGGCAGGCTGCCAGAACGCGCCGCGCTCCAACCCCTCGGGCAAATAGCGCTGATCGACCCAGCCTTCGGGATAATCGTGCGGGTACTTGTATACACCGTACTCGTCGCTGCCGGGACGGTGACGATCGCGCAGGTAGCTGGGCACCTCGCGAAGACCACTGCTGTGGATATCGGCCAGCGCCGCATCGATCGAGGCCTCACACGCGTTGGACTTAGGCGCCAGGCACACATAGAGCGCAGCCTGAGCCAGGTTGATGCGACACTCGGGATAGCCAATGACCTCGGCAGATTTAAATGCGGCATGTGCCACCAAAAGCGCCTGCGGGTCGGCGTTGCCAACATCCTCGGAAGCCTGAATCATAATGCGGCGAGCGATAAACTTGGGATCCTCCCCCGCATCGATCATGCGCGCAAGCCAATAAATGGTGGCATCGGGATCGCTGCCTCGCATGGACTTGATGAACGCGCTAATAATGTCGTAGTGCATATCACCGTTTTTGTCATACGAAAACCCACGACGCGGATTGGCGATCTTCACGTCGTCCACGGTAATGGGATAGCGTTCCCCCGCCGCCGGCGCTGGCGTTCCCTCGGTATCGGGACGCGTAACGGCAATCTCGCTCGCAAGCTCGAGCGTCGTGAGTGCTGAGCGAGCATCGCCCGCGGCCAATGTGCAAATGGTCTTGACTGTATCCTTATCGGCCGAGAACTTACCGTTTAAACCCTGCGGCGCCTCGAGCGCACGCTCAATGAGCGTGGCGATATCCTCGTCCTTCAGGTGCTCAAGCTCTACCACACGCCCACGCGAGAGCAATGCCGAGTTGACCTCAAAGTACGGGTTTTCCGTCGTGGCGCCAATCATAATGACGGTGCGGTTCTCGACCGCATGCAGCAGGGCATCTTGCTGCGACTTCGAAAAGCGATGGATCTCATCGATAAACAGAATGGTGCGGCGGTCGTAGGTGTTCAGACGGGTCTTAGCCTCATCGATTACGCGGCGCAGGTCCTTCACAGTGCCCGTCACGGCGCTGACCTCGACAAACTCGCTCTTGGTATGGTTGGCGATAATGTGGGCCAGCGTCGTCTTGCCCGTGCCAGCCGGGCCGTACAGAATCACGCTCGACAGCACGTCATGCTCAATCGCGGCGCGCAGCCACGAGCCCTTACCGACGGCCTTTTGCTGGCCCACATACTCGTCGAGCGAATTGGGGCGCATACGCACCGCAAGCGGCGCATTTTTAAAGGAGCGCTCGCGCGTCGAAGCAGAAAAAAGGTCGTCCATAGCCATCCCGTGCATTAATCAAAATCGTTGTTGACCAACAGTATACCGAAAGGATACGAACTACCGTTCGTTAATATAGGTGCGGTGCGGAAACTTTAGACCTGGGAACAATTTGCTCGTCAGCTCACAAAAATAACCATCCGTCATGCTTGCGATGTAATCCACCACTGCTTGATCCTTGTCGTCCTGCCAGGCATAGGTGCGATCGTAGTAGGAAAGCTGCTGCTCAATGCGCGAAACATGATGCTTAAAGATGTAAGAGGACTCGTCGCCTTTATTTAGATCCTGCAGGCAACGGTCGTAGAGCTTTTCGAAGGCCTCACGCAACTCTGCCTCGGAATCGCCTTCGATACCGCCCTTGCTATAGATCTTCTCGTAGTTCTCGCGCTTCGCCCGGCGGATCTCCTCAAACAGGTCCTCGCTCATCTCGATACGCGGTTTGCCGTAGCTATGCTCAACGATATCGATAGAAGCGTGCGTGAGGATCCAGCTGTTGTAAGCCCCGCCCCGACCATCGTCAAAAGCGTCGGGCGACAGCAGGCCCGCCGCAATGGCGTCCTGACGATCACGACCGACGTAGGCGAGGATATCCGAGATACGCACCACACAGCCTCGAGGGTCATGGGGCGCAGGTGCTCGATCGCGCCATAGCCCGTGGCTATGCAGTCCTCGACGGTACGGTCGAACTGGTCAAACGACGCCATGTCCGAGAGTTCAAAGACACGCTGCTCGTACTCGCCGTTATGGCACAGCACGCCGTCGAGCGTCTGGAGCGACACGTTGCGGCCGTACAGCGCGTCGAGCACGCGGACGGACTGCACGTTATGGAAAAAATAACGACCCGTACGCTCGTGATAGATATCGTTGAGGAAACGCTCGCCGGCATGGCCAAAGGGCGTGTGGCCCAAATCGTGGCCCAAGCCAATCGCCTCGATCAAATCGCAGTTGAGGCCCAGGGCACGGCCGATATCGCGGGCAATGCGCGAGACGAGCTGCACATGAAGGCCGCGCCGCGACAGATCGTCGTTGCTGCGAAAGCTAAAGACCTGCGTTTTGCCTGCATAACGCGTGTACGCAGGAAGATGAAGAATCTTTTCGGTGTCGCGCATAAATGCCGGTCGCATGAGCGTGCCTTTGTCGGCAGCGCGATCAATACGACGAATGACCTGGTCATCGCCGCATCGATAAGGATTAACGACACCCGAGGCGCGGTCGGCGGCGATACGCTCGACCAGCTCGGGCGACAACGCCGCGGGAATGCGGTCCATGCGTGCCTTAATGACGGCCGTTTCTTGATTAGTTGCCATGGCATGCTCCTTAAAAAGGATGCGCAATCGGTTACAATGTGCAGCCCACGACCTCGATTATGGCAAATATCGGCACCAAAAACGGGAGCAATGGCAGGGAGCGCGATTTTGTGAAGAGGCAGGAGAGGGCCAGGACCAGGAGCGCGACGGCAAATGCCACGATGCCCCCCAGAGGGTCGAGCGTGCAAAGCGCGAAGAGCGCCTTGGCATCCCCCATGCCGATGCCGGAGGCTTGGCGAACACGACGCCAGAGCGACTCAGTGAGCACAAGGGCAAGGTAGACGATGACCGCAAGACCGGCGTGGTCAAGCGCCGTGTTAACACCTCTGTCGAGCCAAACGCCTGCAAGCGCCGCCACCGCACACACGCCGGCAAGCTCATTGGGAAACCGCCGCTCACGGGCATCAATCACCGCGCCGGCAAAAGCGCAGATCCAAAATGGGATGTAGAACATCATGCACCTCCCGGGGCAGTCACTCAAAAGCAAAAACCACCACAAAGGTGCCTGTCCCCTTCGTGGTGATTTTGGTAGTGGTTATTTGGCGCCTTGCATGACCTCGTCGAGGGTAACGTTGACGGCGTGTTGCGTCGGGACCCAGTCGACCTTTAGGAACAGTGCAGCCACCGTGATGGGGATATAGCTGAACATAAAGATCGGGAAGGTAAACAGGTTGGTCACCAGGCGCCACTTTTGCGCACAATGAATGTGCTTGTACTCGAAGATGGTCGTAAGTAGAGCCAGGATAAAGAAGGTCTGATACATCATCGCAAAGGTCATAATGAGCGAGGCGGCACAAGCCTGCATCTCAACCTCGGTGGCCAAGAAGCCGTGCGAAAGCCCGCCCACAATGAGGAAGGTCGCGTTGGCGAGCATGGAGATCAGGGACAGCAGCATACCCGGAGCAATCGTCATAAACATGTCGTAGGCGGCAAAACGATGATAGCGGAAGGTCGACTTGACCAGATGCTTACCGTAGGTAAAGAACACCTGGTAGAAGCCCTTGGTCCAACGCATACGTTGCTTCCAGGACGCCTTAAACGTCACGGGCTGCTCGTCAAAGAACTCCGCCGGCGCATAGCCAATACGAATGCCGTGAATAGCGCAGAACGTGGTGAACTGAATATCCTCGGTCAGCGTATGGAACTGCCAGCCGTGCATGCCCTCAATAACGCTAGCCGAGATAAGGTAGCCCGAACCCGATACGGCGCAGGACGTCTTGCAGATGTTGCGCGCGTTGTTGAGAAAACGCGCCTCGCGCAGATACCAAGTGGCATTCGCTGCCGAGATCCACGAGCTTCCGAAGTTCTTGGAGTTACGATAGCTCGTGACCACATGGAAGCCCTGGTCAAAGGCATCATTCATCTTGGACACGTAATCGCGGGCGATAACATTATCGGCATCGAAGATAAAGTAACCTTCAAAGGTGTCGGGATACTCGTTAAGGATACGGTCGAAACCAAAGTCCATGACCCAGCTCTTGCCTTTACGGGCCAGGTCGTTTCGCTCGTACACGACAGCGCCCGCCTCGCGCGCGAGCTGCGCAGTGTTATCGGTGCAGGCATCGGCGACGACAAAGACCTCGATGAGCTCGGACGGATAATCCTGGTCCTTGATGGAGCGAACGAGGTTGGCGATAACGGCCTCCTCGTTGTGTGCTGCAATAAAGAAGGCATACCGGTGGAGCTTTTTGGCCTTGGGAGGCGCGACCTCGCCGCGGAGAGCACCGATGACAAAGAAGACCACCTGGTACAAGAAGCAGACCGTGAGCAGCGTGACGACAATCTGGTTGAAGATCACGATGGGTGTGTTGGTTTGTAAAAAGGCGAGCATGCAGGCTCCCAGGAACGCGTTACGTAAACAACCGTATATCTTACCGCAGGCTAGGGGCGTTCAAGAAACCACCTAATACCGACTAGGCTTCGAGAAGACCGAGCTGAGGAACGATCTCGTCGCCGGCAGCAGTGCGACCAAGCGAACGCGGGGCTAAGTCGTCGAGGACGGCGGCGAGATCCCACGGCAGCTCGTCGCGGCACTCAATGCGCTCTCCCGTCACGGGATGATCGAACGCCACGCGCCAGGAATGGAGGAATTGCCTGGTCAGACCCTGATCAGCACGCGCATCGCACTTACCGTAGAGCGGATCGCCCACGCAGGCGTGGTTGATATGGCGCATGTGCACGCGAATCTGATGCGTGCGACCGGTAAACAGGTGACACTCAACGAGCGTGTAGCCGTCATCAAAGCGCGTGGAATCAAAGCGCTCAAGGACCTTAAAGGTCGTGATGGCCTGGCGCGCAAAAGGATCATCGGAAACCGCCATCTTGACACGGTCACGTGTAGAACGGGCAATGCCGGTGTTAATGGTGCCCTCATCCATGGCGATATGACCGTGAACGAGCGTAATGTAGCGGCGGTCGAGCGTGCGCGTACGGATAAGATTTTGGAGCGCGCGCTGGGTGTCGTCGTCCTTTGCCGCAAGCATAAGACCCGAGGTATCGCGATCCAAACGATGCACGATACCGGGGCGGTCCTCGCCCTGCACGGTGCCCAGATGGTCGATACCGCAGTGATAGACCAGCGCATTCGCGAGCGTACCGCTCTCATGACCATGCGCAGGATGGCACACCAGGCCGCGCTGCTTGGAGAGCACGATGAGGTAGTCGTCCTCATAGCGAATGTCGAGCGGGATGGCCTCGGGAATCACGTCGGTGGGATCGTGCGGCTCGGGCAAATCAACCGAAATACGGTCACCGGCTCGCACGGCGTACTTTTTGGACAGGCAGGTCTCGCCATTGACTACTACGGCCCCGCCCTCAATCAGATGCGCACAGGCAGAGCGCGTGGGGCAGCCGTCGTTGGCGCCCAGATAGGCGTCGAGACGCTGGCCAGCGGCATCGTCGGCAACAAGGATATGGATGTCGGCCATTAACGCTCATTCCTTTCGCGAATCTTGCGGGCACGCTCCCCACGTTGTTTAGCCTTGCGCTTGGCGCGGGCCTCGTCACGGGCGTTAAGCTCGGCGGTCGCATCGACCTCACGGGCCGCGGGGCTCAAGAACATGTAACCGAAGAGGGCGAGCACGACGCCCACGGTAATGCCGATATCGGCCACATTGAAGACGGGGAAGTCGATGAAGGTGGTGGCAATAAAATCGGTCACGAAACCAAAGGCCAAACGATCGATAGCATTGCCGATAGCACCGCCCGCAACCATCGCCATGCCCACAACCTCAAGATGGGCGAGCTGAGGTGCACGAACGAGGTACACGGCAATAGCGATAATGACCGCCAACGCCAGCACGGCAAACGCAATGCCATGCCCCTCGCCCATGCTAAAGGCAGCACCGATATTGCGGACAAACATAAAGTCGATAACACCGGGGATGACGGTCACATGCAAGGCGTCGCCCACGGCACGAACCGCAAGCTTGGTCAGCTGGTCAACAAGCAGCACAACGAGCGCCACCCCACCAGCAACACTCAACCGCCAACGCAAAGGCGGCGTCATATCCGCACCACGACCCAAAGAAATCCCCTACCCTCAAGAACATCGAATTACGTTAAATGCAAGTAATCATCTTATAGTGACAAACGCAAAACGCACGGCATATTCGCCAACGAAAGCGAAATAACCAGCATAAAACGAAAGCGACATTCCGAAGAACGGAATGTCGCTTATTGTTAGCGAAGCAAATGAAGCAAAAGCGCCCCGATCATCCATAAAACGGAAGCGCTACTTTGCTGTAACCTACAGCGCTTCGGCACAACGTTTGCAAATATGCGCGTGGCCGTTGTACTCGCCGACGGTGGTGCGGTAGTTCCAGCAACGGTCGCAGCACTCGCCCTCGGCAGCATCGATGGCAACAGAAAGCTCCTCGCCCTGGGTAAGCTCAACATCGGAGACGATGTAAAACTCGGCCAGGTCGACGGCCTTGTCGCCGGTCAGCAGCGCATACATTTCGGCGGGAACGACCGCCTTGACGCGGACCTGCTGGCTCTTGGTGAAGGTGCCAGCGGAGCGGGCATCCTCAAGGGCCTTGGTCACGACGCTACGGAGCTCGAGCGAAGCCTCGAGCACGCCCTCAAACTCGTTGGCCTCGTCGACCGTGATGGGCGACTTGTACCAATCGAGCAGCGCGGCGTACTTCTGGTGGTCGACGCAGCCGGCGGGCGCATAGGCCATGGCCTCGTCGACGGTGTAAGACAGGATCGGCTGCAGGTCGCGCATGAGCATCGAGAAGAGCTCGGCCAGCACGGTCTGGGCGCTGCGGCGCTCAAGCGAGCCGGGCTTATCGCAGTACAGACGATCTTTCAGGGCGTCGAGGTACACGTTGGAGAGCTCGGTAACCACAAAGTCGTAGAGCGCACGGTAGGCACGCGGGAACTCGTAGCTGGCGTAGGCATCGTCGACCTCGGCCTGGACCTGGGTCAGGCGGGCGACCATGAGCTTGTCGAGCGGCAGCAGGTCGGCAAAGGCGACGCCGTCGGTCTCGGGCACAAACTGACCCTCGAGCTCGGAGAGCAGGAAGCGCAGCGTGTTGCGGAAACGACGGTAGGCATCGGACGTACGAGCGAGAATCTCGTGGTCGATGGAGACGTCGGAGCTGGTATCGACGGAGGCGACCCACAGACGGATGATGTCGGCGCCCATCTCGTCGCAGACCTTGTTGGGGTCGATGACGTTGCCGAGCGACTTGGACATCTTACGACCCTGGCCGTCGAGGGTGAAGCCCTGCGAGACGACCGCCTTGTACGGAGCGTGGCCGTTTGCGCCCACCGAGGTGAGCAGCGAGCTCTGGAACCAACCGCGGTGCTGGTCGGAGCCCTCGAGGTAGACGTCCGCCGGGTACTCCAGCTCGGGACGGTACTCGCAGACGGCCTTCCAGGAGACGCCGGAGTCCCACCACACGTCAAGAATGTCCTTATCGGCCTTGAGGTGATGGCCGCCGCACTTGGGGCAGACGCAGGCCTCGCCCAGGTAGCTCTCAGGAGCGTCGGTGAACCAGGCGTCGGAGCCCTTCTCGTGGAAGAGCTTGATAACGGCGTCGAGCGTGGCGTCGTTCATGACCTTCTCGCCGCAGTCGGCGCAGGTGTAGCTGGGGATAGGCACGCCCCAGTTGCGCTGGCGGCTGATGCACCAGTCGGGACGCTGCTCGACCATGGCGCCAATGCGGTTGGCGGCATGGGCCGGATACCACTTGACGTTCTCGCGGACCTCTTTGCCAGCCTGCTCGCGCAAACCGGTCTTGTCCATCGAGACAAACCACTGGTCGGTGGCACGGAAGAGAACCGGGTGCTTGCAGCGCCAGCAGTGCGGATAGCTGTGCGTGATCTTCTTCTCGAGGACCAGGGTGCCGCGCTCGCGCAGGAACTCGATGATGTGCGGGTTGGCCTCGTCGGTATCCATACCGCTGAAGGGGCCACCGGTGCCAAACTCCTCACCGGTGTAGAACTTGCCGTCGTCGTCGACCGGCATGCAGATGTCGGTGATGCCCTCCTTGAGGCAGGCAAAGTAGTCGTCGACGCCGTGTCCGGGCGAGTTGTGGACGATACCGGTACCGTCATCGACACCGACGTAATCGGCCAGCAGCGCCACGCCCTCGACGCCGTCAAAGATCGGCTGCTTGTAGTGGATGTGGTGGAAGGTCTCGGCGGGAACCACATAGGGCTTGCCGTCGACCATGACCGGGGTGTACTCCCAGCCAAACTCCTCGCAGCACTTGGGAGCCAGGTCCTCGAGCATGACCTCGGCACGGCCATCGTGCTCAACGGCGACGTAGGCGGCGCCAGGCTTGAGGGAAACTGCCTGGTCGGAAGGGATGGTCCACGGGGTGGTCGTCCAGATGATGAAGTCGACCGGGCCGTCGAAGTTCTCGAGGCCGGCGGGCTTGGAAGTCATCTCAAAGCGAACGAAGATGGAGGGGCTCGTCTCGTCGGAGTACTCGATCTCGGCCTCGGCCAGTGCGGTGTGGCAGTGCTTGCACCAGTGAACCGGCTTGTGGCCACGATAGATCATGCCCTTATCGAACATGGCCTTGAAGACCTCGATGTCGGCGGCGTCATGCTGGTGATAGAGCGTCAGGTAAGGATTGTCCCAGTCGCCGAGCACACCCAGACGACGGAAGCCGGCCTTCTGCAGCTCGATGTTCTCGACAGCGAACTTGTTGCAGAGCTCACGGATCTTAGCCGTGGAGGTTTGGTTGAACTTCTCGGTGCCGAGCTTCTCCTCGACCTTGTGCTCAATCGGCTGACCGTGGCAGTCCCAACCGGGGACATAGGGAACCTCATAGCCCTGCATCATCCAGTAACGGTTGATCATGTCCTTGGAAATCTTGTTCATGGCGTGGCCGATGTGGATCGGGCCGTTGGCGTACGGAGGACCGTCGTGCAGCACGAACTTCTTGTGACCCTCGTTCTTCTTCAGAACCTGCTCGTAGACCTTGTTGTCCTGCCAGTCCTTGAGTCGCTTGGGCTCGGACTTGGAAAGACCGGCACGCATGGGAAATCCGGTTTTGGGCAGATTCATCGTCTGCTTGTACTCGTTTGCCACGGTACCCCTTTCATGTCGTGGGCGCGCACGCCCATTGGGCACCAAAAAAAGCGCCCGTCCCTGCAAGCTGGGACGAAGCGCCACAAAACGGGCCATGTGCCCGCAAAAGCTCTTCGCTTAACCACCCAGCTTAGATGCCCTCGCCCGCGTTACAGCGCGCTCGCATCCGTTACTCGGCTGGCCTGTATCGACGACCATCTCGGCGATGTCTACTAAGACGTGCCTGTGCGGCGCGCCCGTTGGGACCGCAGCTCCGGGGTGATTTTCATCGGTCGCATGCACGGGCTCTCAGCGCTCCCCGCTCTCTGTAGCATGCGGACGGCCGACTACTCGTCCCCATCAACGCTTATGCGGAGTATGCTAGCACGTTCCGCGCCGGCGAAAAACCCTCAACACTGGTTTTATACGTTCGAAATTTCTCGCGGCATTGAGCCTTCTCTTGGAGCAAAATACCTGAAAGCACTTTATCTAACGAAAGAAGGCTGCTATGCGCACGATTGGAATGAGCGACTATACCGTCGGCGAGGATTGCTTTGACGAGCTGCCCAGCGCGCTGGCCGAGTACGGAGCGGCCAAGGTCGCGATTATCGGTGGTAAACGAGCACTGGCCGCGGCGCTTCCCAGTATCGAAGCGGCACTGGAGGACACCGACGTCGAGATTCTGGAGACACGCGTCTACGGCACCAACAGCACGCGTGCCAATATCGCCAAGCTTGTTAACTCCCCCGCCTGCCGAGAGGCCGATGTGCTCATCGCATGCGGCGGCGGCAAAGCGCTCGACACCGTCAAGACGGCGGCCATCGAGCTCAAGAAGATCGTCTTTACGGTGCCGACGATCTGCTCCAACTGCTCGGCCGCGACCGCCATTGCCGTTGTCTACAACGACGACGGCTCGCTGGAGGGCTATTCGTACCCAAACCGTCCGGCGCATATCTTCATCAACCCCAAGATCATCGCCGAGGCTCCGGCGGAGTACTTCTGGGCGGGCGTGGGCGATGCCCTGTCCAAGCAGCCCGAGGTCGAGTACGCCACGAGCGCCGGCAACCTGGAGCACACCGCAGGTCTTGGCCTGGCGCTCGCACACACCTGCTCCGAGCCGCTGTTTACCTATGGCGTGCAGGGTCTTGAGGACGTTCGCCAGAACCTGTCGACCGAGGCCGTCAAGCAGATCGCGCTCGATATCGTGGTCAACACGGGCTACGTCTCCAACCTGACCAACCAAAACGATTACTACTACAACTCGAGCGTGGCGCATGCGTTCTACAACGCCACTTGCAGCATTCCGCGCGAGGGCACCTACCTGCATGGCGAGGTCGTGAGCCTGGGCGTGCTCGTGCTGTTTGCCTACACGGGCGATACCGAGAACCTTGAGCGCTACGCAGCCTTTAACAAGCAGATGGGCCTGCCCGTGACGCTAGAGCAGGTCGGGCTTTCCGAGACCGACATCCTGGCCCTGTGCGAGTACGCGCACGCCACCAACGAGTGGAAGCAGGGAAACCCCGAGCCCTTCACCGACGAAAAGTTCGCCGCCGCCATCAAGACCGCCAACGCCTACGGCCACACGCTCTAGGACTGGACCAAAACCACCACAAAGGGAACAGGCACCTTTCTGGTGGTTTTTTATTGCTCCAGCATTCAGTTCGTACTCGAACCCGATTCTTTACGAGAAAGGGTTCGGGTACGTTTTTTGTTTATCGGAAATTCTGCGGAAGGACTACTCGGAACGGTAAACAGGAACGAACAGAGGCAGGGCATCATCGTGGTGATGGTATCCTGCCTTTTGTTTTGCGGGATCAAGGTCGCTTTATGCGAACTTGATCGCCACTTATATGGGGCATTGATGGCAATTGCTTCGTACGTGCATACCGAGAGCCTGTACACCTCTGGCAAGGCGTAAAACACTAGACTTTGTTCCAAAGTCCGTGTGCTAAGGGGGCAGGCCCCTTAGAATTCCTGTGGAGTGTGTACGCACGTACGCTGGAAAACGGCAAAATTTCGCTATATCAGGGCGTTCTATCATTGGAGAGTATGGTATACACGGCTTAGTTCAACAAATAAGAATTTATATATAAAGGAGAATATTGATGAAACTGTTTTTATGTTCTCACTTTTCAAGTGTAGGAAGTCTGATAAAGGAAGAAATTGAAAATAAAAAAGTCGCATTTATTCCAACAGCTTCGCTGCGTGAAGGCTACACCGGTTATGTCGGCTCGGCTCGAAAATTATTCAAAA
This sequence comes from Coriobacteriaceae bacterium AM48-5, assembly GCA_027669525.1. Taxonomy (GTDB): domain Bacteria; phylum Actinomycetota; class Coriobacteriia; order Coriobacteriales; family Coriobacteriaceae; genus Collinsella. The sequence continues at coordinate 12,717 of JAQEDJ010000014.1, read as the reverse complement.
AGTTGGGAGCAATCGTAACTGAAATTGATATTTCAACGGAGGCTTATTCAACGATACAGTCTCTTTTTGAAGATGCGGATGTGATCTATTTTACCGGCGGAAATTCTTTTTTCCTTATAGACCAGCTCCGTAAAACGGGAACGGATGAGCTGTTGAAGAAAGAATTGGCAAAGGGAAAACTGATGATTGGTGAATCGGCAGGTGCGATTGTATGCGCTCCAAGCATCCAATATATCGAGCAAATGGATGAAATGCCGGAGGACTACTCACAAGAAGATGATTCAGGGCTTAATTTGATTGATTTCTATGTTCTTCCGCATTATCTCACAGCACCATTTAAGAAAGTTACCGAGATAATAATGGCTGAGTTTTCGGATTTGAATCTATGCCCAATTAACAACCGTCAGGGAATTGTAATTGATGGTGAAGGTTCAAAGGTAATTTGCAAAGACTAATTTGAAAATTCCAGTTTGCTGTACTCGTTCCTAGCAGGGTTTGGGGCAGGCACGCCCCAACAAGAAGCTGTCCTAAAGGGGCAAAAATGGGGACTGCGGATGATTTCTTGGACCGTTACGCGGCCCTTCCCAGCGCGGAGCGGAACTCAGCCGGCGTGCGGCCGCCGAGCGCGTCGCTGCGCCTCTCCGCATTGTAGCGGCCGATCCAGCCCCGAGCTCCTCGATGAAGCGGGCGGGGGTCCAGCCCGACCAGTCCCTGCCATGCCAGAACTCCCTCTTGAGCAGGCCGAGGAACCCCTCCATCGCGGCGTTGTCCGGGCTGCAGCCCTTGGCGGACTGGATTGGCTACACTGATGTGGACAATTCCGGGAGGGGCGCAAGAGACGGGAAGGCCGTGCGCGCGTTCCTGCGCGAGGGCCGCGGGGAGGGGCTGCCTGGGTACGGCGCCTGTCAACTCGGTCTACGTCTTTGGTGACCGGGTCGTACTCAATATCAACTTCACGGATGATGCCAAAACGGTCACCCGTGAGGAAGTGTTGGGTTCGAGTGCTATGGACAATGTTCCAGCATGCTGGGATCGAACTCGCTAGCCGGAATCACACGGTACCCGTGACGCAGCAGCAGATCGACAAAAACACCGTTGCCCGCGGTGAGCGTACCGCTAAAGGTGCCATCGTAGACGCGACCCGCACCGCACGAGGGGCTACGGTCCTGTAAGACGCACGCAGCGATCTCGGACGGGCCGCCCGCCTGCTCGCACATATCGAGCGCACGTTGAGCACCCTGGCGAAACTCGCGATCAACCGACACGCCCTCGCAGGTACGAACCTCTCCGTTCACAATCTCGGACGGCTTGCGCGGTGTAGGCAAGCCACCAAAAACCTCAGGGCATACCAACAGGACCTCGGTCCCCGTACGCTCGCAAGCCTCGACCAGCTCGCGATGGTAGTTGTCGAGCCCGTTATACTTGCAGCTCTCGCCCATCAAACAGGCACTTACCACGATCTTCATATACAACTCTCCCCACGCAAAACGCCCCATTTGAGATGGACACTCAAATGGGGCGATTGACACTGTGCAACTAGTATTACTGCTGCTTTGGCATCAGCGGGTTCTCGCGCGTGAGGAGATTCATAAACTCCTCACCCGTGATCGTCTCCTTCTTGTACAGATAACGAGCCAGCTCGTGGAGCTTAAACTTGTTCTCCTTGAGAATCTGCAGGGCGCGGTCATGCGCATCCTCGATCAGCTTGGCGACAATCGCGTCCACGCGCTCGGCCGTACCGGGGGCGCAGGTGAGAGACGTGTCCTGGTTGAGGTACGCATTCTGAACGGTACCGAGTGCCATCATGCCAAACTCATCGGACATACCAAAGCGCGTCACCATGTTACGAGCGAGCTTGGTGGCCTGCTCGATATCGTTGGCTGCGCCGGTCGTCATCTCACCAAAGATGAGCTCCTCGGCTGCACGGCCACCGCAATAGACGGCGAGCTTGTCCAGGACCTCCTGGCGTGTGGTCAGGAAGCGCTCATCCTCCTCGACCTGCATGGTGTAGCCCAGAGCACCGCTCGTGCGCGGTACGATGGTAATCTTCGTGACCGGCGCAGAGCCCTTCTGGCGAGCGGCAACGATGGCATGGCCGATTTCGTGGTAAGAAACGACCTGCTTCTCGTGATCGGACAGCACCGTGGACTTGCGCTGCTGACCGGCGATGACGACCTCCACCGACTCCTCAAAATCGTCCTGCGTGGCGCGCTTGCGACCCTCGCGGACGGCACGCAGGCGCCCTCGTTGATGATATTGGCCAGGTCGGCGCCCGAGGCACCGGGCGTGGCGCGGGCAATCGCGGTCAGGTCGATCGGCGGCTGAGTCTTCACGCTCTTGGCATGCAGCTCAAGGATGTTCTTACGGCCGGTCAGGTCGGGCAGCTCAACGGGGATGCGGCGGTCAAAACGACCGGGGCGCAACAGGGCCGGGTCAAGGCTGTCGGGTCGGTTGGTAGCAGCGAGAACGACAATACCCTTGTGGTTATCGAAGCCGTCCATCTCGGTCAGCAGCTGGTTGAGCGTCTGCTCGCGCTCGTCGTTGCCACTAAAGCCGCCGCCATCGCGCTTCTTGCCGATGGTATCGATCTCATCGATAAAAACGATGCACGGGGCCTTTTCCTTGGCCTGCTTAAACAGGTCACGCACCTTAGCAGCGCCGCGACCGACAAACATCTCAACAAACTCCGAGCCCGAAATGCTAAAGAACGGAACACCGGCCTCGCCGGCCACAGCCTTGGCAAGCAGGGTCTTACCGGTACCCGGAGGGCCGACAAGAAGAGCACCGCGCGGCAGCTTGGCGCCGATCTCCTCGTAGCGCTGCGGCTTCTCCAGAAAGTCGACGACCTCCTTAAGGGATTCCTTGGCCTCTTCCTGGCCAGCAACGTCCTTAAAGGTCACGCCCACATCCTTGGAAGCGATAACGCGAGCACCGGACTTGCCCAGTCCGCCGCCGCCAAAACCACCGCCGCCAAAGTTCATCGACGGGCCGTCATCGCCCATGGCCTTCTTCATGCGACGATTGAGCCACCAACCGATGAGGAAGAAGATAGCCATGGGAAGAATGAGCGTAAGCAGGTAGTAAGTCATCAGACCCGAGTTCTTATCGGGGACAACAGATTCCAGCGAGGCGCCGGATTCAAGCACGCGATCGGTAAAGCCCGCATCGTTTGGCACACCGGTCGTCTTGTAGGCGATGTTCTCGTCCTCGCCCTTCTTGGTGTAATAAATCGTGTAATCGTCCGTATTGTATTCGACCTTGTCGACACTCTTCTTATCGAGCGCTTTGACAAAGGTCGAGTAATCGGTCTTCGTAATCTGCTGCGTGTGACCGATGTTGGGGAACAGAACGGTCGAGAGCACGAGGTAGACGACGAAGGCGATGAGCACGTAGAGGATCATATTCCGTCTACGTTTGTTGTCATCCATCTCCATCTGCTTGAACTCCATCTACTGGGGTTGATAATGCTTTCTAGAATACCCAACCCGAGCGACGATAAACCGACGCCGGGCACGAAAGGACAGAGATGGCATCACTGGAAGTCGGCAAGGTTCAGATCTACACGGGCGACGGCAAGGGCAAGACGACGGCTGCGCTGGGGCTTGCACTGCGCGCCACGGGCTATGGACTTAACGTGCTTATGCTGCAGTTTGCCAAGAAGCTGCACTGCGCCGAGCATGATGCGGCGCCCCGTTTAGGTCTGCGCATCGTACAAGCCGACCGCGACACGCCCGAAGCCTGTGCCGCACAGATCATGGAGCTGGCGCGCGAGCAGATTAGCCAAGTCGACGTTCTGATTCTGAACGAACTTGGCGAGGCCATGCGCCGTGGATTTGTGACGCGCGTGGATGTCGAAGCGCTGATCGCGACAAAGCCCGCCACCACGGAGCTCGTGCTCACCGGCCGCGGTCTGCTGCCCCTCGCCGATCTGGCAGACCTGGTCACCGAAATGCGCCCCGTCAAACATTACTTCGACGAAGGCCTCCTAGCCCGCCAAGGCATCGAATACTAAATGATCCGAAGGGGACGGAGGAAAACGGATCATTTTGCCTTATCGCCAGGTCAATGATCCGTTTTCCTCCGTCCCCTACGGATCATTAGGCGGTGGCGCGGCCGAGCCAGTTGCCGCTGTGGTGGTAGATGGTAAACATCGTGGCCGTGATGAGCCAGGTTACGGGGTAAACCAGCAGCAGGTGCTCAAGCGACGGATCGAACGGCATAATCGCAAACACCCAGATCACCCTGAGCACGACGGTGCCAAAAATCGTGAGCATCATAGGCTGGAAGCTCACGCCAGCGCCGCGGATGGAGCCGGACGCGTTTTCGATAATCGAGAAGATCGCGTAGAACGGCGCGATGAAATGAAGAATCGTCGTGGTGTAGGCCGAAATCGCGGCATCATCGATGAACAAACGCGACAACGGACCCGAGAACACAAGCAGCACGGCAGACAGGCCACCAATGAGCATAAACGACAGCACGAGCGACGTGTGGTATCCCTTTCGCATGCGATCGTAATTGCGCGCACCAAAGTTCTGCGCCGAGAACGTGGTGATCGACACGCCGAGCGCCTCGGTCACCATCCAGATAATGCCGTCCAGGCGGCCGGAAAGGCCCCAAGCGGTCGTGACATCGGCACCAAACGAGTTGACCGACACCTGAATCAAAACGTTGGAAATCGAATACGCAGCAGACTGAAAGCCAAGCGGCAGACCACACGAGATCATGCTCTTACAAATGCCAGGATCAATGCAGAGTTTGGACAGTGAAAGCCGCCACGCACCCGGAGCGTGCATCATACGAATCACGATCATCGTGGCGTTGGAGCAAATGGTCAGCGCCACCGCGATGCCGCAGCCCAGAGCCTCCATATGAAGCACGGCAACAAAAAGAATGTCGAATGCCACATTGACGAAGCAGCCGGAGGCAATAATGACCGCCGGACCACGCGTGTCGCCCACGGCGCGCAACAGCGCAGTCCCCATATTGAGCAGCAGCGCCGCAAACATGGCGGCAAAGTAGCAACGGGCATACGCCACACCCTCGGCCAGCAGCTCATGCGGTGTATTCATCAACACAAGCATCGGCTCGACAAACACCATGCCCAGAATGGAAATGACAATGCCGCCCACCAGCGCGAGCGTCATGGCCGTATGGACCGATCGGCTCAAGCGCTCGTCGTCGTGCTGACCAAAAAACTGACCGGTAATAACGGCACAGCCAGCGCCCACACCGACGCAAAAACCAATGCAGAGCTCCGTAAGCACCATCGTGGCCTGAATGCCACCCAGCGCGAGCTTGCCGCCAAACTGACCGACGATATAGGTACCGATAAGCGTGTATGCCTGCTGAAAGAACGAACTAAAGAAGATAGGGACGCACAGCGACAGCAGCTGTTGCCAAATGACACCCTGCGTTACATCGATAGCCGTAGATTTCTTAGCCACACGCCCTCCCCACCAGCGTACGTCAAACAACAAAACGGCAATTTAAGACCAAAGCCAATACCAGCTTAGCACCGACCGACGTCGCCGAAACGCCCCGAACCAGAGCCCGATGCTAACTATCTGCCTAGTGATACAGCCCCGGCTGGTAGTGGTAATCGTTGCTCACATGCGGGCACAGCTGCCAAAAGGCAACAGCACTTGCCGCGGCCACGTTGAGTGAATCGACCCCATGCGCCATCGGAATACGCACGGCGCGGTCGCAGCCTGCAATGGTCTTGGCGCCCAAGCCAGCACCCTCGGTGCCCATAAAGATTGCCAGGCGGTCAATCTCCTGGAGCGCGGGATCGTCCAGCGACACCGAATCATCCGTCAACGCCATAGCGGCACACGAAAAGCCGGCATCGTGTAGCGCCGCCAGCCCATCATGCGGCCATACGCGCGCTTCGCTGCCAATGCGTGTCCAGGGCACCTGGAACACCGTGCCCATGCTCACGCGGGCCGAGCGACGGTACAGCGGATCGCAGCACGTAGGGCTCACCAAAATGCCATCGACGTTCAGCGCAGCCGCCGAGCGGAAAATCGCGCCGACGTTGGTGTGGTCGACAATGCCCTCGAGCACGCACACACGCACCGGGCGCTCCCCCGCCGCATCGACGACGCCACCCAAGAACTCGGCTACCGGAATCTGACGTGGACGACGGAATGCCGCGAGCGCACCGCGCGTCACACTGAAGCCCGTCAGCTGTTCCATAAGCTCCATGGAGGCAACGAACACAGGAACCGGGCCCGCGCCCTCGCGCACAATTAGGCGCTCAAACAGCGGCATCATCTGGTCGAGCCAGCGCTCGCCCAAAAGAAAGCTCACCGGCTGGTATCCGGCGCGAACCGCACGCTCGATGACCTTGGCACTCTCGGCGATAAAAATGCCTTCTGCGGCTCCAGCACGCAGCGAAGCTCACGCTCGGTCAGTCGCACGTAGGCATCGAGCCGCTCGTCCTCGAGAGAATCGATTCGCAGCACCTCAACGGCATCAGTCATAGCAGCCAGCCCGCACCCTTCTTTACAGCACATCTATACCAAACGAGGCGACGCTAAGCGCCGCCCCATGCATTCAATCAACCCGATGATACCGTTCACGCCAGGCGATTTATGCCTCAACGCGACGATACGTCACGAACTCATAATCGAGACCCTCGTCACCCTCGCCCGAGGCAATCGTGGCAACCCCGCCACGCCGCGCAATCTCCCACGCGGGATCGGCGTCCAAGTCGGGAAAGTACGTATCCACGTCATGCACGCAATGGTTATGCGTAACCTCGGCCTCGGCGCAATGCGGCAAAAACTGCCGATACACCTCACCGCCACCGATCACCCACGCAACGGGCTCATCGGCTACCGCGGTGAGCGCTTCGTCAACGCTATGCACCACGTCGACGCCCTCGGCAGCAAAGTCCTCATCGCGCGTGAGCACGATATTACGACGGTTCTTGAGCGGACGCCCGCCGGGAAAACTCAGCAGCGTCTTGCGTCCCATAATGACCGGGCAGCCTTTGGTGCGCGCCACAAAATGACGCATGTCGGCGCGATTAGACACGACCATGTCACCCTCGCACCCAATGCCCCAATCGTCACACACGGCGACAATGGCGGAAAGCTTACACGTCATGCGCGTCACCTACACCGCAATGGGGATGTTCTTGACCTGCGGGCCGTGCTCATAGCCCTCGACGATCAGATCATCGGTCGTAAACGCATAGAAGTCATGTACATCGGGGTTAAGCGTTACCTTAGGCGCGGCAAACTGCGGACGCTCGATAAGCTCGCGGACGATATCGACATGACGGTCGTAAATGTGGGCATCGGCGATCACATGCAGCAGCTCGCCGGGAATCATATCGACCGATTGCGCGACCATCATCAGCAAGATGGCGTACTGGCACACATTCCAGTTGTTCGCGGCCAAAATGTCCTGGCTGCGCTGGTTGAGAATCATGTTGAGCGTCGGTTTGTCATCCTGCGGGCGCTGCGTCACGTTATACGTCACGCTGTAGGCGCACGGATACAGGTGCATCTCGGACAGGTCGCTAAACACATAGGTATTCGTCATAATGCGGCGGCTGTACGGCGTGTTCTTAAGGTCGTACAGAACGCGGTCCATCTGGTCGAAATCGCCCTCGGCATAATGGCTCTTCTGCCCAATCTGATACCCGTAGGCCTTGCCGATGGAACCGGTCTCGTCGGCCCACTCATCCCAAATATGGCTGTTGAGGTCATGCACGTTATTGGACTTCTTTTGATAGATCCATAGGATCTCATCCATGGCAGATTTGAGGGCCGTACGACGCAGGGTAAGCGCCGGAAACTCCTCGCGCAGGTCGTAGCGTGCCGTGACACCAAAGTTTTTAATGGTATAGGCAGGGGTGCCGTCCTCCCACACCGGACGGACCTTTTGGCCCTCGGTGGTGGTGCCATGGTCCAGAATATCGCGGCACATGGTTACAAACTGTTGATCAGCTTTGCTCATTGACCCTCCTGTCAGTCGCCTAAAAGCGAGATTCATTGTATCCCAGGCACATGCAGCCCCACAGCCCAAACATATGCCTTCATTTTCTGGCATATGCCAGAAATTCCTTGCGTAAATCTGCGCGTTCGCTATTCTATTATTGACATATGTCAGATAAGGAGCACGTATGGCAGGAAGACGCGAGAAACTGCGCCGCGTCGGGATCATCCCCGAATACCGCGGCTTTACCCCTGACGGCCTAGCCAGCGGAGACGCCATCGACATGACGGTCGACGAACTCGAGGCGCTGCGCCTGTGCGACCTGGAAGGCCTTAACCAAGAGGCAGTCGCAAAGCAGATGGGTATCGCGCGCGCCACGGTGGCGGCTATTTGCAGCCGCGCGCATCGCAAGGTGGCAAACGCGTTGGTCAATGGTCGGGCGCTCATCATCGAAGGCGGCAATATCGCGTACTCCCCCATTACCACGCAACGGCCGTATGGCCAGCAAAGGAGATCGACACCATGAGGGTGGCAACCACGTACGACAACGGCAACATCTTTATGCACTTTGGCCGCAGCGAGCAGTTCAAGATCTACGACATTCAGGACGGCAAGGTACTCAACGAGCAGGTCGTGGGCACCGGCGGCACCGGCCACGGTGCCCTTGCGGGCCTGCTCGCCAACGGCGGCGTGGACACGCTCATCTGCGGCGGCATCGGCGGCGGCGCTATCAACGCGCTTGCCCAAGCCGGCATCACGGTATACGCAGGTGCCAGGGCAGCTGCGACGCTTGCGTCGAGGCCCTCATTGCCGGCACGCTCGCGCAGACCGGCGAGGCCACCTGCGACTGCCATGGCCACGGCCACGACCACGAGCACATCCATGAGCACGGCGGATCCTGCGGTTGCCACGGCCATCACGAGAACGAGGGTCACGAGGGCTGCAGCTGCCACTAACAGCAGGCAAACGATGCCATCACGCGTCTGCTCACACAACATATAACGCACCAACGGCGAAGGCCGCCTGGAATACCATCCAGGCGCCTTCGCCATACACAACTCTACCAGTCGCTACTTTTTATTGCGCATCTGCGCTTCCATCTGGCGCAGCAGGTCCATATCGGACTTAGGACCACCTGTTCCCAGGCCGCCCATGCCGCCCAAGCCCATGGCATCCAGACCGGGAATATTGGGCATGCGCATCTTTTTGCCCTTCTTACCCTTTTTGCCCTTTTTGCCGCCGGCCTGTGCTGATTTGCCATCGTGCGCATGCGGCCCATCATCTTATTCATCTCGCCCCACTGCTTCATAAGGCCGTTGACCTCGGTGGGGGTTACGCCGGCTCCCTTGGCAATGCGGGCGCGGCGCTGGCCGTTGATGATGGAGGGGCGCAGGCGTTCCTCCTTGGTCATCGACATAATGATGGCCTCGTTCTTGTCGAAGATGCCCTCGTCCAGGTTGCCGCCCATCTGGTTGAGCGCGCGCTGGCCACCGGGGAGCATGCCGAGAATGCCCTTCATGCCGCCCATCTTCTTAACGGCTTTCATCTGGTCGAGCATGTCGTTCATGGTAAAGCCCTCGCGCAGCATGCGCTCGGCGGCCTCGAGCTGCTCGGCATCGGCGGCCTCCTGGGCCTTCTCGATGATGCCGACGACGTCGCCCATGCCCAAGATTCGCTTGGCCATACGGTCGGGGTAGAACGGCTCCAGCGAATCGGGCTTCTCGCCCATGCTCACGAACTTGATGGGCTTGCCGGTCACCTGGCGCACGGAAAGCGCGCCGCCACCACGGGCATCGCCGTCGAGCTTGGAGATGATCACGCCGTCAAAGTCGGTGCGCTCGGCGAAGGTCGAGACGACGTTGACGATATCCTGGCCGGTCATGGCATCGACGACCATCAGCACCTGATCGGGCTTGACGGCCTTCTTGATGTCCACGGCTTCCTGCATCATCTGCTCGTCGATCTGCAAACGACCGGCGGTATCGACGATGACCACGTCACGCAGGTGGTCGACGGCCTCCTGAATAGCGCCCTTGGCGATGTCGACCGGGTGTGCACCGTCGCCACGGAAGACCGGCACGCCGATCTCTCCGCCAAGCGTGGCTAGCTGGTCGGCTGCGGCGGGACGGTAGACGTCGCACGCGGCGAGCAGCGGCGAGCGGCCCTGCTTCTTGAGCAGGTAGGCCAGCTTTACGGCCGCCGTGGTCTTACCGGAGCCCTGCAGGCCCACGAGCATGATGACGTTGGGGATACGGTTGCTAAAGACGAGCTTGCTCTCGGTGGAGCCGAGCATCTCGGTGAGCTCGTCGAGCACGATCTTGACGACGTTTTGCGCCGGCGACAGCGACTCCATGACCTCGGCGGTCATGCAGCGCTCCTTGGTCTTGGCAACGAACTCCTTGACGACCTTAAAGTTAACGTCGGCCTCGAGCAGCGCCATGCGAATGTCGCGCATGGCCGAAGTAATATCGGCCTCGGTCAGCTTACCCTTGCCGCGCAGGCGGTCAAATGTGTCGTTGAGGCGATCGCTCAGAGAATCAAACACTAGTCACTCCTTAATTGGACTCGCCCACCAGGCGCGGCAGAAATCTTTGGCGTTAAACTCCTGCAGGTCATCGACCTGCTCGCCCACGCCGATGCGAAGGATCGGGAGCTTGAGCTTCTCGGCCACGGCCATGGCGATGCCGCCCTTAGCCGTGCCGTCGAGCTTTGTCATGATAATACCGTCCAGGCCAAGCGCCTCATTAAACTCGAGCGCCTGGTTCAGGCCGTTTTGGCCCGTTGCGGCATCGATCACGAGGACGACCGAGACGGGCATGGGGCCGGCGGCCATATTGGTGGCGCGCTTACGCGTCACGTTGACCACCTTGGCAAGCTCGCGCATGAGCTCGGGGCTCGTGTGCAGACGGCCAGCAGTATCGATAAGCACCAGGTCGCTGCCGCGCTTGTCGGCCTCGTCGAGCACGTCGTAGCAAACGCTTGCCGGGTCGGAGCCGCGGTCGCGCTTGATGACGGGGACGCCGGCGCGCTGGCCCCACACATCGAGCTGCTCGATGGCGGCGGCGCGGAAGGTATCGGCCGAGCCGATCATGACATTCTTGCCGCGGGCAGCCATGGCGCTCGCGATCTTGCCGACCGTCGTAGTTTTGCCGGCACCATTAATGCCCACAAACAGCACGCAGCTCGGCGTGTCGGCGAACGGATCGCGCTCGGCGGGCACAAAATGCTGCTCGAGCTGCTCAGCCAGGGCGCGACGGAGCTGCGGGGCGGTCTTGAGGTTCTTCTTGGCGGCCGTCTCGCGCAGATCATCGGAGACCTGAATGGCGACCTCGGCACCCATGTCACCCATGACGAGGGTGTCCTCTAGGTCCTCCCAAAAATCCTCGTCGACCTCGCCGCCAAAGTAAAAGACCTCGTTAAGGGCCTCGCGGCTGCGCACAAGTCCGCGCGAGAGAGCATCGAAGAATCCCATTATGCATTCACGACCTTTCCGGTTTCGCGATCGAGTTTTTGCGAGACGACGCGACTGACGCCGTCGGCTTGCATCGAGACGCCGTAGAGGACGTCAGCGTCCTCCATAGTACGGCGCTGATGCGAGATAACCAAGAGCTGCGTATCGGAACGCAACACGTCGAGCGCGCCGATGAGCTTGGACAGGTTGGCGTCATCGAGTGCCGCCTCGACCTCGTCCAGCACATAGAACGGCACCGTGCGCGTGCGATACACGGCAAAGAGCAGGGCGAGCGCCGTCAGGCTCTTCTCGCCGCCCGACATGAGCATCATCTTGGTGATGCGCTTGCCGCGCGGCTGCGCCACGACCTCGATGCCCGTCTCGGCCGGATGCTCGGGGTCGGTCATCTCCAGATGCGCCTGACCACCCGGGAACAGCATGGCGAAGATCTCACGGAAGTTCGCATCGACCTTCTCGAAGGTCACCAAGAAGGCTTTACGCATCTTACGGTCGATGGCCACGGTAATCTTGGTGAGCGCCTTGCGCGCGCTCTCCAGATCGGCCAGCTGCTCCTCGATGTAATCGGCGCGGCGCTTGAGCTGCTCGTACTCCTCCATGGCAACCTGGTTCACAGGGCCAGGTTGTTAATCTGGCGCACAAGCTGGTTGAGCTCGCGCTCGGCGGCGTCGCGGTCGGTGGGAGCAGGAAGCATGAGCGCTTCCTCGAGCACCGTAGTGCCATCGGCGGTAATGGCCTTGATGGCCGCCTCCACCTGCACCTCGAGCTTGCCGCGGGAAACCTTGAACTCGTTTTGCGTCGCCGTGGCGGCATCGACCCGCTCCTTGGCGCGGGAGACCTCGGCCTTGGCGTCTTCGATGGTCTTCTTGAGCGAGGCCGAGTCCGCCTCCTCGAGCGAAGCCTGATCACGCAGACGCGCGGCCCAATCCGATGCGCGATCCAGCAGGGCCGAATAGCGCTCGTGCATGGGGTCGACACGCAGGCGCAGCAGCTCGAGTGAGCGCGAGGCCTGGCGTGTTCCGCGGATACGGCGGTCGATGCCCTCGAGTCGATGCTCCAAGTCGGGCACACGGCCCTTCAGCGAACGCAGACGCTCGCTCGTCTGAGCCAGGCGGACCTTGGCATCGGCGAGCTTGCCGGCTGCCTCGGAATCGTCACGACGCACGCGATCGAGCTCGTCGTTGGCTTCGGCAATCTGGAGACCCAGGTCGCCTGCCTGCGCGCGGGCCTCGTCGCGCGAACGGGTGAGTTCGTCAACGCGCGGGCGCGCAGCGCGAACGGCCTCGGCGCCTGCTCGC
>JAQEDJ010000013.1 GCA_027669525.1 Coriobacteriaceae bacterium AM48-5 | reverse complement strand
TTGCCGGTGGGGGCGGGGGCGTCGGGCGCGGCGAACGCAAAGACGCGCGGGGCGATGCGGTCGCGGGCGATGCTGGCCCAGGCGCAACCGGTGAGAATGGCATTGGTCAGGATGAGCATCACAAAGGCGAGCGGCTCGTTTTGGGCGACGAGGCCGATGGCGCCCCAAATGGTCAAAAAGAGCTGGAACAGGCCGAAGGCGACGCTCCACCCAAGAGCGCTTTTGGCAACGGTGTCCGACTGAGCGCGAATGGCCTTGGCCTCGCGCAAAACAAGGTAGACGGTCGCCGCAAGACCGACGAGCGAGATGGCGGCTGCGAACATGCTGAGACTCCTCACAAACTAAAACCTACGAAAGCGGGGGTTTACCCGATTGTTACCAAGATATGCGCTGCAATTGGTGGCTGCGCACAACAACCAGCCATATTAACGCGCACGTGTGGCGGTGTGGCGCAATGTAGTGGCGACCTGCGCGATAATGGACGGGAATTACACGGAAACGTAAAGGCTTCTTAAAGAATTAGCGAGGATAGAGCTATGGGCGAGCAGGTTTGTATGACGGGCGCGAGTACTGCGGCGGAGCTGTGGGCGTGGACGCGGGCGGCTATCCGGTCGAGACTACGGGCAACGCGGCGCTGGACATCTTGGAGCACCGTTCCTCTACGCGCGCTTTTGCACACGATGGCAACGACCGTCCCGTAGCGGTGACCGACGAGCAGCGTGCGGCGATTCTGCATGCGGCGAGTCGCGCGCCGTCGGCGGGCGCCATGATGATGTATTCCATCGTAAGCATTCGCGAGCAGGCAACGCTCGACCGCCTGGCCGACCTGTGCGACCACCAGCCTATGATCGCCAAGCTCCCTGGCACTTATATTTGTGGTCGATTATGCCAAGTGGATCGATCTGTTTGAGCACGTGGGCTGCTTTGAGCCCGAGTTTGTCGAGCGCACGGGCAAGTCGCCCCGTCGTGCACCGGGTCTGGGCGACTTTGCCATCGCGGCGCAGGATGCCGTGATCGCTGCGCAAAACGCCGTGGTTGCCGCCGAGGCCCTGGGCCTGGGGAGCTGCTACATCGGCGATATCGTGGAGAACGCCGAGGAAGTTGCCGAGCTGCTCGATCTGCCGCCCTATACCATGCCGCTGTCGATGCTCATCATCGGCACACCCCGTAAGGAGCGCCCGGCAATCGCGCACCCCGTGGTGAACCTGGTGCACGAGGAGCGCTATCGCCGCGCCGATACCGCGACTATGGATGCACAGGTGGCCGAGATGGATGCGATGTTTCGCCCGCATGCCCGCGAGGTGGGCGAGCGCGTGGTGGATATCTACACCCGCAAACACACCAGTCCCTTTATGGCCGAGATGAGCCGCTCCATGGAGTGGTGGTTCAAAAATTGGCTTGGAAAATGACGAATGCGGCAAAGGGACAGTCCCTTTGCCGCATTCCATATCGCCGCGGTAGCCTAAAGACTGTATAAATCTTTATCTAGCTGGGAAAACAGTGCATTAAAACATGGGCCGATTACCTATAATCCCTTCGAACATTAAAGTTGGGAGGAAACCGGCTTATGGAACAAAAGGCCAAGGAGGCAGCCTCGCACGCTGCGATTCCTGTGAGCATCTCGGCGATGCTCGTCACGCTGGGCGTGGTGTACGGCGATATCGGCACCAGCCTATGTATGTAACCAAGGCGCTCGTTGCCGGCAACGGCGGCATCGGAAGCGTCACGGAGGAGTTCGTGCTCGGCGCGCTCTCCCTTGTCGTGTGGACGGTCACGCTGCTGACCACCATCAAGTATGTGCTCATCTCGCTGCGCGCCGATAACCATGGCGAGGGCGGCATCTTTGCCTGTACAGCCTGGTCAAGCGTTGCGGCAAGTGGCTTATCATCCCCGCCATGCTGGGTGGCGCCGCGCTGCTCGCCGACGGCATCCTGACGCCGGCCGTTACCGTTACCACGGCCATCGAGGGCCTGCGCACCATCCCGGCGGTCCATGCCGTGCTGGGCGATGACCAGGCCGCGTCGTCGCCATTACGCTCGCCATCATCATCGTGCTCTTCTTGGTGCAGCGCATCGGTACGGCCAAGATCGGTCACGCCTTTGGCCCCATCATGACGCTGTGGTTCCTGTTCTTGGGCGGTACGGGTCTGTTCTTTGTCCTCCAGCACCCCGCCGTGCTGCTGTGCCTCAACCCGGTGCGCGGCATCGCCTTTTTGCTGAGCCCCAACAACCATGCGGGCATCATGATTCTGGGTAGCTGCTTCCTCGCCACCACCGGTGCCGAGGCGCTCTACTCCGACATGGGCCACGTCGGCCGCGGCAACATCTACGCTACCTGGCCGTTCGTTAAGTGCTGCCTGCTGCTTTCCTATATGGGCCAGGGCGCTTGGCTTATGAACAACGCTGCCAACCCCGAGCTCATGGGCATTGCCGATCTCAACCCGTTCTACCAGATGCTCGCCCCGGGCCTGCGTCCGTTTGCCGTCGGCCTTTCCACCGTTGCGGCCATCATTGCCTCGCAGGCGCTCATTACCGGCGCGTTTTCGCTGGTGTCCGAGGCCAGCCGTCTGGACCTCATGCCGCACATGCAGGTCTTCTACCCTGCCGAGACCAAGGGCCAGCTCTACATCCCCATGGTCAACAACGTCATGCTCGTGGGCTGCGTCATCGTGGTGCTGCTGTTCCAGAACTCGGCGCATATGGAAGCCGCCTACGGCCTTGCCATTACGCTGACTATGATGTGCACTACGCTGCTGCTCTTCTTCTACCTGCACGAGGAGCGCAAGCTCAAGGTCGCGCCGTGGATCTTCGCGGCCTTCTTCCTTTTGCTCGAGGGCTTCTTCTTCGTGAGCTCGCTCACCAAGTTCTTCCACGGCGGCTATTTCACCATCCTTATGGCCGCGCTCATCATGGGTATCATGGTGTGCTGGTACAACGGCACGGCTGTTGAGCAGCGCCAGTTTACGCTGCTGCCGCTGCGCAGCTACCTGCCGCAGCTCAAGCGCCTGCGCGATGACGATCGCTACGAGCGCCTGAGCGACAACATCGTGTACCTGACCAAGGACACCCATACCGATTACATCGACCGTGATATCGTCTACTCGATCTTGGACAAACATCCCAAGCGCGCTCGCGCCTGGTGGTTCGTGAATGTCGAGACCATGGACGAGCCGCATACCTTTGCCTATTCGGTCGAGACGTTCGGCACCGACTACGTGTTCCGCGTGCATCTGTACCTGGGCTACAAGATTAACCAGCGCGTCAATGCCTATCTGCGTCAGGTCGTTCAGGACCTGGCTGCCACCGGCGAGCTGCCGCCGCAGACGCATGACTACTCGGTCTACAAGGATCCGGGTAACATCGGTACGTTCAAGTTCGTCCTGATCCGTAAGCTTCTGGCGCCCGAAAGCGATGTGGAGCCGAGCGAGCGTACGGCCATCACGCTCAAGTACATCATCCGCCGTGCCGCCGGCACGCCCGCGCGTTGGTACGGCCTGGAGAACTCCAACGTGAGCTTTGAGTACGTGCCGCTGTTCACCAAGTTCAAGGCCGTGAACAAGATGCAGCGCCTGGCTCCCAACGAGCGGCCGTAGGCGACGCTCGAGGTTTGTCTGCGAACGGGCGGGCTTGTATTGACGGGGATTGAGTCCTGGGAGGAAACCATGGATGCAAAGGTGCTTGACGGTCGCGATCTTGCGGCCGAGCTGGTGCGTGAGGCGCGCGTCGACGCCGCCGAAGATCGGTTCTTTACGAATCGTGCCAACATGGACATGGCCGACCGCGTGATCTCGATCGTGGTGACGCTGCTTGTCGCGGTGTGCGTGTGTGCCCTGCTCGCGCACGTGCTGTTTGTCTAGCGACCGCCGGTTGCAAAGGCTATACACTTGGAACCACCACAAGGGAAACCACCACAAAGGTGCCTGTCCCTTTGTGGTGGTTTTTGTTTTTGAGAGAGGGGCGGGGCACTGATGGACGTCCGTACGGACGGCGATATTGCCGATAGCTTTTGGTGGCGGCGCACAACGCTGACGCGCCGCACTCCTCTGTATGACGCCTGCGTATCGGCGGGGCTGCTGGTCGCGGCGACGATTGTGGGCGCGCTGCTCGACCATCCGGGTCTCGCGCCGAGCATCATGATCGTCTATGTGTTCGCCGTTCAGCTGTGCGCATTCTTTACCTGGAGTCGCCTGTATTGCTTGCTGAGCTCGGCTGCTGCCGTGGCGCTCTACAACTTCTTGTTTGTCGACCCGCGCTACTCGCTGTCGCTTATCGACCGCGTCTATCCCGGCATGTTCTTCATCATGTTCGTGGTCTCGCTTGTGTCGAGCTCGATTGCATTGGCCCTGCGCCGCGCCTTGGCACAGGCTGCCGCTAGCGACCGCCGTACGCATATGGTGCTCGAGACCAACCGTATGCTGCAGCGGTGTGCCGATCAGCAGCAGATTGTCCATGCCATGGCAACGCAGCTGGCGCGTCTTTCGGGCTGTCCGGCCGTGTGGTACAGCGCCGACGCCGAGGGCGATGACCTGCTGCCGCGTGCGACATACACGGCCGTGGGCGATGCCGCGCCAGTGCATGAACTGGCGCCGCAGATGCCGCCGCGGCTCTCGGCGTCCGCCTATGTGGGAACGCCGCTCGATGCCACCTATGGCGGCTCGGCGTTTTATGGCATCTACCTGACGGTTCGCACGGGCGACGGCTTCGTCCGCTCGGGCGACCCGCCTCGGTGGTGGGCGTGCTGGCTATCGTTGCCGAGCCCGACGTGCTGACGCATGAGGAGCGGACACTTGCCGATGCCATCGTGAGCGAAGGCGAGCTGGCGCTCGACCGCGCCCGCGCCATGGAGGCCCGCGAGGAGGCGGCGGTGCTCGCCAAAAACGAACAGCTGCGCGCCAACCTGCTGCGCTCCATTTCGCACGATCTGCGCACGCCGCTTACCAGTATTTCGGGTAATGCCGACGTGCTGCTCGATCAGGCTCGACCGGCACCGCGGTGCTCGATGCCCAGACGCGCCGCGGCCTGCTTCTATCCATTCGCTCGGATGCGCTGTGGCTCAACGCCACCGTCGAGAATCTGCTCGCCATCACCAAGCTCGAGGGTGGCGGTATGCGCCTGTCGACCACGCTCGAGCTCATGGACGATATCGTCGAGGAGGCGCTGCGCCACGTGAACCCTGCCGTGCGCGAGCACGACCTTAAGGTGGTGGCGTGCGATGAGCCGGCGCTCGTCAACGTCGATGCACGCCTGATGGTGCAGCTAGTGGTCAATCTGGTGAACAACGCCATCACTTATACGCCCGCGGGCTCGCATATCATGATTTCGATTAGCGTCGACGATGGACGCGTGGCGTGCTCGGTGGCCGATGATGGTCCGGGCATCGCACCCGAGGATCGCGAGCGGATCTTCGAGTCGTTCTATACCGCCAACCATGGTCTGGCCGACAGCCATCGCAGCGTTGGCCTGGGTCTTTCGCTCTGCCGTTCCATTGCGTTGGCACATGGCGGTAGCATAGAGGTTGCCGCGGCGGACCCGCACGGTTCGGTCTTTACGATTGAACTTCCCGCCGCCGACGTTTCGTTTGATAAGGAGTAGCGCCGTGCCGAACTCTGCCGTAAAACCGCTCATCTTGGTCGTTGAGGACGACCCCGCCGTTCGCAATCTTATTGTTGCCGCGCTCGAGGCGCACGGCTTGCGCCATATGGCTGTGGAGACCGCCCATGCCGCCATCGCCGCCGCTTCGTCGCAGGCGCCGAGCATTGTGCTGCTCGATCTGGGCCTGCCCGATATGGACGGCGTCAAGGTGGTGGAGTCGGTGCGCGCATGGTCGGGCATGCCGATTATCGTGGTCTCGGCGCGCAGCGAGGATGCGGACAAAATCCGCGCGCTCGATGCCGGTGCCGACGACTATCTGACCAAGCCGTTTTCGGTCGAGGAACTGCTCGCGCGCATTCGCACGACGCTCAGGCGCCTTTCGTATGCGCAGACGGGCGGCGTTGTCTCCGAGGCTCGTTCGATACCGGTGAGCTGCATATCGATTTTGATGCCGGCATCGCCACGATGGATGGCGAGGAACTGCATCTGACGCCGATCGAGTATAAGCTCCTGTGCCTGCTGGCGGATAACGCCGACAAGGTACTGACGCACCAGTTTATCCTACACGAGATTTGGGGCACGGCAACTAAGAGCGACTTGGCGAGCCTGCGTGTCTTTATGGGCACGTTGCGTAAGAAGATTGAGTCCGACCCTGCGCATCCGCGCTATATCCAGACGCACGTGGGTATTGGTTACCGATTGGTCATCCAGGGATAGGTCGGCATCCGCCATCCCAATATGAGTTGCGGTGAAATAGTTCCTGTTTGGGCCTTTACCAGGCTTTTTAGGAACTATTCCACCACAACTTTGTTTACTTGCCCTTGGGCTTGCTGGCGTAGAACTTTTTTCTTTTTGGGCTTACCTGCACAGGTGGGCTTGCCGTCACCGCGCGGCCCTCGGTCGCCGGCCTGCGCGTGCGCGGGTGCTGCCGCGCGAGGCTTGCGGGCCTCGGGGTTGCGCAGCTCCTCGGTTCGCTTGGCAATCTCCTCGGCGCTAAAGCCGACTTCGGCCATGGCGTCCTCGATGGGCAGGCGGCGCACGATGTAGCAGTGGTGCACCTTCTGGTTGCGCGCGAAGTCCTCGGGGATGGTCTGCGCCGTAATGTCCTCCAGCACGACGCCCGCGCGTGCGAGCTTGCGCGTCTCGGGGCGGAAGCCGCGCAGGTTGCAGCTAAAGATGGCATGGCCGCCCTGCGCGAGCAGGCGCGATACGCCGGCCAAAAGCTCAACATGGTCACGCTGAACATCCCAGGTGCGGCGGCCCATCTTGGACGAGTTCGAAAACGTGGGCGGATCGACAAAGATCAGGTCCCAGCGGTTGCGCGTCTGGCGCTGGTCGCGAATCCAGGCGAGCACGTCGTCGCGCACAAAGTGATGCTGCGGCCCCACAAAGCCGTTCTGACGCATGTTGCGCTCGGCCCAGTCCAGATAGGTGTTGGAGAGGTCGACCGTCACGGTTTCCTCGACGCCGCCGTCGGCCGCATAGCAGGTAGCGGTGCCGGTGTAAGCGAACAGGTTGAGGAAGCGGCGCGCCTGCTTGGCGTGCTCGCGCACCAGATTGCGCGTGACGCGGTGGTCCAAGAAGATGCCCACGTCCAGGTAATCGTCAAAGTTGACGGCAAAGGTAAGACCGCCTTCTTCGATGAGCGGCAGGCGACGGCGCGCGATGTTGGCGCGCTCGCCCGAGCCGTCCTTGCCGGCGCCCTGCTTGCCGTACTGCGAGCCGCCGCGCGAACGCATGCGGGCCTTGGCGTGCACGTGCTCGGCCGGAACATCTAGGATGCGCGGCGCGATGGCCAGAATGTCGAGCATACGGGCCTGGGCCAGTGCGGGGTCGATGGTCTTGGGCGCGGCGTATTCGGCGATGACGAGCCAGCGGCCCGGCGTTTGCGGGCAACCCTCGTACAGATCGATGGCGGCGGAGTAATCGGGCAGGTCGGCATCGTAGACGCGGTAGCAGCTCACGCCCTCGCGCTTGGCCACTTGCGGCGCAGACGGGCATTCTTGCGCAGGCGGTTGGCGAACTGCTCCGACTCGGGGATGAGCACGGGCAGCGGCTTGCCGTCGCCCAGGTCGAGCGTGGCAGCGGACTCGGGCATGGCGGGAGCGGCGGTTTCGTCGCTGATGACGTCGTCGGCGACCGCGGTCTCGCCCTCGGCGTTCGCACTGGTCGGAGCTTCAAACGCCGCGGCAGCATGATCGAGCGAGGGCCAGACCTCGATAGCCGCCTCCTCGTTATTGGGCATGACGGCGATCGAGTGCTCGGGCTCAGCGTGGAGCGCGCGGGCCAGCAATCCGTCTCGGGTGAGCGCGGCGACCGGTGCCGAGGCGAGCTCGGGCGCACGGCGCAGCTCGCCGACCATCGTCATGGCGTCATGCATAAGCGACAGCGGTGTCTCGGTCGTATCTGCGACCACGGCGGCACCGGCGACGGCGCCCGCGTGGTCCAGTACGGTGGCAGATTTGGCAGCGCAAAAATCGACAAAGCGCTTGTAACCGGCGCACTTGACCATGCGCTCGGCAGTCTTGCGGGCGGCGGGGTCAATGTCCACGGCCACGATGCGCGCCTGGCGCTCGCGCGCTGCCGCCTCGCGCTCGCGCGCCTCGGCAAGCAGCTGCTCCCACAGGGCGGTCGCGCTCGCGCGCCTCGGCAAGCAGCTGCTCCCACAGGGCGGCGTCGTGCAGCTGCCAGCCCTCAAAGCCCCAGCAGGGCGGCGTCGTGCAGCTGCCAGCCCTCAAAGCCCCAGCGCTCGCGTGCGGCGCCCGGGGCGCGGTCGGTCAGAATATTCACTGCCTCCAGCAACAGGCCGCCGCCGGCGCACGAGGCATCGACCAGCGTGGGCAGGGCTTCGTTCTCGTAATCGTCGGCCGTTAGCTTGCGCTCGCACAGTGCGGTCCAGCCGACCTGTGCCAGCACCAGGGCGGCGTAGTCGGGGCGCAGCACGTGTGCGCCCTCGCCGGCGCGGGTCGCTGCGGGCGGCAGGCGTTTGAACAGCGGGTCGCCCGAAAGGTCCAGGCTGATGCTCGCGCGGCGCTGACGCAGCGAAAGCAGCAGGTGAACGTCAGGGTCGGCGGCGTCGACATCGGCGCGACGGCCCGTGGTCTCGGCCAGACGGTCGCACAACGCGTCCTTGGCGCGCAGGGCCGAGAAGCGCGTGTTGCGCAGCTGCTCGGTCACGCCGCGGGCGGTGATGGCGATGGTGGCGCCGGGGCGGATGATAGTCTCCCAGGCGATGTCGTAAACGCTGTCGTACAGCTCGTCGGCATCCTGCGCCTCAAAGCGCCCAAGCACCACAAACACGCGGCTGGCCAGGCGCGACCACAGACAGGCGCGGTAGCTTCTTCGAGCTCGCCCTCAAACGTAGCGCGGCCCTTCAGACGGCGGACATGCGAAAGCCCGAGGTGTTTAAGCTCATCGGCGAGTGCGGACTCAAAGCCCTCGGGGCAGCTTGCGTAAAATTCCATGGGTGACCTCTCTGATTGCGTCGCTCCATTATATGATGGATGCTTCGTTTGCCCTTATCCTCGAAAGGAACCCATATGATTGATGCGTGCCCCGAATCCGCTGTGCTCTTTTTTGACGTGGACGGCACGCTGACGTCGTTCGATCCCGACGATATGACCGATAAGGACTTTACGGCGGTTCGTCCCTCGCGGGCGGTTATCGAGCGTTTCACCGTTTGCGCGATGCGGGGCACAAGGCATTTATCTGCACGGGCCGCCCCCTGTGGCTGGTTGCCGATGGTCTGCGTGCCTGAATCCGGCGGGCATCGTTGCCATGGCGGGCGCCACGCTCGAGGTCGAGGGCCGCGTGGTGCATGAGGACTGTTTTGACGAGGACGTTATCGCGGAGCTTGCGCGCCGCATTGCCGCGGCGGGCGGTGAGGCGTTGTTCGAGACAAACGGTGCCACCTATTCACTTGAGCCAGTTGGTGTCGAACAGTCATTTCTGCTAGGCGCCGGCGTGGTGCATGGCGTTGATCAGATGCGCGTCGATGGCCGCTTGCGCGTAGGCAAGGTGTGCATTAACGCGTGCAACCTGGCTCGCGTTGCCAACGATGACGGCTTTATCGATCGCGAGTTTGAGCTGTGCAACACCGGTGGTCAGAATCGCGAGCTGAGCCCCAAGGGCATTGACAAGGGCGTGGGCGTGGCGCGAGCGCTGGCGTATCTGGGCCGCGAGGGAAATGCGCGCACCTTTGGCTTTGGCGATTCTGGCAACGACCTGGGCATGCTCGCCGCCGTTGAGACGGCTGTTGCCATGGGCAACGCCATGCTCGAGGTCAAGGCAGTCGCCGACTACGTGACCGACGACGTCGCACACGACGGCACCGTCGCAGCGATGCGCCACTTTGGGTTGATTTAATAAATGGCCGGGTCGCCCGCAGTGGGGGCGACCCGGCCATTTGAGCTATTTTGCGATATAGAGCTTGGGATGACTGCGACTGCTCTCGATCGCCGCCGTCATGATGCCCTCGTCGTCTCCATCAACGATGATGCCGTCGAGGTCATCGATCTGCGCGGACTGATAAAAACTGGTCTTGTTGAACTTTCCCTGGTCAACCATCATGTAGCCCTGGTTTGAGTTGGTAAGGTACATATGCTTGATCATGGCCGAGAAGTCGTGCTCGACGGTAAAACCGTGGTCGGGGTGGAATCCATCGGCACTGACAAACGCCTTGTCGGCATGTAGTTTGCTCATGCAGTCGAGCGTTAGTGCGCCCGCGAGATAGAGGTGGCCCTTGCGCACGGAGCCGCCCAGCAGCACTACCGAAGCGTTGGGGAGATTGAAGCTGGCGTAGTTCGCGATTGCAAGATCGCCGGTGATAATGGTGATCTCACGCTTGTCCATGAGGGCCTTAGCGAAGTAAAAGCCTGTGGTGCCGATATCAATTACCAGAACATCGCCATCATCAACAAGAGTTGCTGCGGTTGCGGCGATGGCCTCCTTGGCCTCGACTTGGACATTGATGCGCTCCTCGGGATACGAGATTGCGTTGGAGCGAGAAAGCGATACCGCTCCACCGCGTACGCGACGCAGCTTGCCTTCGGATTCCAGCGAGATGAGGTCGTGTCGTGCGGTGACTTCCGAAACCGAAAAACGGCGAACGATGTCGGATACCGAGATATTTGGCTTTTCGGCCAGCCAATTCATGATAAATCGCTGGCGCTCAGCCGGCGAAAGGTCTGAAGTAGATGCCATATGCCGCTCCTTTTGAACAAAAGGTAAAAGATGCGCCTTTCGTAATCGAAATATAACGTATCGATATGAAAAGAACAAGGCGAATTCGAATGAATCAAAAGAACGGAATGGCATGTCACAAATGCATGCGTAGCAGATAGTTCGCACGTAGACGGGCTATAAAGAGTCTCATTCTGAAGGTGCCGCCCAAAAGAAGTACGTTCACACCCGATATTCGACCGTTCACGGAAAGTTGACAATTGAGCTTTCGATGGCTTTTGAAATAGTTTATAAAAGAAAGCCGAAAAGCTTTTGAAACAAAGGAGAAAGCTTTCGATAGCAATAGTGCTAGATGAGAAAGGACCGAACATGGCGATTAAGGTGTTTGCCGACGGCGCTAACCTCGAAGGCATGCTTGACATGCATGACAATGGCAACGTTCAAGGCTTCACGACCAATCCTTCCCTTATGAAGGCCGGTGGCGTGACTGACTACCGCGCTTTTGCCAAGACGGTTCTTGAGCACATTACCGATGTGTCGGTCTCTTTTGAGGTATTCGCCGACGACGAGGCGGGTATGGAAGCCGAGGCTCGCGAGATCGCAACCTGGGCAGACAACGTCTACGTTAAGATCCCGGCGCTCAACACCAAGGGCGAGTCCACTGCCGCGTTGGTCAAGCGCCTTTCTGCCGACGGCATCAAGGTGAATGTCACCACGATCTTCACGCCCGAGCAGGTCGACGAGTTCGTCGATGCCGTTTCTGCCGAGACCCCCTCTATTCTGTCCATCTTTGCCGGTCGCATTGCCGATACCGGCGTCGATCCGCTGCCCCTCATGGCGGAGTCCGTAAAGAAGGCTGCCGTTAAGCCTGCTGCCGAGGTTCTCTGGGCGTCTACGCGCGAGGTCCTCAATATCTTCCAGGCGGAGTCCGTTGGATGCCAGATCATTACGGTCCCCAATGCCATTCTTGCCAAGCGCAAGAATTTCGGGAAAGATTTGCTTGAGTACTCGCTTGATACGGTCAAGGGCTTTGCCCGCGACGTTCAGGCGCTTGGTTTTCATATCTTGCCCGAGGAGTAGGGGACGAGCATGCTGACCGATCTTCTTAAGCCCGAGCTTGTTGCCTGCCACGTCGAGGCCTCCGATTGGGAGGAAGCGATCAGGGCATGCGGTAAGTTGCTCGTAGACGCTGGCAAATGCGACCAGAGCTATGTCGACGCCATGATTTCATCGGTTCACAAATTCGGCCCCTATATGGTCTTGGAAGAGGGCATCGCCATGCCCCACGCTCAGGCAGATGGCAATGTGAGTGAAGCGGGGATCTGTATCGTCACGCTTGACCCAGCCGTTGCGTTTGGACACGAGGATTTCGATCCGGTTCACGTGCTCGTGGGTATTTGCGCGCCCGACCCTAAGGCTCATCTTGGTTGCTTGGCGGAGCTTTCGCAGATGTTCGAGGACGATGACTGCGTTGCCAAACTCAGCGCATGCGATACGCCCGAGCAGGTTTTGGAGACCATGCGTTCATTCTTTTAGGCCTTAATGGCACGGCGATGCGTCGCCGCTTTTGGATAGACGGAAAACCGTCACGTGTAGGAGAGGAAGGTTGCCATGCATATCATCACCGTATGCGGAAACGGCATCGGGTCTAGCCTGATGCTCGCTGGCAAAGTCGAGGAGCTTTGCGAGGAGGAGGGCATCAAGGCCGACGTTGAGTCTATGGACCTGAACGGTGCTTCTTCCGCAAATCCGGATCTGTTCATCACCGTTAAAGAGCTCGCACCCGAGCTCCACGGCAACGTTGTGATCGTTCGCAGCTATGTGAACAAGAAGAAGATCCGCGAAGACGCCCTCGAGGCAATCAAGGCGGCCGCCGCTAACGCCTAAAGCGGCACAAAAAAGGGCGGTTCCCTGTGGAAGAGGGAAACGCGCCCACGTTAGAGAGAAAGGAAGCGCAGATGCAAGCCATCCTTCCCATACTTGAGTTTATCCAATCGATTCTGACCAAGCCAGCGTGGATTATGGGTCTATTTGCCTTTGTGGGCCTTGTCGCGCTTAAGCGTCCTGCCCACAAGGTGATGACGGGCACCCTGAAGCCCATTCTTGGTTACATCATGCTGTCTGCCGGCGCCGCTGTTGTTCAGGAGAACCTTGCTCCGCTGGGTACCTTCATCGAGACCGGTTTCCACATCACCGGCGTCGTGCCCAACAACGAGGTCGTCGTTTCGATGGCTCAGAGCGTCCTCGGCGTTCAGACCATGATGATCCTGATTCTCGGCTACGTCGTGAACATTATCATTGCCCGCTTTACCAAGTTTAAGTACATCTTCCTGACGGGCCATCACAGCATGTTTATGGCCTGCCTGCTTTCTGCCGTTCTGCAGGCATCTGGCTTCCAGGATGTCCAGCTTGTCATCGTGGGCGGCATGTTCCTGGGCCTCGTGAGCGCTATGCTTCCCGCCGTTGGTCAGCGTTTCACCGAGAAGGTTACCGATGGCGATGAAATCGCCATGGGCCACTTCGGTTCACTCGCCTATTACATCTCCGCTGCAGTCGGTACGCTTTTTGCTAAGGACGCCGAGGAGAACAGCACCGAGAAGATCGAGGTTCCCGAGAAGTTCTCCTTCCTGCGCGACACCACCATCTCCACGGCTCTTACCATGGCCTTCTTCTACCTGGTTACCGCTTTCGCCGCTTACATCGCAGATCCTGCGGTCGTTACCAAGATCGCTGGCGGCGACAATGTAATCGTCTATGCCCTGACCTGTGCCCTGTCCTTCGCCGTCGGTGTCACTATCGTCTACAACGGCGTTCGTATGATTCTTGCCGACCTGGTCCCGGCTTTCCAGGGCATCTCCAACAAGCTGATCCCCGGCGCCATCCCCGCCGTCGACTGCGCCGTCTTCTTCCCCTATGCTCCCACCGCCGTCATCCTCGGCTTTGTTGCCTCCTTCATCGGTGGCGTGGTCGGTATGTTCATCGTGGGCGCTACCCTGGGCATCTTCATCATCCCGGGCATGGTTCCCCACTTCTTCTGCGGTGCTACCGCAGGTATCTACGGCAATGCTACCGGCGGTCGCAAGGGCGCAGCTCTTGGCGCTTTCGTCAACGGCCTGCTCATCACCTTTGCCCCGGCTCTGCTCCTGCCCGTTCTTGACGTCTTTGGCTTCAAGAACACTACGTTCGGCGACTTCGATTTCTCCGTCATTGGTATTACGCTTGGCCGCGCTGCCGAGGCCTTCGGTACCACCGGTGTCTACGCGATTCTCGCTGTCCTTCTGGTCGTTGCCTTCGTCCCCAACTTCATCCACACCAAGGGTGCTGTGATCAATCACGTTGAGGAAGAGTAATCCAGGCATACGTTAAGCCCTAATCGGGCGGAGCTCCGATAACCGGCTCCTACACGGAAGCGGTGACGTCTCAAATGAGGCGTCACCGCTTTTTGCTTTGGAGCGATTGTGAATATGAGCCGGTGAGGCGCTGCTTCTGTTCCGTGAACGGAATCAAACGCAATGATCGGCAAAAACGTTTTGCCGCTGGGGCGTCGATATAAAAATGGTAAATCTGCAAAACCGTTCGCCGAGAAGATAAAAAAACCGCAGTTCACGCCTTGATAAACGTAGGTAAAGTGTTTATCAGTTCAACGCCCATATGCAGACGAAAGGAATCAGGCAGATGGCAATCAAGGTGTTCGCTGACGGTGCAAACCTCGAGGGCATGCTCGACATGTACGAGAACGGCAACGTTCAGGGTTTCACGACCAACCCGTCCCTTATGAAGAAGGGCGGCGTGACGGATTACCGCGCGTTTGCCAAGGAAGTCCTGGCCCACATCACCGATGTGTCCGTATCGTTTGAGGTCTTTGCCGATGACGTCGAGACCATGGAGGTCGAGGCGCGCGAGATCGCCACCTGGGCAGATAACGTCTACGTCAAGATTCCGTGCGTGACCACCAAAGGCGAGTCCACGGCCGAGCTGGTGCGCAAGCTTTCCGCCGACGGCATCAAGGTCAACGTCACCACCATCTTTACGCCCGCGCAGGTCGACGAGATGGTCGAGGCCGTTGACGCCGAGACGCCGTCCATCATCTCGCTCTTTGCCGGTCGCATCGCCGACACCGGCGTCGACCCCATTCCGTTTATGACAGAGTCGGTCAAGAAGGCCGCCGCCAAGCCCAACTGCGAGGTCCTGTGGGCATCCACGCGCGAGCTCATCAACATTTACCAGGCCGAAGCCTGCGGTTGCCAGATCATCACGGTGCCCAACAGCATCCTGGCCAAGCGCAAGAACATCGGTCGCGACCCGTACGAGGTCTCGCTCGACACCGTGCGCGGTTTCGCTAAGGATATCGCCGCTTTGGGCTTCCATATCCTGCCGTAACGCGAACACTGGCTGCGTCGCGGGTTGTTCGCCCCGGCCTTTCCTTTCCCTATCGCTCACGCGCTTCGCGAGGGTCGCGCTAGGCAAAGGAAAGGCCGGGGCTGCCGACACGAACCCGTCGGTAGGTCCTGAGCTGAATCGCTACCTTTATTCCGATGGGGGTCGACAGTGCTACCCCGCCAACTGTCTCGGGCAGTAATGGGGCTGGGCTCGGATGGCAACGCCGCGTGCCACTGGCGGCTTCGTTCGCCGGATGACGATTCGTGTTACGCGCCGGCGTCACCTCGGACGGCGGCGTGGGCTCCGACGGCATCGCGTGGACAACGCGGTTCCGCATTATGGATCAACCTGTAATCTAATGATCTTCTAATCCATATCTATCAAGTATCGAAAACGATCCGGCCCCGAGTTGGCAGTCATCGCCAAGGCAAAGGACCCTGCCGGCTATGTGTTCGGGGCGACGCGCAAGTCGCCCAAGACCCTTCGATTATCCCTTTGTTCCGCGCATGCAAGATCTCATGCTTGACGTGGTTGAACAGCTCTACCGGGCAAACGAGGTCTTTGCGGCTCGTGCCCATAAGTGTCCCACCAACAGAAATCGAGATATTCGGCCTCAGAGTGCCGTCAAGATTGCCAATATGGCTGAAAAACGTCCCGTACCGCACCTCTGCGGGTGCAGATATGGGACGTTTGTGGAATATCTGATGCCTATTTGTTGAGCTTGCACTTTGAAGAAGTGTTATCGCGGCCCAGCGAGGCCGAATATCTCAAAAATTGCAGGTGATGATTAGCGGAAACGGCGTCTCGCACTTCGGGATATCGCCAAATCGTTTTAGAAGGAGAGGCGCTCGGCGGAATGGGGCCCGCCGAGCGCCTGCAGCGGCTTATTTGCCCCGCACCATGGTGAGGGAGATCTTTTTGCGGTCGCGATCGACCTTTTCTACCCATACCTTCACCGTGTCGCCGACGCGCACCACGTCGCTGGGGTGCTTGACGAAGCGGCTGGCCAGCTTGGAGATGTGCACGAGGCCGTCCTGGTGCACGCCCACGTCGACGAAGGCGCCAAAGTCGACGACGTTGCGCACCGTGCCCTTGAGCTCCATGCCG
Organism: Coriobacteriaceae bacterium AM48-5; assembly: GCA_027669525.1. Taxonomy (GTDB): domain Bacteria; phylum Actinomycetota; class Coriobacteriia; order Coriobacteriales; family Coriobacteriaceae; genus Collinsella. Next base: position 34,465 of record JAQEDJ010000013.1, on the reverse strand, counting down.
GGCTCCAGGTCGTCAATAGAAAGTGCCGAGCGGCTAAAGACCACCTCGGGCGCGTCGTCGCGCGGGTCGCGACCGGGCTTCTTGAGCTCGTTGACAATGTCGATGAGCGTCAGGGTGCCACAGTCCAGGTCGCTTGCCAGTGCCGAAATGCTGCCCAGACGGCGCTCGATGTCGGGCACGCCGCCGCGGCTGAGCTCGCTTGCCGCAACGCCGGCCCGCTCCAGAACGGCCGTGGCCACCTCGTAGCTCTCGGGGTGGACGCTTGTCGCGTCGAGCGGGTTCTTACCGCCGCTGATGCGCAAAAAGCCCGCGGCGTTGAGATATGCCTTGGGTCCAAGTTTGGGGACCTTCTTAAGCTGGCGGCGATCGGTAAAGGCGCCGTTTTCCTCGCGGTACGCCACGATGTTCTTTGCCACGCTCGGCGTGATGCCCGATACGTATCCCAGCAGGCTTGCGCTCGCGGTGTTGACGTCGACGCCCACGCGGTTGACGACGTCCTCCACCACGTGGCCCAGGTGCGCGAGAGCTCGGCCTGGTCAAGGTCGTGTTGGTACTGGCCCACGCCGATGGACTGGGGCGGAATCTTGACGAGCTCTGCCAGCGGGTCCTGCAGGCGACGGCCCAAGCTCATGGCGCCACGTACGGTGACGTCCAGGTCAGGATATTCCTGGCTGGCGAGCTCGGAGGCGGAGTACACCGACGCGCCGGCCTCGTTAACGATGGTGTAGCGAAGGCTGGACGCCTGCTCGGCAATGAACTCCGAGACGACTTCCTCGGTCTCGCGGCTGGCGGTGCCGTTGCCGATGACGATGGTGTTGACGCCGTCCTTTTTGACGAGGCGGGCGAGCTCGCGCTTGGTGCCGGCGACGTCGTGGCGCGGCTTGGTGGGGTAGACCACGCCGTGGTCGAGCAGCTTGCCGGTCTCGTCCATGACGGCGACCTTGCAGCCGGTGCGGTAGCCCGGGTCGAGCGCGAGTACGCGGGCGCGCGCACGGGGCGCGCCGAGAGCAGGCCCTCGAGATTCTTGGCAAAGACGTTGATGGCCTCGGTCTGGGCGCGAACGGTGAGTTTGGCGCGGGCCTCGCGCTCCAGCGAGGGAGCCATGAGGCGTTTGTAGCCGTCGGCGATGGCGGCATCGAAGATGGGAGCAAACACGCCCTGGCGTCGGGGCCAACGGCTGCTGAGGCGCGCCGTGGCGGCAACGCCGTCGACGTTCACGCGCACGCGGAGCTTGCCCTCGCGCTCACCGCGGTCGATAGCCAGCACGCGGTGGTTGGGTATACGGCGCAACGGCTCGTCATAGCTGTAGTAGGGCTCGTAGGGGGTCTTCTCGGCGGGGTCGGTTGCCTCGACGACGATGTCGGCGGTGTTTTGCGTAAAGGCGCGCACGTCGGCGACGTTCTCGGGGTCCTCGGCTACCGTCTCGGCCACGATGTCAGCGGCGCCAGCGAGCGCCTTCTCGGGCGTGTCGAAGCCGGCCTCCTCGTTGACGTATGCCGCGGCGGCGTCGAGCGCGCTGCCCTTGGCCGAGGCCTGCATGATGACCATGTTGGCAAGCGGCTCCAGACCTGCCTCGCGGGCCTTCTGCGCGCGGGTCATGCGCTTTTTACGGTAGGGCTTGTAGAGGTCTTCGACGCGCTGGAGCTGTGTGGCCTCGCGAATCTGCTGCTCGAGCTCGGGCGTGAGTTTGCCCTGGGCGTCGATGAGCAGGATGACGTCCTCTTTACGCTGTTCAAGATTGCGCAGGTAGGACAGGCGCTCGTCGAGTGCGCGCAGGCGACGTCGTCCATGCCGCCCGTTGCTTCCTTGCGGTAGCGCGAGATAAAGGGAATGGTGTTGCCCTCGTCGATGAGCTTGACGGCCGCCTCGATGTTGGCGGCCTTAAGGTTGAGCTCGCGGGCGAGCTGGGCGATAAGATCCATGGGACTTCCTGTCTGTGAGTACGTTACAGGTGCATGAGCCACCCAGTCTACCACCCGCCCGCGCCGCGGCTGCAAAGAAAGCCCCGCGGGCAGGAGGCTGCTCGCGGGGCAAAGAAGAGGGGCTTATTTGTGGCGGACCGAGGGACTCGGCATGGGGTTTCTGCCGCGGCCGCTCTTAAGGCATTACAGCTCGACGAGCTGGCCGGTTTCGGCGGCCTCTTTGATGGCGTTGAGAAGCGTGAGCGTCTTGACGTTATCGGCGGGGGTCACGACGGGCTCGACCTCGCGGCGGACAACCTTCACAAAGTGCTTGAGCTGCATCTTGTGCGGCAGCGCCGGGTCCACGGCCGGGATCTCCATCTGCAGCGGCTTGTGCCAGTTGGAGGCGCCGTCGTAGGAGAACTGATGCAGGCGGGGCAGCGAAAGGGCACCCAAGGTTCCGCCGATAAAGTAGGCGTCGGCGTCGAAGGGGCGGTACTGCGGATCCTCGCGAGCGGTGGCCTCCCAGTTCCAGGGGCTGGCGGTGGCGTCGGAGATGGTCATGCTCGCAAGCGCGCCATCGGCAAAACGGACGTTGACCACGGCGGAGTCCTCGGTCTCAAAACCGCGGGCGGCGCTGGACTGCATGCCCTGGACGGCGACGGGCTCGCCCAGCAGGTAGCGGAGCAGGTCCACGTCGTGAACCAGGTTGACCAAGATCGGTCCGGCACCCTTCTTGCGGCGCCACTCGACATCGAAGTACTCGTCATTCTTATAGATCATGTAGTGGAAGCTCGACACGGTGAGCTTGCCCAGCTCGCCGGACTCGATGATCTCCTTGGCCTTGTTGACGAAGGGGTTGTGGCGACGGTGCTGACCCACGAGCACGGGCACGCCGGCGGTCTCGGCCTCGGCGGCGAAAGCTGGGCATCCTCGAGGTCGTTGGAGATCGGCTTTTCGACCAGCGGCACGATGTTGCGCTTGATGGCCTCGCGGGCAACGCCCAAGTGCAGGTCGTTGGGGGTGGCGATGATGACGGCCTCGGGCTTGACCTCGTCCATCATCTGGGCGGGATCGGTAAAGAACGGCACGCCGGCAGCCTCGGCCGTGGCGCGGGCGCCTCAAAGGCGTCGGCGATGGCGACAAGCTCGGCCTCGGGCTCCTCGGTGACAAAGCGGATGTGGTTGCGGCCCATGGCGCCGGCGCCGATGACGGCAATGCGGACGGGGTTGAGCTCAGACATTTCGACTCCTTAATGCTGGTGGCTTGGAATGTGACAAAGGGACAGCCCCTTTGTCACATCGGTATAACTAGGCGGACTTCTTCTTGCTGTCGGAGACCATCATGTAGACGGTGAGCACGACGGCGATGGCGGCGATCACAATGGCGCCGTAGAAAGACTGCTGGTAGGCGGCGCTGCCGGCCTCGGCGTGATACAGCACGGCGGTGATGGGCTGACTGATCCAGGTAGAAGCGGCGTAGCCCAAGAACATGATGCCGTAGTTGACGCCGATGTTGCTGGTGCCAAAGGCGCCACCGGTGAGCGGCGGGTAGATGACGAGCAGGGCGCCAAAGCTAAAGCCGAGAAGGGCAAGCGCCACAAAGAACATGCTCTGCGTAAAGCTCATCGACATGATAACGAGGGCGACGATGGTGACGATAAGGCTGATGAGCAGCGACTTGTAGGCGCCGAGCTTGTCGATGATCTGGCCAAAGGACAGACGACCGACCAGGTTGGCGCAGGTGTTGACGGAGACCACCACGCCGCCGAGGGCGACGGCCGCGGCGCTCGTGGGGTCGGCGAAGAGCTGGACGGCGGCGATGGAGGCAACCTTGCCCACGAGCAGGGTACCCGCGGTGGCGGCAAAGGCGAAGGTGACGATGAGGACCCAGAAGCGCGGGGTCTTGACCATCTCGCCCGGGGTGAGGTCGCCGAAGGTGCCGGCATGTGCGCCGCCCTTGGGGGCCTCGAAGCCCTCGGGCAGCCAGCCGGCCTCGGGGGCCTCAGGAACAGGGCGGAGGCGGCGATCGTCACAAAGAAGATGACGCCGAGTGCCTTGAGGGCGCCAAAGATGCCGAGGCTCGGGATGAGCAGCGAGGCGAGCACCGGGGACAGCACGGCGGGGCCGGCGGTCGAAGCGGCCAGGGTGATGCCGGAGGCGAGACCCTTCTTGTCGATGAACCACTTTTGGCCCGTGGTGAGCGCCGGGTTGTAGCCCAGGCCGTTGCCGACGGCGGCGACGAGCGAGAACCACAGGTAGAACTGCCACGGCTCGGTGACGGTGCCGGACATGAACCAGCCCAGGCCGTAGCACACGGCGGCGGCGATCACGACGTTGCGGGGCCGATCTTATCGGAGATGCGACCGGCGAAGATGCCCGTCACGGCCATGATGGTCTGAAAGACCGGGAAAGCCAGGTAAGGGCGCTGGACCACTCGGGGTAGACGGCGAGCAGGTTCTTGCTCACGACGGAATACAGCGCGATGGAGCTGATGAAGAACATGGTGACGCACGCGGCGGAAAGCACGACGGCGCGACCCTTGTTGGAGTTGGTGGAAGCCATTGGACTCTTTCTAATCGATACGGGGGAGGAGCGGGCGTGTCCGCGGACCTCCCTGTTAGGTTGGTTTACTGGTCAGTCGGCTTGGCGACGCCGGACTCATCGGACCAAAGCTCGACACCCTTGTTCTTGAGGTAGTTGTCGGCATAGGCGCGACGGCCGCCGGGCTTGGCGGTGAGGTCGCCCATCATGTTGGAGAAGCCACCGTCGACCTTGATAGCGTCGCCGGTGGTAAAGTCCGAGCGCTTGGACGCCAGGAACATGACGGCGTTGGCGATATCGCTGACCTCGCCGATGCGGCGCGTGGCGATAAGGCGGCTGCGGCTCTTCTCGACCTCGGGGTCAGCGTAAAAGCTCGCCGACATGGGGGTCTTGACAAAGCAGGGCTCGACGCAGTTGGAGCGCACGCCGTAGGGGCCCACTCGGCGGCCAGCATCTTGGACATCATGTTGACGCCCGCCTTGGTGGAGCTGTACACGCCCGAGAACGTCTCGGGGGAGTGGCTGGCAACGGTCGAGATATGCACCAGGCGACCCTGGCCTGCCTTGATCATCTCGCGACCAAAGCGCTGCGAGGTGATGAAGTAGCCGGTGAGGTTGACGTTGATGACCTCGTTCCAGTCGCTCAGCGGCAGGTCTTCCATGGCTGCGAAGCGCAGGATGCCGGCGGTGTTGACGAGGACGTCGACACGTCCGAAGTCGGCGATGGTGGCATCGACGGCGGCCTGAACCTCGGCCTCGTCGGTGGCGTTCATCTTGTAGCCTCGGCGTGGATGCCAAACTCGGCGGCGAGGTCGGCGGCTGCGGCCTTGACCTTTTCCTCGTCCAGATCGAGCAGGACGACGTTGGCGCCGTTGCGGGCGAACTCGCGGCAAATCTCGACGCCCATACCGCCGAGTGCGCCGGTCACGGCGCAGACATCGCCCTCGAGCTTAAGCCAGTTGCTCATAGGAACTTCCCTTCTTGTGCCTCCCGGTGGGTCGCTCCCATTAACCGACCCACGTGGTTTTCGCTGGTTATCGTATGCTTAGCGTTCGCGCAGGTGAATTGCATATTTGTTAGAATGACGTTAACCGTAGGTTTACACTGTACATTGAGGTTTGTTCTCAATTGAGCGCGTGACCTGCGAAAACGACCCCCTGCGGTGCTGTGGGCCCGCGCGTGCGAAAACGGGAGATTGACGTGTACGATCGACGACTTGACGCTATTTCGGCCGCCGCGGAGCTGGGAAGTTTCTCGCGTGCCGCGGCAAAGCTGCGCGTGTCGACGCCGGCACTCGTCAAGCAGGTTTCGGGCTTCGAGGCCGAGTTCGGCATCACGCTGTTCGAGCGCTCGCATTCGGGCGTCAAGGTGACGCCGGCGGGTGCTCTGCTGGTGGACGACGCGCGCTCGATCATGCGCCAGTCCGAGGACGCACTGCGTCGTGCCCGACGCGCGGCGGGCGATGGCGGCGCCGTGCGCCTGGGTGTGTCGATGATGTGCCCGGGGCGCCATACACTCGCGCTATGGCCGCAGCTGCACGACATGGAACCGCGTTTGCGTTTTGAGATTGTGCCGGTGGGGGACCTTTACGATGAGCACGAGACCGTTATGCGCAGTCTGGGACGCGAGGTCGACGTGGTGCAGTCGAGTTTTTCGACCCGCGCTGGGGAGACGCCTGCCAAAAGCTTCGCATCGTTACCGTGCCGTTTTATATCGACGTGCCGCGCACAAGCCGACTCGCGCGCAAGACGCGCATCACGGTTGCCGACCTGGAGGGTATGCGCCTGCGCGTGCTTCGTCACGGCAACGACGCCATGGACAGCCTGCGTATCGATCTTTTGGCCGACGGCGGCGTGGACGTGATCGACGTGGACAGCTTTGACTTTGCGCTTTTTAACGAGGCGGAGGAAAAGGGCGACGCGGTGCTCACTTGCGGGGCGTGGTCGGGCGTGCACCCGGCTTTTGTAGGCGTGCCGTTCCTATGTGGCCGCGAGGTGCCGGTCTTCTTGCACTACCCGCTCGAGCCCACCCTCCAAGTACAAAAATTCGTCAACGCCATGGCCCAACTCCTCAACTAGCTCATTTGGCGCGGGTAGTCTTTTTGGGACGGGGCTTTTTTAGCTACTTTCGCCGCCCTGCCTGCGCACCCTCAAAGTAGTCAAAAAGCCCCGTCCCAAAAAGACTAACAAAACGAGGCCCTGGCCAACCGGCCAGGGCCTCACTTACTTTTATTCCGTTCTAAACGACGGGCTGATTGCGTGCAGGAGGGTGCCCCGGGGGCGGCGGGGTATTTCCTCCGCGCGCAGTTTCGCAGCGCAGCGAGAATGTTTGAGCACGGAGGAATTACCCCGCCGCCCCCGGGGCACCCTCCGTCAGTAACCAGTGCTACTCCAGCTCAAACGCTCCGGTATACAGCTGGTAGTAGTACCCGCGCTTGGCGATTAGCTCGTCGTGGTTGCCGCGCTCGATGATACGGCCGTGGTCCAGGCAGATGATCGCGTCGGAGTTGCGCACGGTGGAGAGGCGGTGCGCGATGACAAACGTCGTGCGGCCCTCCATGAGCTTATCCATGCCCGCCTGCACGATGGCCTCGGTGCGGGTGTCAATGCTCGACGTGGCCTCGTCCAGAATCATCGCCGGCGGATCGGCGACGGCGGCGCGTGCGATCGAGATCAGCTGGCGCTGGCCCTGCGAAAGCTGTGCGCCGTTGCCGGTGAGCATGGTGTCGTAGCCGTCGGGCAGGCGGGTGATAAAGTCGTCCGCGCCCGCGAGCTTGGCCGCCGCGATGCACTCCTCGTCGGTAGCGTCCAGGTTACCGTAGCGGATGTTGTCCATCACAGTACCGGTGAACAGGTTCACGTCCTGCAGCACCACGCCGAGCGAGCGACGCAGGTCGGACTTACGAATCTTATTGACGTTGATGCCGTCGTAGCGGATCTTGCCGTCGGCGATGTCATAGAAGCGGTTGATGAGGTTGGTAATGGTCGTCTTACCGGCACCGGTGGCACCGACAAACGCGACCTTCTGGCCCGGCTTGGCGTATACGGACACGCCGTGCAACACCTCGTGGTCGGGCGTATAGCCAAAGTCCACGTTGTCCATGACCAGGTCGCCACGCAGCGGCACGTACTCGATCTCGCCCGTTGCACGGTGTGGGTGCTTCCAGGCCCACATGCCGGTGCGGTGGTCGGCCTCCTCGAGCTGCCAGGTGTCGGGATTCACCTGTGCGTTGACGAGCGTCACGTAGCCCTCGTCGGCCTCGGGCTCCTCGTCGAGCAGCTCAAAGATACGCTCGGCTCCGGCAAGGCCCATGACCACGGCGTTGATCTGCTGCGAGATCTGGCCGATCTGGCCGCAGAACTGCTTGGTCATGTTGAGGAACGGCACCACGACGGCGATGGAGAGCGCCATGCCCGAGAGGCTCAGGTTGGGCACGCCCAGCGCCAGGAAGATGCCGCCGGTCAGCGCGACCAGCACGTAGAGCAAGTCGCCCAGGTTCCCGAGGATCGGCATGAGGATGTTGGCGTACATGTTGGCCTTCTGCGAGACCTCGAAGAGCTTCTCGTTGCGCTCGTCAAAATCGGCCTCGGCGGCGGACTCGTGACAGAACGCCTTGACGACTTTCTGGCCGTTCATGACTTCCTCGATATGGCCCTCGACCACGCCGAGCTCGGTCTGCTGCGCGATAAAGAAGCGCGCGGAGTTGGAGCCGAGCAGCTTGGTCATAAAGGTCATAAAGGCGACGCCGGCAATGATGACCAGGCACATCCACACGCTGTAATACAACATGATGAAGAACACGGTGACGATGACGATGATCGTCATGAGCAGGTTGGGCAGCGACTGACTGATCATCTGGCGCAGCGTATCGATGTCGTTGGTGTAGTGGCTCATGATATCGCCGCGCTGGTGCGTGTCGAAGTAGCGGATCGGCAGGTCCTGCATGCGGTTGAACATCATCTCGCGCAGCTTCTCGAGCGAGCCCTGCGTGACGATAGCCATGGCGCGGTTCCAGAAGAGCGAGGACAGGACACCGACGCCGTAGATGCAGGCGAGGGTGGTCACGAGCTGCAGAATCTTGGGCTGTGCGGCTTCCCAATCGCCCGACTGCCACGATTCGCTAATAATCTGCAGGGCGCTCTGCAGGAAGGTCGGGCCGATGGAGTTGATGATGGCGCAGAGCACCACGCCGGCGACGACAAGGGGCAAAAGCACCGGGTAGAAGCCAAAGAGCATCTTGATCAGGCGCGTCATAGTGCCGCCCTTGCGGTTGCGCGCGCGCTCGGCGGTCGTTGCCTTACTCATGTGCCTCGCCTCCTTTCTGGGTCTGAGCTTGCGGTGCGGATGCCTCGGTGTCGGCTGCGACGGTCTCGGCCGCCTCCTCGCCCGCGGCACTCATCTTGTTTTGCGAGGTAAAGGTCTCGCGGTAAATCTCGCTCGTCTTGAGCAGCTCGTCATGGTTGCCGATGTCCTTGATGCGGCCGCCATCCATGACGATGATGCGGTCGGCGTCCTGCACGGAGCTGATGCGCTGGGCGATGATGATCTTGGTCGTGTTGGGCAGATAGCTTGCCAGACCTGCGCGAATTTTTGCGTCGGTCTTGGTGTCGACGGCGCTGGTGGAGTCGTCCAGGATCAAGATCTTGGGGCGACGCAGCAGGGCGCGTGCAATGCACAGGCGCTGCTTCTGACCGCCCGAAACATTGGAGCCGCCCTGTTCGATCCAGGTGTCGTAGCCCTTGGGGAAACCGTCGACAAACTCGTCGGCGCAGGCCAGATGCGCTGCCTCGCGGACTTCCTCGTCGGTGGCGTTCGGGTCGCCCCAACGCAGGTTCTCGGCGATGGTGCCGCTAAACAGCACGTTTTTCTGCAGTACCATGGCGACCTGGTGACGCAGCGCGTCCAGGTCGTAGTCGCGCACGTCCACGCCGCCCACGCGCACAGCGCCTTCGGTGATGTCGTACAGGCGGGCGATGAGGTTAACGAGTGTGGACTTGGCCGAGCCGGTGCCGCCGATGATGCCGATGGTCTCGCCGCTCGTAATGTGCAGGTCGATATCGTCGAGCGCCTGGCGCTTCGCATGCTTGGAATACTTAAAGCTCACGTGGTCAAAGTCGATGGAACCGTCGGCAACCTCGAGCACGGGCTCGGCGGGATCGGCGATCGTGGGTTCGGCGGCCAGCACCTCGGCAATGCGGTGTGCCGATTCGTCGGCCATGGTCACCATGACAAAGATCATCGACAGCTGCATCAGGCTCATCAGAATCTGGAAGCCATAGGTAAAGGTCGAGGAGAGCTGGCCCACGTCGAACAGCGTGCCCTGGCTCGTGATGATGAGCTTGGAGCCCAGGTAGATGATGACGACAAACGCGCCGTTGACGCAGATGTTCATCATGGGGTTGTTAAAGGCGAGCAGCTTCTCGGCGCGGGTGAAGTCCATCTGGACGTCGCGCGCGGCGGTCGCGAACTTCTCCTTCTCAAAGTCTTCGCGCACATAGCTCTTGACCACGCGCATGCCGGTGACGTTTTCCTCAACGGATTCGTTGAGCGCGTCGTACTTGTGGAAGACGCGCGAGAAGATGGGGCGCACCTTAAAGATGATAAAGAACAGTCCAAAGCCCAGCAGCGGAATGATGACCAGGTAGACCATGGCAACGCTGCCGCCCATGATAAACGCCATGGTAAAGGCGAAGATCAATACCAGCGGCGCGCGCACGGCGATGCGGATGATCATCATAAAGGCCTGCTGCACGTTGTTGATGTCGGTGGTGAGGCGGGTGACGAGCGAGGAGCTCGAGAACTCATCGATGTTGGCAAAGCTGAACGTCTGGATCTTGTAGAACAGGTCGTGACGCAGGTTCTTGGCGAAGCCGCAGCTCGCATGGCTGCAGGTGATGCCCGCGGCGGCGCCAAAGGCGAGCGACGTCAGCGCGATGAGCACCAGAAGGCCGGCGGTGGGCAGCATCTCGGTAACGGCGGTGCCGTCCTTGATGGCGTCGATCATGTCGGCGGTGATAAACGGGATCATCATCTGGCAGATTACCTCGCCAAGCACCAGCAGCGGCGTGGCGATCGTGACCTTCATGTAATCGCGGATGCTGCCCATGAGAGTTTTAATCATCCAGTTCCTCCCAGGTTACACGGATTTTCTCAAGCATTTCGGCGAGCTGTTCGCGCTCGTCGTGGGTGAGGGCACTAAAGGCCTGCTCCCTAAAGCGGATGCGGGCGGCCTGCTCAACGCGGGCCTTTTCCCATCCCGCTTCGGTCAGGCGGATGGTGAGCTGCCGGCGGTCTTTGGGATTGCGACTGCGTTCGATGATGCCGCCCATTTCGAGCTTGGACAGAATCTCGGAAAGGGACCCCGGCTTGAGGTCGAAGTGCATGCCGAGTTCCTGTTGGGAAAGCTCGCCGGTGGGTTGCTTAGCGAGCAGGCAGACGATGGGCGCCTTGCCAGATATGCCGCCGCCGTGAAAATGCATGTAATGGCCGCAAAAGCCCAGGCCGCTCAGGATGCGCTTGGCGAGTTTGTCTTCGGCGCTGACCGCTTCGGGTATGTCTACCGGTTGCGACGGGTCACCGCCGGGCTCATGCGAACAAAGGTTAAGAGGTTCATCGCACATGAATTAGTGCCGCTCCTTTCTTTAGTTAGGTAGAGGAATTGTTTTGTGCCTAACCAATCTAGGAGCATGAGAAATGAATGTCAAGGTACCAAACTTATTATGTTCGAGCGGCACTTGGGGACACTCCTTGCGCCATTTACCGGTGATTCGTAGGGGGGGCGGAGGTAAACGGAGCAATTTCGAAACCTTTCCGCAACAATTTGCCCTTCGTACCGCTCGACTCCGCTCGCAACGTTCCCTGCGCTACACTTAGTCGCACTGTGGCGCTGCGCGCCGCGCCCGAAACAAGGGAGACCCTCATGAAGAACACTCAGCTGCTGCTGATCAACGATATGTGCGGCTACGGCAAGGTCGCGCTTTCCGCCATGCTGCCGGTGCTGTCGCACATGGCTACCGTATCCATAACTTGCCGACGGCGCTCGTTTCCGACACGCTCAACTACCCCAAGTTCTACATCCACGACACCACCGAGTACGTGCGCCAAAGCCTCGCTATCTGGGAGGAGCTCGGCTTTGAGTTCGACGCCATCTCGACCGGCTTTATCGTGACCGAGGAAGAGACGCGCATCATCTCGGACTTTTGCCACCGCCGTGCGCAAAAGGGCACCAAGGTGTTCGTCGACCCCATCATGGGCGACAACGGCAAGCTCTACGCTGGCGTGCCCGAGTCCACGATCGGCCTCATGCGCAGCCTGCTCGAGTGCGCCGACTACGCGGTGCCCAACTACACCGAGGCATGTCTGCTTACCGATACGCCCATTGCAGAGCAAATCACGCCCGACGAGGCTCGCGTTCTTGTGAACGCCGTGCGTGAGCTGGGTGCCAAGTCGGTGGTCATTACGAGCGCCGTAGTCAATGGCACGAACGCGGTTATCGGTTACGACCATGTGGCGGGGGAGTACTTTACGATTCCCTTTGAGCTCATTCCGGTCTATTTCCCGGGCACGGGCGACACGTTCTCGGCGGTGCTCGTCGGCCGCGTTATGGCAGGCTGGAGTCTGCAGCGCGCGACGTTCGATGCCATGCGTGTGGTGGCTGAGCTTATCGAACGCAATGCCGACCAAGAGGACAAGTCGGCCGGCCTTCCCATCGAGGCCTGCCTGGACGTGATCGACCATGAGTAACATTGGCGAGGGCGGCGTCAAGCCTGCGGGCGAGAACAGGCCGCTCGGCGCGCCGCGTGGCAAGCGGCCGCGTATCCGCGTGAGCTGCGTGGACCAGCTGGGGACGTGCCGCTGCCACCACGGTCACAAGCCGGGCGACGTTTTTGACTTTGACCGCGATCGCGGCAAGATGTGCGCCATGGCCTGCCATGTGGGCTTTCCCTATATCGATATCCTGCGCTATGGCGGAACCGTGCCTGGCAACGAGCCTGGCACGGCAAAGTTCTGCTGCCCCGAGGTCGATACTCTGAACGTCTGGCTTGCCGAGATCGTCGACGAGTAACCGAGCGAGGATTTTCTCCCGTCGAAATATCGAGCGTGGATTATCTCCCGTTTTGGGCGCAATTTCGCACTCAAAGTGGGAGATAGTCCTCGCTCGATTTGTATGCGAGAATCCCGACCTCACTTATGCCCATGCTTAGGCGCACGCGTCGTTGTTCTATGCGCGAGTAAGCTCAAATTTCTGCATTTCATCAAATTTCGGTACTAAAAATCTCTGCATTTCATCGATAATAGTCGATATAAATATCTGCATTTCATTTATCGAGGCGATGGGAGAGCTTATGTTGCGCAGGAAAATCGCTGATGAGCTTGATTGTTGGCAGAGATCCATTGAACGAAAGGCGTTGTTCGTCACGGGTTCTCGCCAAATCGGTAAGAGCTACTCGATTCGCGAGTTCGGTAAGTCAAACTACGCAACCTATATCGAGCTCAATCTCGCGGAAAATCGCCAGGCAAAAGATGCTCTTCTCGAGGCACGGGATGCCGACGATTTCATCAGCAGGGTGACGCTTCTCTCGGGAAAGCCGATAGCACCGGGCAAAACGCTCGTGTTTATCGATGAGGTCCAAGAGGCCCCCGACATCATGACGATGGCAAAGTTCCTTGTTGAGGACGGGAGGTGCCGCTGGGCGTTTTCGGGGTCAATGCTCGGGACCCAGTTCAAGGGCGTTAGGTCCTATCCCGTGGGATATGTTCACGAGCTTAGGATGTTCCCGCTCGATTTTGAGGAGTTTTGCTGGGCGATCGGGGTGAGCGAGGGAGCTCGCCAAACGATACGCGACGCGTGTATCAGCGAGAAGCCCATTCCTGATTACATTCACGACGCGATGATGGCAAACTTCAGGACCTATACCGTTGTCGGTGGAATGCCAGAGGTCGTGCAGCGTTTCCTTGACACGCGGGGCGACCTTGCCTCTGTTCGTCAGCTACAGTCAGAGCTCAACGAACAGTACCGGCGGGATATCTCCAAGTATGCAAGCGGGCGAGCCCTTCAGGTGCAGAGCATTTACGATCAGCTCCCTATTATGCTCGAGGGCGAAAACAAACGCTTCGTGCTCAATTCCATTGACCCCAAGGCGCATTACGACAAGTACCAGCGAGATTTTGTCTGGCTTGTCGATGCCGGCGTTGCTCTCAAGGCGGATATCGTAACCGAGCCAAAGTCGCCCCTGCTCAAGACGGCACGGCCATCGCAGTTCAAGCTATACCAATCGGATACGGGCATGTTGATGGCGCGCTACCCCGTTGGCGTCGCCCAGGCGGCGTATCTTGATAGCAAGGAACCCAATCTGGGCGGTATTTACGAAAACGTGGTGGCCCAGCAGCTGGCTGCCCAAAATCGCCAGCTTTACTACTATCAGACAAAGAAGCGCGGCGAAGTGGACTTTGTGGTCGACGGACCGGATGGAACAGCTGTTCCGATCGAGGTTAAATCGGGTTCCTATTACCACGCGCACGCCGCGCTCGGCCATGTGCTTGATACGGCCGAATATGGTGTAAGGCTCGGGATTGTTTTCTCGAGAGGCAACGTTGAACGCAGCGGAGCTGTTCTTTATTTGCCGCTATATGCGACCTGGGCCCTTTCGGATGTTTTGGGTGACTCCTGTGCCGAGGGGATAAAGCTGGAGGTCAAGCCGGTCTAGGGACAGTCCCCGACGCGACAAAGGGATAGTGCCTTTGTCGCATCCGCTATCCGAGATAATGAGCGTGGATTTTCTCCCGTCTAGAGCGCACTTGAATGCTCAAAGTGGGAGAAAATCCACGCTCGATCTGTATGCCGATGACGCGGCTCGCGAGGTTCGTGCCTCCGCGAACCTACAGCTGCTCGAGCATAGCGGCGCAACCGGCGAGCACGTCGCGGTAGGTGGCATCGAAATTGCCGGTATACCAGGGATCGGCCACGTCGCCGGGGCGATCGGTCCAGTCGAGCAAGCGCGTAATCCTGCCGTCGGGGTCGTCGCCAAAGATGCGACGCAGGCCGCGCGCGTTCTCAGCATCCATATAGACAATGCGATCTCAGTCGCCATACTCCGCGCGACGCACCTGGCGCGCGCGGTGGGCGACGACGGGGATTCCGACCTCGCGTAGCTTGGCAACGGTACCGTGGTGCGGCGGGTTGCCGATCTCCTCGGTCGAGGTCGCTGCAGAATCGATGACAAACTCGCCCGCGCGCCCAGCGCGGCGCACCAGCTCGGTAAACACGGACTCAGCCATCGTCGAGCGGCAGATGTTCCCATGACAGATAAACAGTACGCGTTGCATAGGACGATACCTTTCATATAGAAGGCTGCTAAAGGGTCGAAGCCGGACGCATGCCAAGTTTTATTTCTTGGCCAGTTTGAAGTAACGCTCAAATATCAATTCGAAAACGTAATAGAACATCAATCGACTGTCGAGGTCCATGCTGCCCAAGCGGATTTCTTTTTGCACGGTGTAGATGGGGTAGTCGGCTAGTTTCGAGAGAGAATTTCGAGAAAAGCCGGTGAGCGTGACGACCTTGCATCCGCGCGTTTTGGCTATCGATGTGGCGTCAATAGACACCTGCGTCTCACCGCTGACTGAAACGCTGAAGACCAGGTCGTTTTTGCCAAGCAGTTCTGCGTAATGCCTCATGACGTGGCGTTCACTGAGCGTGTCGGTATTCTTGCCCATTATTTTGAGCTTTTCAGCCATTTCGAGGCACGGGTACTTCGAAAAACCCGAGCAGAAGAACACGATATGCGAGGCGTCCTGGATAAGACTCACAACCGAATCGATGACCCGGTCGTTAAGCAGATCTTTGGTCTGTACGAGCTGGGTATCAAGAGGAAGTGCCTCGATAGTGAATCGATTGCGGTCGAGCGAGGCGGAATACGATTGTTTGAGCTCCGTAAACCCCGAGAAGCCAAGCTTATGGGCAAGCCTGACGATTGTATTGGGAGCGACGAAGAACCGTTCAGCAACGCTCTTAAGCGTGACATCGTCAATATCATCACGCAGCTCGATGATGTAGCGCATGATCTCGCTTTCGAGATCGTTGAGCTTGCTCTCGCCAGCTCGCACATGATCATAAAAAGATTCTTGATCTTTCATAAGATGTTTCAGCCCCTCGCACCTCGCCGTATATATGGTACCGCTTTGTGTAGCCAGGTGAGAAATCGGTAATCGGTCAAGATTGCCTATTGCCCATGAACTGGGCAAACGCGCGTGTTTGCCTACACATATCTGTGTCGTGAGCGAAATCATGTGTCCCCGTTTCGCATTGGCCCACACGGGGACTCGCAAATGACCTTATGTCGCAAAATATCAATCGAAACGAAGCAAGCCGAGGACAACCGCGGAGCCCAAGGTCTTCGAGAACACCGATCAGCCAACCCTGGAGGGACGGAACATGAAGGATAAGCTCAATATTGTGATCGTTGGCGGCGGCTCCACGTGGTGCCCTGGCATTCTTAAAGCCCTGACCAAGCACATGGACATTCTGCCGCTGAACCGCGTGATGCTCTATGACATCGATGCCGAGCGTCAGCGTCCGATCGGCGAGTTTGGCAAGATCCTCTTTGCCGAGGAGGAGCCCGGTGTGGAGTTTGGTTACACCACCGATAAGGACGAGGCATACACCGACGTTGACTTTGTGCTCTGCCAGATTCGTACCGGCGGCTACGAGATGCGCAGCAAGGACGAGAAGATTCCGCTGCATATGGGAATCATCGGCCAGGAAACGGTGGGCCCTGGCGGCATGGCTTACGGTATGCGCTCCATGCATGACATGGTTGAGATCGTCAACGACGTTCGCGCTCATAGCCCGGAGGCGTGGATTATCAACTACACCAACCCGGCTGCTATTGTGGCATATGGTCTCGAGCGCGTCCTGCCCGATGAGCATCGCGTCCTCAACATCTGCGACCAGCCTGTCAACCTCATGCGCTCTTACGGTCGCCTGCTCGGTCGCGATATGAGCAAGACGGAGCCCGTGTACTTCGGCCTCAATCACTTCGGTTGGTTCAAGCACATCTACGATGAAGAGGGCCATGACCTCGTCCCGCAGATTAAGGAATACACGGAGAAGAACGGCTTCCTTCCTGCCGATGCCGAGCAGCGTGACCAGTCCTGCTTGATACCTACGCCATGGTCAAGGACATGCTCGAGGACTTCCCCGACTATCTGCCCAACACTTATCTGCAGTACTATCTGTATCCCGAGTACAAGGTCGCTCACCTCGACCCCGACTACACTCGCTCCGACGAGGTTATCAACGGTCGTGAAAAGCGCGTGTTCGCCGAGTGCGAGCGTGTTGCCAAAGTCGGCACCGCAAAGAACTCCTCGGTTGTGCAAAACGACGCTCATGGCGATATGATCGTGGAAATCACCTCGGCCATTTATCGCAACACCAACAAGACCTTCATTGTCATCGTGCCCAACAACGGCATTATCGAGGGCATGCCCGATGACGCCATGGTCGAGGTCGCGGCAAGCGTGGGCGCCAATGGCCCGCAGCCCTATGCTGTTGGCAAGATCGGTACCTTCTATCGCGGCCTTATGGAGAACCAGTACGCCTATGAGCGCCTGACTGTTGAGGCTTGGATGGAGGGTTCCTACGAGAAGGCTCTGCAGGCACTCACGCTCAATCGTCTGGTCGGTGACGCAAAGAAGGCTCGCAAAGTGCTCGACAAGCTCATCGAGGCCAATAAGGATTACTGGCCGGAGCTTAAGTAGCTAGTTCCATAGCGCTTGATAACTGTTATGGGGCGTGTGGGTTGTAGAACTGCACGCCCCGTTTCTTTAAGAGGGGTATCCCATGAACAAAGATGAGCTGCTGGCAAAGTTCCAGCGTCTGGGCAAAGTCCTCATGACGCCTGTCCTGATCCTGCCAATCGCCGGCATCCTTCAGGGCTTTGGCAATGCCTTTACCAGCCCCACCCTTACGGCAGCTGTTCCCTGGCTTGCTGCTCCGGGCTTTGCGATCTTCTTTTCGATTCTCAAGGCCGCTGCCAGCATCGTTATGAACAACATCCCGGTTATCTTCTCGATTTGTCTCGCCTATGCTTCGCCAAGTCCGAGAAGGCTACCGCGGCGCTTTGTGGCTTTTTGGGCTACATGTGCATGAACTCCGTGATGGGCACGTTCCTTACGGCGACTGGTGTCATCGATCCCGCGAATCTTACGACGGGCCAGAGCACGATCCTCGGTATCACCACGCTCGACACTGGCGTTATCGGCGGTCTTCTGGTGGGCGCAATCGTCGCATGGTTGCATAACCGTTACTACAAGATTGAGCTGCCTGCCGTGTTCTCCATTTTCAACGGCACGCGCTTTATCCCGGCGGTGACGCTGCTCTCATGCAGCATCCTCGCATTGGTCATGTCCTTTGTTTTCCCGTTTATTCAGAACGCTCTCGGTGCGCTGTCCGAGTTCATCAAGACTACGGGTGCCTTTGGTGCATTTGTCTACGGCGCCGGCGAGCGCATGCTCCTGCCTTTTGGCCTGCATCACTTTGTCTATTTGCCGTTCTTCTTCACGTCGCTCGGTGGCGTCGAGACCATCGACGGCCAGACTGTTCAGGGCGCTATCAATATCTACAACGCGATCCTGGGCTCTCCCAGCGCGCCGTTTAACATCGAGGTCAGCCGTTTTGTCATGAACGGCAAGGTTATCTTCGCCATGTTCGGCCTGCCTGGCGCTGCGCTCGCCTTCTACAAGACGGCGCTTCCCAAGAATAAGAAGAAGACCGCAGCGCTCATGATTGCCATCGTGGTGCCTTGCATCCTCTCCGGCATTACCGAGCCGCTCGAGTACTCCTTCCTGTTTATCGCGCCCATCCTCTACGTGTTCCACGCTCTCATGGCTGGTCTTGCCTATGCGCTGACCTATATCCTGCAGTTCAACGTGGCTGGCTCCGCGTCCTTCGGCGGCCCGCTCTTGTCGTTGATCTTTAACGGCATTATGGGTGCAGCCAAGGGCTCCAACTGGCAGGTTATCCTGTTCCTCGGCCCCATCTACTTCGTGGTGTACTACTTCGTCTTCAAGTTCATCATTCTTAAGAAGGACCTTAAGACTCCCGGCCGCGAGGAAGAGTCCGACGATGAGGCCGAAAAGGCTCCCAAGACCGTGATTAGCGACCTCATTCCCGCCATCGTTGAGGCAGTGGGCGGCGACAACAATATTAAGTCTGTCGAGGCCTGCTTCACCCGTCTGCGCATCCAGCTCAATGACTGTGACAAGGTGGTTGATGACGCCGAGTTTACCGAAAAGCTCGAAGCGCGTGGCATCGTGCATGTCAACGGCGGCGTGCAGATTGTCTACGGCAACATGGCATCTAACTACGCAACCCAGATGCGCGAGCTGCTGGGTATGGAGTAAACGACTCGCATATCTATAAAATCCAGTATAAAAGGCGGCGGCAGACAATGCGTCTGCCGCGCCTTTGAGGTGCCCCGCGCACATTTCGTGTACTTCGGATACACGAAAACTGGAAAATCGTGCATTCGAAGTACATGAGATCGAACCACAGCTAAAGGGGCTGGCTTAGCCTGTCGTCAGGTAAGCGTCGCGACTGGAACGATAGACGTTTTAGAGGGAACCTCGCTCTACGCCCTTGCCCGCCTGCGCTCCCAGCGAGCCAACTTAATCGTCACCAGCGTAAGCGCCCAGGCGACAAGCGAGAACGCGGCTCCCACGGCGCCCACGTACGCAATACCAATGCTGCTTACCACGGCGCCGCCCACTGCGGTGCCAAACGAGATGCCGACGTTAAACGCCATGGGTTCAACCGAACTTGCAAGTACCATCGACTTGGGATGGCGGCTGCGTGCCACGTCCATAAAGTGTGTGATGCACGAGACCGAGAATAGGTACATGAGCATTGCCAGGCTAAAGACAAAGATGAGCGCGAGCGGCATGGCGGCGCCCACGGCAAACAGCCCAAGCAGTGCCGCCGCTTGCAGCACAAACGTAACAAGCAGCGCCTTCATGCCAAAACGCGCATCGATCCATCCGCCCAGGATGTTCGAGATCAGGCAGAACACGCCGTAGGCCATAAGCGTGGTGCTCGCCTGAACGGTGCCCATGCCCAGCACCTGCTCAAGATAGGGCGTCACATAGCCGTAGAACACATAGACCGAGCCCACGCCAAACAAAAAGATGAGCATGCCGGTGATGATGCTCGGCTCGCGTAGCAGACCCGCCTGCTCGCGAAAGGTGGCAGGCTCGTCGGTTTGCCCGGCGCGCGGCATAAACGCCACGAGCGCTCCGCAGATCAGAACGGCAAAGGTAAGCGTGCCGTACATGGCAACGTGCCAGTCGAGCGTGTCGGCCACAAACTTGCCGACCGAAGTGACAAAGACCATCGCCACGGAAAACGCACCATATACCACCGAGATGGCAAGCGAAGTTTGCTGCGGGGACAGAAGCTCGGGGATGTACGTCACGCCCACGGCGAGCAGCGCGCCCGAGACAGAGCCCAGGACAATGCGCGAGATAAACAGCACCTGGAAGTTGGGCGCCAACGCCATGACCAAGTTGCCGAGCACAAAGATGATGCTATAGCACACGAGCAGCTGGTAGCGGCGGAAGTGGCCCGTGCTGAGCGCAAGCACCGGCGTCGCGATGGCGTAGACGAGCGCGAACACGCTGATGAGCTGGCCCGCAGTAGCAAGTGATACGTCGAGTTCCGTTGCCAAGTCGCTCTCGATACCGATGACCACGAACTCGGAGCAGCCGAGCGAGAATCCCAACAGCACGAGCAGCGCCAGGCAGAGCCTGGTGCGCGCGGGGGAGAGCGCGGCGGCGGTTGACTTACTTTTAGGCGTGGTTGCGGCGGTCAAGGTTGTCACTCCAATGTCGCATGAATAAGCGGGATTCAATCCCTGCAACTCTAACAGAATGTGTCAGGTGCCTGCCTCCTTTGTCGCAGGCTGCGCTTGCCTGTATAGTCGCAATACAGGCGAAGATGGTCTCAGGTACATTGCGGGCGACAGGAGATCCCATGGGTATGCACACGACAAAGGTTGTAGTGGGCGAGGGCAAGTTTGCACTCGAGGCCCAGTTGACGGTGACGCCGCGAGGCATGGCGGTGTACGCCTGCTCGCCGGAGTTTGCGCACCTGGGCGCCACGGCGCAGGCCATTCCTCGCCCCGAGCCCGGCCGTACGGCGACGGTGAGCATCCTGGCCGTTCCGTGCCATCGAGACGAAATTCCGGCGCACGATATTGCGGCGGCGCTGGCCACGCGCTTTGGCGTGCCGGTAGTTGCAAGCACGGGTTTTCATGTGGAGAACGCGACCGCGGACGACTTGCGGCGCATGCTCGATACCACCAAGGAACTCATCGCCGCGCTCGAGGAGGCCGCAGCCCGCATTCTGCGCGCCGGCTGGGATGAGGGCGGCGCAGGCGCCGAGGTCGTGGCGGTCGATGCCGCGACCGGCGAGGCGCTTGGCCCCGTCGACCGCATCGAGGCCCATACCGGCGAGGGAATCCTGCATCAGGCATTTCTGACGCTTCTGGTCGAGGGCCAGGGCGAAGACGCGCGCCTGCTGCTCTGTCGTCGCAGTCCGCTCAAACGCCTGTGGGGCGGGGTGCTGGCCGATGGCTGTGCCGGCCATCCGCTCCCCGGGGAAGACGTCGCGGCCGCCACGGCACGTCGCATCAACGAAGAGCTTGGCATCACGCGCGAGCCCGATCAGCTCAAGCACCTCGGACACGTGGTGTACCGCGAGGACCACGGCGACGGCCGCTGCGAGTGCGAATGGTGCGAGGTCTACCTTGCCCATGTTGAGCCGGGCGAGCTGCATATCAACCAAGAGGAGATCTCGGAAGTGCGCCGCGTGGCCCCGTCCGAGCTTAAAGGCTACCTGCAGGGTCACCCCGAGCAGCTGGCCCCCTGGCTCCGCGAGGCTCTGGAGGTCCCCTCCATCCGCGCAGCCCTCGCTATGTGAAAAAAGACAGTCCCTTTGCCACATCCAAACCGTCACAACATTTGATGAAAATCTCGAAAACGAGGAAAAGCGTCGAATGTTGTGACGCTTTTTGTCCAGAGGATCGCTTCTCATCCAAAAATCCCGCTTGACTGTATTGCCACAACACAGCGCAACGTAAGGGGTGTCCGATAACGGGCGCCCCTTTTTAAGTGGCAACGTGGCTGCGAATCCGGAGCGCCCCCAACAAGAAAGGTGGGGAGATGGAAGCGGAAAAGAAGGCGTTTAAGATCACCAAGCGCGAAATTGGCTTTGTGCTGGGTATCGTTGTCTTTTTGCTGGTGAAGTTTCTTCCTTTGGCGGAGCTGAGCTCGACGGTCGAGCTCACGGTCGGCGGTCAGACCTGTCTGGCGCTGACGCTCGCCACGGTGGTGTTCTGGGCATGTGGCGTGGCACAGCCGGGCTTTGTGGGCCTGCTCTACTGCGCGCTGCTTGTTCTGTTCAAGGTGTGCGTGGACGACACGGGCGCCGCGAGCATCTCGGCGACGGTCGCCTCCACGTTTAGCTCGTGGACCAAAGCCACCATGTGGCTCGTCATCGGCGCCTACCTCATCGCCAGCGCGGTCAAGGAGTCGGGCCTGGGCGAGCGTATCGCCTATGCGTTCATGCTCAAGTTCGTGCGCGATGCCAAGTCGCTCATCATCTCGATTTTCGCGCTCACCTTTGTGCTGTCGCTACTCATTCCGCATCCGTTCCCCCGTGCCTTCCTCATCCTCGCCGTTGTCTCGGTCATCGCCGAGTCCGCCGGCTACGGTGACGACGACCGCGGCAAGCTCGGCTTCCTTGTGTTTGCCGCTGCTGCCCCCGGCTCCATGTTCTTCCTGACAGGCGACTCCACGCTCAACCCGCTCGTTGCGCAGTACAGCGCCGAGGCCGGCGGCATGAGCCCGTCCTTTGTCGACTGGTTCCTGTACATGAGCGTGCCTATGCTGGTCGCGCTGCTGTGCACCCTGTTCCTGGGCCTCTTCCTCTTTAAGCCCAGCAAGGAGCTCGTCTACGATCGCGAGCAGATCGTGGCCAAGCAGGCCGCGCTCGGCAAGCTCTCCGTCAAGGAGATTCGCACCATCGTGTGGCTTGTCATCGCCATCGCGCTGTGGCTCACCGTCTCGGGCGATTACATCGGCTGGGTCACCCTGGCCATCGGCGTCTGCCTCGCCATGCCCATCATCGGCGAGGTCCTCACCCCCGCCAGCTGGAACGCCGTCGACATCAAGTCCCTCATGTTCCTGACGGCCGCCATGGCCGTGGGTTCCGTGGGCGGTGCCACCGGTATGAACGCCTGGATCGCCGATGTCGTGCTCCCCAGCTCCGTGCCCGAGAACATCTTCCTGTTCGCCCTGCTTGTCGCCGCGCTCTCCATGGTTATCCATATGTTCATGGGCTCGGTCATGGCCGTGCTCGGCGTGTGCGTGCCGGCGTTCATCAGCTTCGCGGCCGGCTCCAGCGTGAGCCCGCTCGCCGTGGCGCTCATCGTCTTCACGTCCATCAACATCCACTACATCCTGCCGTTCCATAACCTGCCGATCCTTATCGGCGAAGGCAAGGACGCCGGCGGCTACACCTCCAAAGAGGCTATGCGCATGGGCATTCCCCTCACTGTGGTCGTCTTTATCGTCGTGCTGGTCGAGGCCGCCTGGTTCCACCTCTTTGGCCTGATGTAAGCGGTCGAGCGCTTGGGCTGTAAGCAGCCGAGTGCTCGAACTGCGAGTGGCCGAGCGTCCCATCTATGAGCGCCGCGGCCCCACTACGTTACCCAGCCCGGCGGCATCCTCGCCGCCGGGCGCTCTCCCGAAAGGAGCATGCTATGTCCACTACCGATGCTTCCCAGATCCACGACCTGCGCTCCGCGCTCGACTTTTTGCGCGAGATGCCGGGCCAGCTGCTCGAGACCGACACTCAGGTCGACCCGGACGCGAGGTCTCGGGTGTCTATCGTCACGTCGGTGCCGGCGGCACCGTTATGCGCCCGACCAAAGAGGGCCCGGCGATGGTCTTCAACAACGTCAAGGGCTTTGACGATGCCAAAGTCTGCATCGGCATGCTTGCCAGCCGCAAGCGCGTTGCCGCCCTGCTCGACCTGGACGAGGAGCACCTGGGCCTCGAGATCGGCAAGCGCTTCGAGAACCTGATCGCGCCCGAGCAGATCGCCGAGGGTGCGCACGTCGACTGTCAGGAGGTCGTGTACAAGGCGACCGACGAGGGCTTTGACCTGCGCAAGATCGTTCCCGCTCCTACCAACACGCCCGTCGACGGCGGCCCCTACATCACCATGGGCCTCGCCTACGGCACGAGCCCCGACGGCTCCCAGTCCGACGTGACCATCCACCGCTTCTCCTGCGTCGACAAGGATAAGCTTGCCATGTGGATTACCCCCGGCAGCCGTCACCTGGGCGCGTTCTTTGACGAGTACTGCCAGCGCGGCGAAGACATGCCCATCTCCATCTCCATCGGTTTGGACCCCGCCGTGTACATGTGCTGCGGTTTTGAGGCTCCCACCACACCGCTCGGCTTCAACGAGCTGCAAATTGCCGGCGCCCTGCGCGGCCACGCTGTCGAGCTTGCCGACTGCGTCACGTTCCGCAGAAGTGCATCGCCAATGCCGAGTACGTGCTCGAGGGCTACCTCATGCACGACGAGACCATCAACGAGGACGTCAACGGCCACGGCTACGCCATGCCCGAGTTCCCCGGTTACACCGGTGGCGCCAAGGTCTGCCCGGTGATCAAGATCACCGCCGTCACCACGCGTGTCAACCCCATTATGGAGAGCTGCATCGGCCCTTCGCACGAGCACGTGTCCATGGCCGGTATCCCCACCGAGGCTTCCATCTACAAGATGGTCGAGACCGCTATCCCGGGCCGCCTGCTCAACGTCCACGCTGCACCCTGCGGCGGCGGCAAGTTCGTTGCCATCATGCAGTTTAAGAAGTCGAGCAAAAATGACGAGGGCCGTCAGCGCAACGCCGCCATGCTCGCCTTCTCGGCATTCTCCGAGCTCAAGCATGTGATCTTGGTTGACGAGGATGTCGACATCTTTGATATGAGCGACGTGATGTGGGCCATGACCACGCGCTTCCAGGCCGACGTCGACCTCATCACCATCCCCGGCTGCCACTGCCACGTGCTCGACCCGTCCAACGACCCTGCGTTCGACCCCACGATTCGCGAGCACGGCATCGCCTGCAAGGCCATCTTCGACTGCACGGTTCCGTTCGACCTCAAGAAGAATTTCATTCGCTCGCAGTTCATGGAGATCGACAAGGACAAGTGGGCCAAGGAGATTGCTTTCTAGTAAGTAGCCCTACCAAGTAGTCAAGGAGTTGTCATGCCTGAGTCTTCTGTCCGTCCCCGTCGCATCGTCGTTGGCGTTTCGGGCGCCAGCGGTGCCGCGCTGGGCCTTGAGTGCCTCAAATGCCTGCGTCAGGCCGGTGCCGAGTCGGCGCTTGTCGTCACGCGCGGGGGAGAGATTACCATCGAGCAGGAGCTCGGCATGACGCTCGACGAGTTTGCGTGCCATGCCGATGTGGTCTACGACAACAAGAACATCGGCGCCGCCATCGCAAGCGGCACCTATCCGGTCGACGGCATGATCGTGGCGCCCTGCTCCATGAAGACGCTCGCCGGCATCGCGAGCGGCTACAGCGAAAACCTGTTGCTGCGCGCGGCCGATGTTCAGATGAAAGAGCAGCGCCGCCTGGTGCTCATGGTGCGCGAGACGCCCTTCAGCGCCATTCACATCGACAACATGGCGCGCCTGGCGCGCGTGCCGGGCGTCATGCTCATGCCGCCCATGCTTACGTTTTACAACGGCCCCGCCACGCTCGATGACGCGGTGCATCACATCGCCGCCAAGCGCTCGAGGCCGTCGGCGTTTCATGTGCAAACTATAAGCGCTGGTCATAGGCGTCTTTAGGGTAGGATACGAGTAGTGTTTGAGCCCGCTGCCCCTGTGGGCGGCGGGCTTTGTGCGCTAAAAGGATGTGCCGGGAGGACTTATGCAGACAGGCATGTATGCGATTAGCGAGATGGCGAGCTTGTTTAACGTTTCGCGCCAAACGCTCATCTACTACGACAAGATCGGTCTGTTTAAACCCGCCGTGGTTAACGAAAAGGGCTACCGTTTCTATTCGCCTACGCAGATCCCGCTCATGCGTCTGATTTGCATGCTTCGCGACCTGGGGCTCGAACTCGACGAGATTGACCGCCTGACCTCGACGTTCGACATTGGCGAGATGACCGATCACCTGCGCTCGCGGGTGCAGGCGCTCGATGAACAGATCGCCGGGCTCAAAGCCGAGCGCGCGAGTGTGCAGGAGCGTCTGAGCTTTTACGACGAGGCGGTTTACTGGCGCGAGCGCGAGGGCAAGCCGGAGCTCAAACAGTTTGAGCGCCGCTACGTGGTCTTTGAGGAGTTCCCGGGCGATATCGAGCGCGGCCGCTCGATGCTTCACCCCACGCTCATGCGGGCGATTCTGCGCATGCGTACGTTGACGGGCACGCGCCCCATGCGCGGCTGGGGTGCCATGCTGCGTCGCGAGGCGCTGCATTCCGACGACCTATTGCCGGCGCCGGCTCCTTTGCCGTGCTGCCGCGCGGTGCCGAGGAGCTGCTGCCGAGCGATCCCGCCGAGCTGGCAGAGATTGGCATCGAGGTGCTGCCCGAGGGCACATATCTGTGCATGAGCCGCTGGGGCATGCCATACGAGCCCGAGGGCATCCGCGCCATCGTTGCCTGCATGGACGAGCACGCGCTCCAGCCTATCGGCAACGCCTTCGACTTTTGCTACCTCGATACCACGAGCTACGACGAGTCCCACCAAGAGGACTTCTGCTGCATCCAAATCCCCGTTACCCTCCAGATGTGACAAAGGGACAGTCCCTTTGTCACATTCGCGGCATGGCTGCCGCCCAAACCATCACAACATTCGATGAAAATCTCGAAAACGAGGAAAAGCGTCGAATGTTGTGACGCTTTTCCTGTCTGTGCCGGCGAGCTCCCGTGTCATCTGGGGGTATAAGGCTAGCAAGTGTTTATTTGCGAGGCTTAAGGGGCGCCCCGTATGGATATCGATAACTTTGAATGGTGGTATAGCGAGGGCGAGGCTCCGGACGAAGAGTGGGACGAGCCCGCGCCGTGTGACGTGTCGAGCGACGAGGACGAGACCGGCAACGATGCCGGTGTCGAGCCTGAAGCCGCCTCCGATGCCGCCGAACCCCTAACCTTTGAACAGGCTTGGGCCCAGGCCGAGGCCGACGAGGCGAAGGCCGATGCCACGGCCACGCTCGGCGAGCCGGCTGATATGTCGATCTCGCCGGCAAAGACCCCACAGCCGCGCCATACCATCGACCCCGGCAGCACGGCATCCTTCAGCATACTCGACGTGCCCGCGCAGGGTGCCCAGGCGCCCGCCCCCACGCATCGCCCCAACCTGGCTCGCGAGGAAGACGCGGCCCGCCGCTCACCACTCGGCCCCATCCTCATCGCCTTCATGGCCGGCGTCATCGCTTGCTCGGCAATTGGAAACGTCTGGAGCCATGTTGAACAACAGCGCAAAGACGCCGCCAAGGTCGAGATGTCCGTCGAGCAATCGCTCAGCCGCACGCGCTCGGTGCATGTGTCGGTCGAGGTTAAGGACGGCGCGACGTGGGATACCGCGCGCGGCGATAGCCAAATGCTCGTCCATATCGTGGGCCGCACGCTCAGGGGACAAGCAATCGACGAGTATCAATACGTCAATTCCGAAGGTGACGGTATCGAGCTCAAGCCCGGCGACTACGAGCTCACGGTTGATGAGCCGCCCGTCGCCACCGACGGCACGCGTTACCGCGCCTCAAAGCGCATGGTTCCGGTGAGTTTTAATTCACGGGCGCCCGATACGGTCGATAGCACGCCGCAGGGCGGGTTTGACCTTTACGCTATTGCTCAATAACTGCGCCTGACGCTCAACCCCGCCGCCAAGAGTGGGACAATAGCCCTCGATACTGTTGTTTATTTTTGGAGGAAGTAGCATGTCCACCGTCACTACCATCAAGCGCGGCGGCCTCACCGCGGCCATCGATTCCATGGGTGCCCAGCTCACGAGCCTTGCCCTCAACGGCAACGAGTATCTGTGGCAGGGCGACCCGGTCTTTTGGGGCAAGCACGCGCCCATTCTGTTCCCCATCGTGGGCTCACTGCGCAACAACACGGCAACATCTGCGGCTGGCACCTGCGAGATGCCGCGCCACGGCCTCGCGCGCATCGTCGAGCACAAGCTGGTCGAGGTCTCCGAGGACGGCTCGTCCGTCACCTACGAGATCACCGACACGCCCGAGTCGCTCAAGGCTTTCCCCTTCCACTTTAAGCTCAACATGACCTATGCCCTAACCGGCGACGCCACGCTTACCCAGACCTTTGCCGTCACCAACACCGGCGACGTGGACCTGCCGTTCTCGGTGGGCGGCCACCCTGCATTTAACGTGCCCGCCCCCGGTGCCGAGGACGAGACGTTCGAGGATTACGAGCTGGCATTTACCGAGGCTTGGACCAACGAGGCCCCCATCATCGCGCCCGATGGCCTCATGACGTTTGAGGGTAGCTACAAGGCCCCCGATAACTCTGACGTGCTGCCCATCACGCACCGTAGCTTCGATAACGACGCCATCATGTTCACCGATACCCCGGGCTCCACGCTCACGCTGCGCGGTCGCAAGTCGGGCCACGGCGTCAAGATCGACTTTGAGGGCTTTAAGTACATTGGCGTGTGGTCTGCCGCCAACGACGCCCCGTTTGTGGCGCTTGAGCCTTGGACCGGCCACACCACCATGGACACCGAGGACGACGTCTTTGAGCACAAGGTCAACACCATTACGCTGGCGCCGGGCGAGACAGACGTCCGCAGCTTTAGCGTCACCCTGCTCTAGAGGTTCCGCCGTTCTAACGAACGGCGGACCGGTCGACGCTGCGCGCCACCCAGAGCGACAATTTGCCATTCAAAAGGCAAGGCATGACCAGAAGGTCTATGCCTTGCCTTTTTCATGCCAACTTGTTCGCTCTGGACGTCGCTCGCTGGCATCGCCAAAACATCGACGTTCCCAATGACTACCGTGTGTCTATTAATTTTTCGAGCTTGTGCTGCGCTGCTGGTCGCTGGCGTATATCCTGTTAAGTCGTCAGCATACGATTCAACAGGGAAGGCAGATTATGCATTCTCCCCATCAACGCGACGCGCATCCACAGCCGGTGTGCAGTCGTCGCATCTTCCTGGGTAGCGCTCTCGCTGCGAGTGCTTCCGTCGTCGCCGGCGCGCTTGCCGGCTGCCAGCGCCCGTCCACGCTCAAGGTGGTCCAGACCACCACGGGCGGCGGTCGCGACGACCTATCCGATTCCGTGATCGGCAAGGACAAGATCCGTATTGGCATGGAGGCGGCCTACGCCCCATACAACTGGCAGGTCTCCGAGGCCAGCGAGTACACCATCCCCATCGACAACGTGCAGGGCGCTTACGCCGACGGCTACGACGTGCAGATCGCCAAGATTGTCTGCAAGGCCCTCGGCGGCGAGCCCGTTGCCGTCAAGCAGAGCTTCTCGGGCCTCATTGATTCGCTCAACAACGGCCAGATCGACCTTATCATCGCCGGCATGAGCGCCACGCCCGAGCGCGAGGAGTCCGTCGGCTTTTCCGATCCGTACTTTATCGGCTACTTTGGCCTGTTCGTAAAAGAGGGCTCGCCCTACCAGAACGCCACCAAGCTCAGCGACTTCAGTGGTGCCACGGTGCTCGGCCAAAAGGACACCATGCTCGATACCGTCATCGACGAGATCCCGGGCGTTGTCCACAAGAACCCGGTCGATTCGGTTCCCACGGTGTTTTCGAACCTGCTGCAGGGCACCTGCGACGCCGTGACCTACAATACCGAGAACGAGAAGGGCTATATGGCCCAAAATCCCGGTATCGTCCCCATTCATTTTGCCGAGGGCGAGGGCTTTAAGCAGGAGGTCGCGGCAAACGTCGGCTGCCGCAAGGGCTCGGACAAGCTGCTTAAGCTTATCGACAAGACACTCAAGGGCATTAGCCAAGAGGAGCGCGACCAAATGTGGGACGCGTGCCTCGACCGTCAGCCGGCATAGGGAGGCAGCATGAAAACCATCAATCGTCTGGCCTCCTTTACCAAGGCCGACCACCGTTATGTGTACCTGGGCACGAGCGTCATCGCGGCGCTCGGCCTGGTGTTTAGCCAACGCAACCCCACGCCGCTGAGCTTCTTGGCGCCTACGGGCGTGTTCCAAGACTGCCTCTGGGCAATCCTTTGGGCCTGGCTCGTCGTGTCGGCGGCGGCGCTCGTCACCAAACTCATGCACTGGAATGACTATCGCGAAACGTCGCCGTTTGCTTCCGAGCGCTTTCGTCGCGGCGCGCGCCTGGGCAGCTATGTCGTGGTCACCATTGCGGCGATCTTCTTTATCGACCGTTGCGTCATGTCGTTTATCGACTGGTGCGGGTGAGCATTGTCTCGGACTCCAACCCCAGCGACTTTTTGTCGAGCCTGGTCTACATGACCTACAAGAGCGGGGACTTCTTTATCCGCGGTATCGAGATCACCATCGCGCTTGCGATCTTCGGCACCGTCATCGCATTCTTCCTGGCGCTGCTCTTTGTGTTCCTGCGTATTCAGACCTTCGATCGCGTGGACAACGACTTGGTGCGCTTCTTTAAGAGCATCGGCCGTGGCTTTGCGACCATCTACTCCACCATCGTGCGCGGCACGCCCATGATGGTCCAGGGCCTGCTCATCTATTACGCGGGCTTCACCGTTTTGCGCGGCATGGGCTTCGAGACCGCCCAGGCCAACCAAATCTGGAGTACCTTCACTGCCGGCCTCGTCACCATCTCGCTCAACTCTACCGCCTACATGATGGAGGTCCTGCGCGGCGGCATCGAGTCCATCGACCCCGGTCAGGCCGAGGCGGCGCGTTCGCTGGGTCTTTCGCAGTGGCAGGCCATGCGCAAGGTTGTGTTCCCCCAGGGTATTAAAAACGCGATTCCGGCGCTCACCAACGAGCTCATCATCAACATCAAGGACTCGTCGGTGCTTTCGGTCATCGGCGTGTTCGACCTCATGTACGCCACCACCACCGTCGCCGGCGTGTACTACCGCCAGATGGAGGTCTACTGCGTGGCGCTCGTGGTTTACCTGATCCTGACGCTCGTGGCGAGCCGCCTGCTCGAGGCCTTTGGCAAAAAGCTGGGCGCTGAGGCCCCGGCCACGCTGCCCAGCTCCAACTAGGCTCAAGACGAGGAGAATCATCATGGCAGATACCGCCACTACCGGCACCGCGGCCGCCGCACAGACCAATGAGCCGCTCATCCGCGTCGAGGGCCTGCGCAAGAGCTTTGGCTCGCTCGAGGTGCTTAAGGGCATCGACCTCGCTGTCAATCCCGGCGAGGTCGTCACCATTATCGGCGCCTCGGGCTCGGGCAAGTCGACCTTCCTGCGCTGCCTCAACCTGCTCGAGACCCCGGACGCGGGCCACATCTGGTTCCACGGCCAGGACCTTACGGCCGAGCGCTGCAATATCAACAAGCTGCGCGAGGACATCGGCATGGTGTTCCAGGGCTTTAACCTGTTCAACAACATGGATGTGCTCGACAACTGCACGCTCGCGCCCGTCACGCTCAAAAAGATGGGCAAGGCCGAGGCCGAGAAGGTCGCAATGGAGCATCTGACGAGCGTGGGGCTCGAAAAGTTCGCGCACGCCGCCGTGGGTCGCCTGTCCGGTGGCCAAAAGCAGCGCGTGGCCATCGCCCGCGCCTGTGCATGAGTCCG
This sequence comes from Coriobacteriaceae bacterium AM48-5, assembly GCA_027669525.1. GTDB lineage: Bacteria > Actinomycetota > Coriobacteriia > Coriobacteriales > Coriobacteriaceae > Collinsella. Next base: position 3,204 of record JAQEDJ010000013.1, on the reverse strand, counting down.
CAGATCATGCTGTTCGACGAGCCGACCTCGGCACTCGACCCCGAGATCGTGGGCGAGGTGCTCGAGGTCATGCGCAAGCTCGCGGCCGACGGCATGACCATGGTTGTCGTCACGCACGAGATGGCCTTTGCCCGCACGGTGTCCGACCGCGTGGTCTTTATGGACAAGGGCGTGGTGCTCGAGGACGCCGCGCCGGCCGAGCTCTTCGGCAACCCCAAACATCAGCGCACTCGCGAGTTCCTCTCGCGCTATCTCGAGGACAAATAACCGATCGCAAACGCTTATGTGGCAGGGCCGCTCCGGTGGGGCGGCCCTCGTCATCACAATCGAAAGGATGTCATGGCCGAGGTTTGGCGCTTCTTTGCGCATGAGGACGATTTTGCCGATATGGACGAGGCCGGCGCGTGCGAGCGCTTGGGTCGCGTGCTGTCGTTTCCGACCATCTCGAGCATGGATGCCGAGGCGGTGGACTGGCAGCCCTTCGATGACCTGCGCGCCTATATGCAGCAGGCCTGGCCGCGCGTGTTTGCGGCGGGCGAGGTCGAGCTTATCGATCATTCGCTGCTGGTGACGCTTGGCGGTTCCGACCCCGCCCTCAAACCCGTCATGCTCATGGGCCACATGGACGTGGTCCCCGTGGTGCCGGATACCGAGGCCGACTGGACACATGCCCCCTTTAGCGGGCACGTGGACGACACCTACATCTGGGGCCGCGGCGCGATCGACATGAAGAATCAGGTCGCAGGCATTCTCGAGGCGGTTGAGTATGCGCTGGCGCACGGCTGGGAGCACGAGCGCACCCTGCTGCTGGCTTTTGGCCAGGACGAGGAGACTACGCAGTACGGAGCAGGCGCCATCGGCCGTGCGCTCGAGGAACGCGGCATTGAGCTTGAGTACCTGATCGACGAGGGCGACTACCGCATCGTTTCGGCTGCCGAGTACAGCGCGGGCGAGGGTTGGCTCATGCACGCCGACCTCGCGGAGAAGGGCTATGCCGACATTGTGCTCAAGACAAAGAGTGAGGGTGGACATTCTTCCAACCCCTACGGCGGCACGTCGCTCGAGGTGCTCAGTCGTGCCATTACCGCAATCTGCGATATCGAGTGGCCGACGCGCGTGACCGACTTGCTCGCCGCCCAGCTCGTCGAGTTGGGGCTCTACACGGCCGATGAAATTGCCGCCAACGGGGGCGCCATTGTCCGCGATTGCCTCGCCAGCAAGAAGCTCTATCCGCTGGTGACGACCACCTGCGCGCCCACGCAGATCGAGGGCGGCAGCACCGGCGCCAACGTAATGCCGCAGGATATGCGGGCCAATATCAACTTCCGCATACTCGAGGGCACGAGCGTGGCCGACGTTGTGGCGCGCTGCCGTGAAGCGGTTGCCGAGGCGGACCTTGCCGACCGTGTCGAAGTGGAGCTGGGCCCCGGCAGCTCCGAGCCCTCGCCGTCCCCGCGCATCGGTGGTCCCGGCCTCGAGGCGGTTCGCTCCATCGCCGTCCGCTATTTCCGTGATCCAAAGGGGACGGAGGAAAACGGATCATTCGAGCCAGTGGCAATTGTGCCCTCGACCGTGATTGGCGCGACCGACGCTGCTAACTACCAACGCATTTGCCCTGAGTGCATTCGCTTCTCGGCCTTTGTGGTCGACGATGACGAGTGCGACCGCGGCGTCCACGGCACCAACGAGCGCATCACCCGCCGAGCCTACCTCCAGGCATCCGTTTTCTCATCTCCCTGCTCCAAACGCTCTAGAATTCGACCAAGCGACAGTCCCTTTGTTAGCCGTTGGGGACGTTCTTAAACGACTAGTCGTAAAGGAATGTCCCCAACGGCTACGTCCGCTCATTCCGTGCGGGTTATATGCAGGTTTGCCTGCGCACGCTATCATGTATGGGTTAGACCGCAACTATGTACCCCGTACGCGAAGGATGCGCATGTATCTGAAGATCGACATGCTCTAGCTGGACTTACCCCCGCAATGGCGCCGTGCGCCCCATCAATTCTGCCGATTTTCACCTTCACGCATATAAAGGAGTCCCGTCATGCGCGACAAGCTCGAAAAGATCATCAAGGCCTACGAGGAGCTCGAGAAAAAGCTTTCCGACCCGGCCGTCGCCTCCGATATCAAGGAGTTCACGCGTCTCAACAAGGAGTACGCGCACCAGTCCGACCTCATCGCTGCCTCGCGCGAGTACATCGGCGCGCTCGATGACATCGAGGCCGCCAAGGAAATGCTCCACGATACTACCGATGCCGATGAGAAGGAGATGCTCCAGATGGACATCTCCGAAAACGAGGCCAAGCTTCCCCAGCTCGAGGAAGACATTAAGTACATGCTCATCCCGAGCGACCCCAACGACGACAAGAACACCATCGTCGAGATTCGCTCCGCCGCTGGTGGCGACGAGGCGGCCATCTTTGCCGGCGATCTGTACAAGATGTATCAGCGCTTCTGCGAGTCGCGCGGCTGGAAGACCACCGTGCTCGACTCCAGCCCCAGCGAGGCCGGCGGCTTTAAGTCCATCGAGTTCAAGGTCGAGGCGACCGCGTCTACTCCGTCATGAAGTTCGAGTCCGGCGTGCACCGCGTCCAGCGCGTTCCCAAGACCGAGTCCCAGGGCCGTATCCAGACCTCCACGGCGACCGTCGCCGTACTTCCCGAGGCCGAGGAGATCGACGTCCAGATCAACCAGTCCGACCTGCGTATCGACACCTACTGCGCCTCCGGTCCTGGCGGTCAGTGCGTTAACACCACTTATTCCGCCGTGCGCATCACCCACCTGCCCACCAACACCGTGGTGCAGTCGCAGGAACAGCGCTCCCAGATCCAGAACCGCGAAGTCTGCATGCAGATGCTGCGCGCCCGTCTGTACGAGATGGAGCTCGAGAAGCAGCAGGCAGAGCTCGGTGCCGAGCGCCAGAGCCAGATCGGCCACGGCAACCGTTCCGAGAAGATCCGTACCTACAACCAGCCCCAGGACCGCGTGACCGATCACCGCATCGGCTTCAACTCCACCTACAACGGCGTCCTTCTGGGCGACCAGCTCGGCACCGTCATCGAGGCACTCGCCGCCGCCGAGCGAGCCGAGAAGCTGGCACAGGCTGTGTAACGGGTTACGCGGTTTTACCAAACCGCGTAACGAGTCGACGCTGCAAACGCCCCTAAGCGGCAATCTGACGTTCAATCGTCGGTCGCGTACCGA
>JAQEDJ010000123.1 GCA_027669525.1 Coriobacteriaceae bacterium AM48-5 | reverse complement strand
CTTCTCACTACCATTGGCATCCAGTGTACCATAAACATATACCTCACCAGTACCATCATTGATATACCAGTTACCATATGTACCATAAACATATACCTCACCAGTACCATCATTGATATACCAGTTACCATATGTAGTATTAGAAAGCTTGGTGAGCGTACCCTTTACCTTATAGGTTTCGCCATCATTACCAGCCAGGATTTCTTTACAGGTAGAGAATGGAGGATTCAATACACCCTGAATTACAGTGATGATTTCTTTACAGGTAGAGAATGGAGGATTCAATACACCCTGAATTACAGTGATGTACTGAGTAAGAGCACCACTTACCAACTTGAAGGTACTGTTGTTAGCACCCTTAGTGGCAGCAGCATTGAAGACAACATGAGTTGTACCAGCGTTACCGCCCGTACAAGAGGAAGTAATCCAGGCAGGAATAGAATCCACAGGATTCCCCTTCTTGTCATTGGTAACAAACTTCCAGTCAGCAGCAGAAGTAACATCAAATTCAACCTTTCCACCCTCTACAGGAATAGAGAGAGATGACTGAGAAACCTTCAACCTTTCCACCCTCTACAGGAATAGAGAGAGATGACTGAGAAACCTGAATGCCATC
>JAQEDJ010000122.1 GCA_027669525.1 Coriobacteriaceae bacterium AM48-5 | reverse complement strand
ATGCCATCTGCGTGGTGATTCGTGAAGGCTAGAGGTCGGTAGGTTCGGAATTATCTGCTCGCACGACTTGAAGGTGAGCTTGGAGGTGAAAATGCGGACTTTTGACTCTTACTTTGTCGGAAATCTCACAACTTGACGGAACTTTGCATTGAATTGACCGGAAGTTAGCAGCCGACGGTACAATGCATCTCTGATCCATAGGGAAGACGACACTTTTGAGGTTTTCTGCCTCTGTCATCTCAATCTTGATGATGTTTTTGATGTATGCCATATTTCTAAGTTGTTTGGTTATTTCGCCTCTGTCATCTCAATCTTGATGATGTTTTTGATGTATGCCATATTTCTAAGTTGTTTGGTTATTTCGAATATTTCTATTCTGTTCGGAGTTGTTCGCCGAAACGGAAAAAAATGTATTAATCTTTATTAAATCTTGTTGTAGAGTTTAAATTTACGCCCTTTTTTGCGTGCTGATCGCGCATTCTGTAGAAGCATTGGCGCACTGTATCCTCATAATCAATGCCAATGCCATGCTGCTCGCACCAGGCTGAAATGAGTGATGAAAGCTTGCATGAGCGGTCAGTGATGAAAGCTTGCATGAGCGGTCAGCGATGTCCTTCAGGGAT
>JAQEDJ010000121.1 GCA_027669525.1 Coriobacteriaceae bacterium AM48-5 | reverse complement strand
GTTTGAGAGCATCAACAAGGAGCGCGCCCTGTTCATCACCGATGATGGTACTAAGCCACTCATCCAGAAGGCAGCCACATCATCTGTCAGCCAGGCAAGTGGGGAGCAGAGTGGAACAAGGAGCGCGCCCTGTTCATCACCGATGATGGTACTAAGCCACTCATCCAGAAGGCAGCCACATCATCTGTCAGCCAGGCAAGTGGGGAGCAGAGTGGCAAGGACGTTACCGCTGGCGGAAACGTCTAATGTTTCACCTTATATAATATAGGAGATTAAAATATGGCATGTACTAACAAAGATTTATATAAATCAGTGCGCAAATGTCCGGGTACGATTATTCGTCCCGGCATTAAGCCGAAGTTCCTGGCCATCCCGCTTTCGCAGATTCTTGCATGGCCAAAGCTTCCAGATCCTGGCGATACCACCAAGGGACTGGAGGAACTCGCCACCTATAAGGGTGACTTCACTCTTCCAGATCCTGGCGATACCACCAAGGGACTGGAGGAACTCGCCACCTATAAGGGTGACTTCACTCTTGCCGCAGATGCCAAGTGGCACGCAGTTGACCTCGTAGCACTCAAGTCTTCCATCACCACGGAGAACTCAGGGCGAAGCTCCATCAGCTACCTTCCTCAACAAGGCAGAGTATATCATCGGC
>JAQEDJ010000120.1 GCA_027669525.1 Coriobacteriaceae bacterium AM48-5 | reverse complement strand
CCTTTGCGCACCATGGCTATCTGGTTGCGATAGGGTACGATGACGCCCACCGTCTTCTGGTTGCGATAGGGTACGATGACGCCCACCGTCTTCTGGGCATCAAACCTGTCGCCGTAGAAACGGTGGATGCGGCGAAGCATATCCACTACGATTTCTGCCTCGTTGGCATTGATTTTGTCCGACACATTCGGTTCCTTGCAGAATCTGGAAGGGAGGAAGATCATGCGGTGTTCCTTCAGCAGGTCATCGAGTGAATCTTCTGATGGGAGGGTGGTACGACAGTTCCGGCTCCAACTGATGCGGACAAGGTACGGGCTCCAGCTGCTCCCGGCGATAGAACATTCGGTTAGGGAACTCGGCAATTTCCGGGTGCATTCTTCCCTGGCGGCGCAGGATGCCGATAAATTCGGTGCGCTCCTCGTGGTCTTCCCATCTGATCAGGCGCTCGAAGAGGGAGTTGCGGCAGTTGGTGAGGCAGATGTCCTGCAGGATACTCACTATCGATGACACCCCCTTTCTGACTGTCGTTGATGGTAGGAATGCCCGAATCCTTCTCGCTCTGCTGCACGACGGCTGGCAACTGCTTGTAGTCGCCCGATGAGGATGAACTTATCTACGACGGCTGGCAACTGCTTGTAGTCGCCCGATGAGGATGAACTTATCTACAGCCGATAGCAGACCG
>JAQEDJ010000012.1 GCA_027669525.1 Coriobacteriaceae bacterium AM48-5 | reverse complement strand
GCCAAAGCCGCCGCGGCCGCCACGGTCGCCGCCACGGCCGCCACGATCGTCACGGCCACCGCGAGGACCGCGGTCCTCGTCCAGGCCCATGGCGACGAGCGGAGCGATGACCTTATCGAGAGCGGCCATCAGCTCGGTGGCCTCCTCGTAAGAAAGCTCGGGCAGGAGCTTCTCCTTCTTGTTGGCAAGCTCGACCAGGCCCTCAGCAGCATCCTCGGCAGCGAAGACGACAATCTTGCGCATATCGCCCTCGGCGTCGTCGATGCGGCCGACCAGATCGGCAGCCTCGGCCTCGGCCATCAGGCCATCGAGCTCACGAAGGCGCATGCCCAGCAGGTCGGACATTTCCTTCTGCTCCATCTTGGGCTTGAGGTCAAGGAGCTTGATGGCGCGCTCGATGTTCGCCATGCGCTCGGCCTTGGCCTCCTCCTCCTTGGAAATAGCAAAGCGACGGCTACGCAGCAGGCGGGCGGCCTTCTGCATCTTGTCCATCAGCTCTTCGTCATCGTAATCAGCGGCGGCCTCGACAACCTCGGCCTCCTCCTCGGCAGAAACCTCGTCAGCAGCCTCAACCTCGGCAGCTTCGGTCTCCACGGTCTCGACTGCCTCAACCTCGGCAGCCATGGTCTCGTTCTCGGTCTCGTTCATGATCTCTTCGTTCTCGGACATGAGACTCCTTCTTGGCCCTCTCGGGCATCATCGCCCCATTCGCGGGGCCCGTCGCGCACTCTTTGCGCTTTAAACATTCATGCCTCTCGGCAAAACGTCCATTAGTTTATGGTGTCGCCATCCAATCTAGCTGCAGAATCTATGTGCACACATTAATGCGACATGTCGCGGTATCATGGCCTGAACCAAACGCATCCACCTTAAGGAGCCCGCCATGATTAAGCCCATCATGAAATCCGAGTTCTTTTTGCGCCTGCCTTCCGAAGACGCGGGGCCCGACGACGCCGCGACCGGGCAGGATCTTCTGGACACGCTGCACGAACACGAGCACGAGTGCGTGGGGCTTGCCGCCAACATGATCGGCGTACGCAAGCGCATCATCTGCGTAAAGGACGGCAACAGGGCGCTGCTTATGTACAACCCGCAGATTCTTGAGCAGGTCAACGCCTACCAGACGAGCGAAGGATGCCTCTCGCTGGCCGGTGAGCGTCCCTGCACCCGCTATCGCCGCATTAAGGTTGAGTATTTGGACGAGAACTTTGTCCACCGCATCAAAAACTTCTCGGGCTACACCGCCGAGATCATCCAACACGAAATCGACCACTGCAACGGAATTGTGATCTAGTTCCGCCGTTCTACCGAACGGCGGACCACTTGACGCTGCGCGAGCCGCATTCACGCCAATCTGACGTTCAATTTCGAGGGCGCGACCAAAAGGTCAGCGCCCTCTCATTTCACGTCACCTTGGCGCAAATGCGGCTCGCTCGCTGTCGTATGTCTATCCTGCTACGCCTCGATTCTTGTGGCGGCAGACACCTAATCCCCTACGATTGACGGTAATGGTCAAAGAAGTCGGCGAGGTCTTCGAGCGACTCTTTGAGCACTTCCATGCGCGGCAGGTACACGATGCGGAAGTGGTCGGCTCGCCCCAGTTAAAGCCGCCGCCACGCGTGATGAGGATCTTCTTCTCGTGCAGCAGGTCGAGGGCAAACTGCTCGTCGTCGGTGATGTTGAACTTTTTAACATCCATCTTGGGGAAGATATAGAACGCCGCACGCGGCTTGACCACCGAGATGCCGTCGATCTTGCTGAGCGCCTCGTACACAAAGTTGCGCTGCTCGTAGACACGACCGCCGGGGCGGATGTAGTCGTTGACCGACTGATGGCCGCCGAGTGCCGTCTGGACGATCGACTGAGCCGGTACGTTAGAGCACAGGCGCATGTTAGAGAGCATGTTGATGCCCATGATGAAGTCGCTCATGCAGCGCTGGTTGCCCGAAAGCACCATCCAGCCAATACGATAGCCCGCGATCATGTGCGACTTGGACAGACCGCTAAAGGTGACGCAGGGCAGATCGGGAGCGAGCGAGGCAATCGAGACGTGCTCGTAGCCGTCCATGCACAGGCGGTCGTAGATCTCATCAGCAAAGATCATCAGCTGATGCCTGCGTGCAACCTCGACGATGCCCTCGAGCACCTCGCGCGGATAGACGGAACCCGTGGGGTTGTTGGGGTTGATGATGACGAGGGCCTTGGTCGCGCTCGTGATCTTGGACTCCATATCCTCCAGGTCGGGATACCAATCCGCCTGCTCATCGCACAGATAGTGCACGGGATGACCACCGGCAAGGGTTGCGCACGCCGTCCAGAGCGGATAGTCGGGGCTGGGGATCAGAATCTCGTCGCCATTGTCGAGCAGCGCGTTCATCGAAAGCTGGATGAGCTCGGACACGCCGTTGCCCGTGTAGATGTGCTCCATCTGAACATTGGGCAGGCCCTTGATCTGCGAGTACTGCATGATCGCCTTGCGCGCGGAGAACAGGCCGCGCGAGTTGGAATAGCCTTCGCAGTCGGGCAGCTGCTGGCGCATGTCCTTAATGACCTCATCGGGCGTGCGGAAACCAAAGGGCGCCGGATTACCGATGTTGAGCTTGAGGATGCGCTCGCCCTCGTCCTCCATACGGGCAGCCTCGTCGACGACGGGACCGCGCACGTCATACAGGACGTTATCGAGCTTGGTGGATTTAGAAAAAGTACGCATGGTGGTGCTCCTTGGAATTTGAGCTGAAGGACTAGGTTCGAATTTGGCAACGTTATGGGACGAGGACGTCTCGCCTTGATCGGCGTCACCGGCGAGCAGCCAGGTAACATCGACCTCCAAAATACGGGCGAGCAGCTCTGCCACATCACGCCGCGGAATCGTCTTGCCGCTCACATATTGGCTCATCTGACTCTTGCCGAGTTTTTTGCCGAGCATCTCCGATGCGCGGATCACGTCCGACTGGCGAACGTCGCGATCGGACATAGCCTGTCGCAGGCGATCGCTAAACGTCTCTTGGGCCACAGGAACCTCCTTGCTGGCAAAGTTCAATTTATAGGACACGAATTGAACCTGAGTTCAATTTAGGCAGCAGTATAGCGCCGTGCTATTTCGAAAAGTTCAATTTCAAAAATAAAATGAGCAAGACCTCGAGATTTATCCCAAGGCGATAACGACGTGCACGCATTTAGAGGTATTCGAGGAAACGAGCGGCGGCAAGCGAAACATCGGCCGTTCGATATATGGCGTTGATCTGCCGATGGGGATGCCCTTCGAGCGGACGCACAGCAACATCGAACTGGCAGCGACGCAAGATGAGCGCGGGAAGAATGCTCACGCCCAGGCCATCCTCGACCATAGCCATAATCGCATAGTCATCCCAAGTCGACAGTTTTGAGCGCACCGCCAGCCCCGCCCGACGGAATAGCGGCGTAATCTCGTCATCAGTGCCGCGTTCTAGCAGAATAAACTGCTCGTTGGCTAAATCGGCAAGAGAAACGACCTCCGCCGTGGCAAGCGAGGAGTCCGCTGGCACCACGGCCATCAACTCGTCTTGCACCAACGGTCGCGACGCCATGCCGGCGCCGCGTGGCTCGCGCGGAATAAAGCCCAGGTCGCAGCGGCCTTCCGCCACCCATTGCTCAATCTCGGAGTAATCACCCATCAGCAGCTCGTAATCGACATCCGGATGATCGGCGCGAAAGCGCGCAATCACCGGCGGCAGTACATGGGTCGCCACACTCGAAAACGTACCAATGCAGATCTTGCCGCGCATGAGCCCACGCATCTCGTCCACGTGTCGCTGCAGGCGGCCAAACTCCTCGCAGAGCGCCTCAACCGCCGGCATGATCTGCCGCCCATCGGCAGAAAGCACCACACCCTCGCGGCTGCGGTCGAGCACCTTAAAACCCCAATCGGTCTCAAGGTCGCCCACCATGCGGCTCACGCCCGACTGCGAATAGCTCAGCCGCTCGGCGGCGCGCGTAAAACTGCCGGCCCGCACGGTCTCGAGCAGCACCTGCATCTTTTGAATATTCGTTTCCACGGCACCCCTCCACCTTTACATGAGTTTTTGTCATGTTATCCATGCATTATATTCGCTTTTCTTCTAAAGCCAGTTCACCCATAGTGAACATGCTCGGATATAGAGGGGATGTCAGCACATGAACAACGGATTGTTTACGTACTTAGCAGCATTGCTATTGTTTGGCTCCAACGGCATCATCGCCGCTGCCATCGCGCTGCCGAGCTCCGATATCGTACTGTTGCGCACGTTTTTGGGCGCTCTCACCCTTGCCGCCATCCTCTTCATAACCAAGTGCCATAACCTGCAGGCTCCGTCTCGCCCCCGCGAGGCCGCAGCGCTCATCGTCTCGGGCGCCGCGCTGGGCGCCAGCTGGATTTTCCTGTTCCGCGCCTATCAGACGATCGGCGTTGGTATCTCCTCGCTGTTGTATTACTGTGGCCCCATCATCGTTATGGCCCTCTCCCCGCTCATTTTTGGCGAAAAGCTGACCGGCGGCAAAATCGCTGGCTTTGTCGCCGTCGCCTGCGGTGCTTTTCTCATTGCAGCGCAAGGTCTAGGCGGCAATATGCCCATTGCGGGCATCGTCTGTGGAATCGCCTCGGCCTTCTGCTATGCATTGATGGTCATCGCCAGCAAGGGTGCGCCGCACATCGAGGGCCTCGAGAACTCCGCACTCCAAGTGAGCGCCGCCTTTGTGACCGCACTGGCCCTCACGCTCATCACGCAGGGCGCTCCCTCGTTCCCGTCCGCCGGCGTCGCCGCCAGCATTGATTGGCGCGCCGTCGCTATGCTCGGCGTCGTCAACACCGGCATTGGTTGCCTGCTCTACTTTAGCGCCGTCGCCAAGCTGCCCGTCCAGACCGTCGCCGTCGTCGGCTACCTCGAGCCGCTTTCGGCGGTCGTGTTCTCGGCCGCCCTTTTGGGTGAAGCCATAACACCGGTCCGCCTGATGGGCGCCGCGCTTATCATCGGCGGCGCGATTTTTTGCGAACTCGCCGGCAAACGCGCAAACGCCAAGGCTGGCATCGCCCAGACAGCACGTGCTTAAAAGCCCCTGCTTTGAAATGCTACCTGCGTAGATAAATAATCCCCAGCTGAGGATTATTGTCTAAAATAACCCGATGTGCCAAACTGCTCTTGTATGTATAAAGACGGCATAAAGTTTTTTGTCCTAGACAGATAACCGGATGTCTAAGGGAGTCCTCGTGGCACACAACAAACTGGAGGCAAACCTCCAAGACCAGCGCGGGCAAGGCGGGCACGGAGCCATCCCCCTCTCCGCTGGCATGCTGCTCGTAACGCTCGGCGTCGTCTATGGCGACATCGGCACGAGCCCCATGTACACCATGAAATCAATCGTCGCCAACAACGGCGGCATCGGTACCGTCAGCGAGGACATGATCCTGGGCGCGCTTTCGCTCGTCATCTGGACCATGACGCTCGTGACCACGGTCAAGTACGTGATAATCGCCATGAAGGCCGACAACCACAACGAAGGCGGCATCTTCGCCCTGTTCAGCCTCGTACGCAAGGTGGCACCATGCTGATTCTGCCCGCCATGATCGGCGGTGCGGCACTGCTTGCCGACGGCATCCTCACCCCCGCCGTCACGGTCACCACAGCCATCGAGGGTCTGCGCACCATCGAATGGGGCCATGCGCTGCTGGGCGACGGCCAGACCAACGTCATCATCATCACCATCATCATTATCTGCGGCCTATTTGCCATGCAGCGCGCCGGTACCTCGTCAATCGGCAAGCTCTTCGGCCCGCTCATGACGCTGTGGTTCCTGTTCCTGGCAGGCGCCGGTCTGTTCAACATGCTCGACAACCTGTCCATCTTGCGCGCGCTCAACCCCATCCGCGGCATTATGTTCCTGTTCTCGCCCATCAACCATTCGGGCATTATGGTGCTCGGCTTTGTCTTCCTGTCGACAACCGGTGCCGAAGCGCTCTACTCGGACATGGGCCACGTGGGCAAGGCAAACATCTATGCATCCTGGCCATTTGTTAAGGCGGCCTTATCCTCAACTATCTGGGTCAGGGAGCTTGGCTACTCGCCAATAACTCCAACCCCCAGATGCTCGCGATGGATATCGTCAACCCGTTCTATATGATGCTCCCCGAGCCCCTACGCCCCTTTGCCATCGTGCTTTCGGCCGTGGCGGCCATCATCGCCTCACAGGCGCTCATCACCGGCTCGTTCTCGCTGGTATCCGAGGCAACGCGTCTCAACCTTATGCCGCACCTGCGCATCCACTACCCCAGCGACACCAAGGGCCAGCTCTATATTCCGCTCGTCAATAACATCATGTGGGTCGGCTGCATCTTCATCGTGCTGCTGTTCCAAAACTCCGAGCGCATGGAGAGTGCCTACGGCCTCGCCATTACCGTGACCATGCTTATGACCACCACGCTTTTGACGAGCTATATCGCCGGCATTCTCAAGCACAAGCTGGGCGCCTGCGTCTTCGCCCTGCTCTTCGGCGCCATTGAGCTGTGCTTTTTCGCCTCGTGCCTCACCATGTTCTTTGACGGCGGCTATGTGATGATCTTCTTGGCCGCACTGCTGTTTGGCCTTATGTATGTGTGGCGTCGCGGCACCGCCATCGAGCGCACGCAGACGATTCTGCTGCCCGTCTCCAAGTACATCGACCAGCTCAATCGCCTGCGCAATGACGAGACCTATCCCGTGCTCGCCGACAATCTGGTATTTCTCACCAACAGCCCCGACCCGCTCACACTCGACCGCGACGTGCTCTATTCCATCCTGGACAAACATCCCAAGCGCGCCAAGGCATACTGGTTCATCAACGTACACGTTACCGATGAGCCCTATACGCACGAGTATTCCGTCGAGACCTTTGGCACGGACTTTTTGTTCCGCGTACGCCTGGACCTGGGCTTTAAGGTCAACCAGCGCATCAACGCCTATCTGCGCCAGATCGTCGGCGACTTGATGGCATCGGGCGAGCTGCCGCCGCAGCATCACACCTACTCCATCTACGAGACACGCGGCAACGTGGGCGACTTCCGCTTTTGCATGCTGCGCAAGATGCTTGCCCCCGAAACGGACATCAACCGCAACGACCACCGCGTGATGGCCATCAAGTACGCCGTCCGCCGCGCCTGCGGAAGCCCGGCACGCTGGTACGGTCTTGAGAACTCGGCCATCATCATCGAGTACGTGCCCCTCTTTGCCCGCATGCGCCCGGCGGTCAAACTCGTACGCACCCATGTGCCGCTCGAAGTCCAGATCGAGGAAGCCGAGGAAATGGAAGTCGATATCTTCTCGGACGACCTGGTCAACGGCAACGAAGCCGGCAGGAACATGAACGTCGACCCCACCGAGTTGCTCGAGAGCGTCGCCGATACGCCCGAACAGCAACAGCTCGACGGCCTCGAGAGCGAACAACTCAACGACGCCAACTTCTAGCGACGTCGCGTATCAACGACAGCGGCCCTGCACCTCACGGGAGATGCAGGCCGCTTTGCATTGCAGTAAAGCTATCGGCTACGAACGACGCGGCTCGGGAACCACGAGCCTATCGGGGCTCGCGCCCTCGGCATCCATCAGGCTCACGTAGCGAATCGACGGATCCCCATACATCGCGTAGTAATAATTGCCCGTGCGCGCGCTAAAGCATCCGGTATAGATAGTCTTCTCGAACTTGCCATCGCCCATCCTGGACGCCCCTTCAATCATCACCACGCCCTCGAGTGAACGGAACATGCGGACGACGTTTTCGGTCTCGCTCTCCTTTTGCGGGTAATTGGCATTGAGGTACGACGCCTTTACAAAACGGCTCGGCGAATAGCAGTCACCCGGAATACCGCGCATGCCGGCACCCGCGCCATAGGCTTGAGCTCGGCGCCACGCCATGTCGCCGTCTGCGGAAAATCGCTTGTGGCCGTGATATAGGTGCGCAGGTTTTCCATGTGCCACGGGAAGGTGGGCTGATTGGCAAGGGTGTCGACCGGATCGTCGTATACATGCAGGCCGTCAGCCATCATCTCGACCACGATGCTGCGCTGGCTGTCGCCGATAATCCAATGGAGCAGCGACACGCCCAGCCCCTCTCCTGCAGATTTGGCAACAATCACCGTATCGCGCAGCGCGGCCTCGACCTCATCGACCGTCGAGAACGTCGCTGCCACCCACAGGGGAAACTCATAGGCCGCGATATTGGTCTTTCCATCAACCGGCCCCTTGGCATACTCGGCATAACCGGGAAAGTTGAGCCCCGCCACAGCCAGACCCGCATCGTTACCGCAATCGAAAAACATGGGATAGTTCTTGTAATCGATGCACATACCGATCACCGCGTGTGCCGCTGTCGCGTCGTCGATAAACGAATACGGAATGTGGAACCCGCGCGGCATCACGCGAACCTGTTGGCCGTAGTCAAAGCTCCAGTCGAGGTTGCGGCCTAGATACATGTGGCCAGAATTATCGGTAAATCGAATGCTCGTACACATAGCGCCTCCTAGCTTTACGTTCCTGCTAAGGTTATTGTCACCAAACAAAAAGGCGCTAAACACAAAAGCCCGGACATGGCAACAATGTCACGCCCGGACCATAAGAGACGAAGTGTGGTGCTTTGGTCCCCTTAGACCAACTTTCCAAGACAGTGATCGATCATATGCTGGACCATCTGCGCCTCGAAGCCGACGAAGTCCTGCTTGCGCTCGCGCATCTTGCCGTCAACGATCACGTCATAAGCAACCTTGCACTTGATATAGCGCGTGGACTTGGTGACCTCCTCGTGCGTCAGGCAGCTCTCCTCCATCTTGCTGGCGCCCAGGCCAAACACCAGACGGGGGTTGTAGAGTACGTGGGGCTCGCCGGCGTCGTCCAGATAGACGCAGACCTTCTTGGTGACGCCGATCTGGTTGGCGGCCAAGCAGCCGGCATCATCGAGCGACTTGATGGTATCAATCAGATCCTGAGCGACCGACTCGTCCTCGACAGTCGCAACCTCGCAACGCTGAGACAGGATAGCCTCGTCGCGGCAGAGCTCTTTAATCATACGTTCCTCCATAGGGGTCGTTGTAACCGCTTAAGTATACGGTACCTACACAATTTCATGCGAAAGATACCGCCCGTCCGTTACAAACCGCCGAACATCAACATGTGAGGAACACCAACTTCACAAAGGCGATATAGTGGGTGAGTTCGTGTCAATCGGCCTAAACTCGGGGCCGAACAAGGAAAGGGTATGCATGGACGAACTATTTCACGTCAGTGAGCGCAAGTCCACAATCGGGACCGAACTCCGCGCTGGACTGACAACATTCCTGGCGATGGCCTACATCATCGCCGTCAACCCCGCGGTGCTCTCGGGCGCTGGCATCGATGCGGGAGCGCTCGCCTGCGCCACCTGCCTGGGCGCCGGCATCATGACCATCTGCATGGGCATCTTCGCCAACCGCCCGCTCGCCTGCGCGTCGGGCTTAGGCGTCAACGCGATGATCGCTGGAATCACCACCACCGTCTGCGGCGGTGACTGGCACGTGGCCATGAGCGTCATCTTCCTTGAGGGCGTCGTCATCTTGCTGCTCGTGCTTTGTGGCCTGCGCGAGGCCATCATGGACGCCATCCCGGTTGTCCTGCGTCACGCCATCTCGGTGGGTCTGGGCCTGTTCATCGCCATGATTGGCCTGTGCGATGCCGGCATTATCACCGCTGGCGCCGGTACACTCGTCGGTCTGGGCGACATCACCTCCCCCACCTTCATCGTCGGCATCATCTCCATCCTGGTGACGGTCGCCCTCGCCTGCCGCAACGTCCCCGGCTCGCTGCTCATCGGCATCATCGTCGCCGTTATCGCCGGTATCCCCCTGGGTGTGACCCAGGCTCCGACCGGCATCATCGCCCCGCTCGACTTCTCGAGCATCGGCGGCCCCATCGCCGACGCCGGCGGCGTGCCCGCCATCGTCAAGGTCCTTACCGACCCCACGCTCCTCGTCATCTCGTTCTCGCTGCTCATGAGTGACTTCTTCGACACCATGGGCACCGCGATGGCCGTGGCCAAGCAGGGCGAGTTCCTCACCGACGACGGCAACGTCGAGAATATCAAGGAGATCCTGATCGTCGACTCCGCCGCCGCTGCTGTGGGCGGTTTCATGGGCGTCTCCTCCATCACCACCTTCGTCGAGTCCACTTCCGGCGCCGCCGACGGTGGCCGCACGGGCCTCACCTCCGTCACCACCGGCGTGCTGTTCATTCTCGCCGCGTTCTTCTCCCCCATCGTCACCATCGTTTCCAGCGCCGCCACCTGCGGTGCTCTGGTCTACGTTGGCTACCTCATGATGAGCGAGGCCTCCGAGATCGACTGGTCCGACGTGTCGCAGGGTTTCCCGGCGTTCATGATTGTCGCCGGCGTACCCTTCACCTACTCCATCTCTGCCGGCATTGGCCTGGGCTTTATCGCCTACGTGATCGTCGCGCTCTTTAAGGGCGAGGCCTCCAAGATCAAGCCGCTCATGTGGATTGCAGCCCTTGCCTTCCTCGTCTACTTCTTCGTGGCGTAACGGCACAGTCTGCCAAAGCAGAACACAAAAGCGCGGAGTCGCATCGAGCGGCTCCGCGCTTTTCTTTTAAAGCCAGGCAACGCACGGACGCGCGATGTATTGCTTCCCAAGTTTTGGACATTTTGCCCTCCAAACGGCACTACCGCCGGCTACATCCTGCAGATATGCTGGGCGTAATCGCATAGGCCCTATGAGGATGGGAGCAACCATGGCCGCCCTGTTCACGACCCCCAAGCGCAATGACAAAACCTCTGGAGCCCATTTTATCGAGCCCGACGCACGCCGTCGCACGCTGCTCGCACACGGCAGCTGGCGCCGCGTGACACACCGCATCGTCGTGGGCGCCGTATGCGCGCTCACGGCAAGCTCGCTGCTCATGCCGAGCGTCTCACTCGCGGCCGAGTGGGTCAACGTCGGCGGCACTCAGTACAACACTGCAGCAGGCGACGAGGCCGGCACCTGGGCCTGGGACGGCGCCGACGACATGAGCTCAACGGCTATAACGGCGGCGCGATCGAGGCAGCGGGCAAGCTCAACGTGAGCTACGAGGGCAACAACACCGTCACTAACGACGACGGCCGCGGCATCAAGGTTAAGGATGGCGCGAACGAGAACGCCGAGCTTAATATTCAGGCGACGCGTCCAGCACGCTCAACGTGGCATCTTCTCGTGACGCCATCACTTCCGTCGGCAACATCAACATCGACGGCGCTGGCACTGTCAACGCCACGAGCACCGAGCACGATGCCATCGATGCCGGGGGCGATGTCGCCATCAAGGGCTCGGGAAACGTTAACGCCACGGGCGATTCGGATGGCATCAGGGCCGACGGCAACATCACGATCGACAACAGCGGAACCGTCACCGCCAAGGCCACCGAGGATCAGGGTATCGATGCTAACGAGAACCTCATCATAAAGGGCGGCGGCAAGGTAGAGGCAAGCTCTATCAAAGACAATGCGATTTGGGCCGACGGCAACATCGAGATCTCGGATGGCAGCCAGGTCAAGGCAAGCTCCGAGGAAGACGCCGCCATCGACGGTAAAAACAGCCTCACGGTCACGAACGCTTCCCTCAACGCAAGTGGCGTTGGGTATGGCATCTATGTCTACAAGGGCATCACGCTCGATGGCGCGACCGTGACGGTCCGCGCAAGCTCAGATGGCGGGGAAGTCAGCGCACTCTTCACCGATGAGGACGACATCGTCATCAAGAACGGCTCGACTGTGGATGCGCTCGCAGAAGGCAGGTTCTCGGTTGCAATCTCCACCAGTAATTTCTACTCCGGCGAAGCGGGTGGCCATATCTACATCAGCGACTCCGTTGTCAAGGCCATAGCCCGCTATGCCGAGACCGGCGGCGACGGCCCCGACCACTACAGTGGAGACCAGGATGGCGAGATCGCCCCTGAGCGCAGGGGCGTGAACTTCGGCATCTTTGCCCGGACCAAGGAGGGCATCACGCCCGCGACCATCTCGATTCTCCGCAGCAAGGTCACGGCCGAGGGAGACACGGCGGCAATCTTCGCCCTTGCCATGAGCGCGGATGGTAAGGCGATTGGCACCATCGAAATCGAAGGAGCCACCATCCAGACGCCTGAAGGCGGCAAGGTCATTGACTATCGCAACAAGGAAGAACTCAGCGACGGCATCGTCTACGAGGCGGGTCAAACCATCGGCACGGGCGACGCTGTGATCGACTCCCCCTATAACGAAGCTGTCGCCAAGAGCACGGTCATCGCGCCTCCCGAAGAGACCAAACCCGGGGAAAAGCCCGGCGAGACCAAGCCGGGTTCCAAGTCTAAGAGCGCGAAGACGACCAAGACCGTTGCAGTTGCAGTCACGGGAGCCAAGATCGCCGGCAAACTCGCAGCGACCGGCGACGCCTCGAGCGCAGCCATCGTGGCAGCCGCCCTTGCGGGAACAGCCGCCATCGCCGCGGCGCCGTGGTGAGCCGCAAGCGCTCATAGACGCCCTTCATACACGAACCGACACTTTTAAAGCCGCCTAGTCCGCGCACCGTTTAGCAACGCCACCGCCGAGCTCCCCTCCGGCGGTGGCGTTTCCTGTTTGCACTCGTATGGCGCACACGCGAGCGGAGTCGCAACAGGCGGCTCCGCGCTTTGTGATTAATGCCCGACAACGCGTAGGTGCGCAGCTTATTCCTCTTCCGGATTTTGGACATTTTGCCCTCCAAACGGCACTACCGCCGGCTACATCCTGCAGATATGCTGAATCTAGCCGTATAGGCCTATGAGAACGGGAGCAACCATGGCAGCCTTGTTCACGACCCCCAAACGCAATGACACTACCGCCGGAACCCATGTTGCCGAACCCGACGTTCGCCGTCGCATAGGACTCGCGCACAGCAGCTGGCGCCGCGTGACGCGCCGCATCGTCGTAGGCGCCGTGTGCGCGCTCACGGTGAGCTCGCTGCTCATGCCGAGCGTCTCGCTCGCGGCGGAATGGGTCAAGGTCGGCGAAACCAAATACAACGCCGGCACTGCGGCGGGCAACGAGACCGGCACCTGGTCGTGGGACGGCGCCGACGACTTGAAGCTCAACAACTATAACGGCGGCGAGATCCAGGCCGCAGGCAAGCTCAACGTGAATTACTCGGGAAACAACATCGTCACTGCCGACTGGATCGAAGGCATCAAGGCTTCTCATGGCAAGAATGAGAACGCCGAGCTCAATATCCAAGGCGACGCGGGCAGCACGCTCAGCGTGACATCCACTGAGGACGCTATCCTCTCCACGGGTAATATCAACATCGACGGAGCCGGATCCGTCAACGCCACGAGCGCTGGGTTTGATGCCATCGACGCCGAGGGCGATCTCGCTATCAAAGGTTCGGGCAACGTCAACGCCACGGGCGTATCGGATGGCATCAGGCAAACGGCAATATCACGATTGACGACAGCGGGGCCGTCACCGCCAGGGCTACCAAGGACAAGGGTATCGGAACCGACAAGAACCTCACCATCAAGGGTGGCGGCACAGTCGAGGCAAGCTCAGCTGATGGTGAGGCCATTTGGAGCGGCGGCAACATCAATATCTCGGACGGCAGCCAGGTCAAGGCGAGCTCCGAGAAAGACGCCGCCGTCGAGGCCAAGGGCAGCCTCGCAGCCACAAACGCCTCCCTCAACGCAAACGGTGTTGAATATGGCGTCTATGCCCACAAGGGCATCACACTCGATCATGCAAACGTGACAGTCCGCGCAAGTAAAGGCAGATACGGTGGCGCCATTGCCCTCTTCACCTACCAAGACGATATCGTCGTCAAGAACGGCTCCACCGTGGACGCGTTTGCGGAAGGCGAGGTTTCGGCTGCATTCTCCACCAGAAACGATCGACCCAACGAGGAGGGTGGCCACATCTACATCAGCGACTCCGTTGTCAAGGCCATAGCCCGCTATGTCGAGAACGGCGACGGCCCCATCCCCTACAGCGAAAACCAAGATGGTGAGACGAGCCCCGAGCCCCAAGGCGAGAACATCGGCATCATCGCCCAGACCAGCGAGGGCGTCACACCCGCAGTCATCTCGATCATCCGCAGCAAGGTAACGGCCGAAGGAGATACAGCGGCAATCTTTGCCCGTGCCATGAGCGCTGACGGCAAGACAATCGGCACCATCAAGATTGAGAACGCCGCCATCCAGACGCCCGAAGGCGGCAAGGTCATTGACTATCGCAAGCTCCGTGACGGCATCTACGAGGCAGGCCAAGCCATCGGCACGGGCGACGCTGTGATCGACTCCCCCTATAACGAAGCTGTCGCCAAGAGCATGGTCATCGCACCTCCCGAGGTAGCCAAGCCGGAAGACCCCAAGCCCGACGAGACCAAGCCCGCAGAAAGCAAGCCCGCGGAGTCCAAGCAGAACCCCAAGCCTGAGGCTCAAAGCCGACCAAGGCCGTTGCGGCTTCAATCACGAAAGCCAAGACTACCGGCGTGCTCGCGGCAACCGGCGACACCTCGGGTGCGGCCATCGTGGCAACCGTCCTTGCGGGAACAGCCGCTATCGCCGCAGGCACCATGGCGAGCCGCAAGCGCTCTTAGACGCCTCTGCGCACATGGCAGCTCCCGCGAAGGCCCCGAGTCCCAGCACCGTTTAACAACGCCACCGCCGAGCTCCCCTCCGGCGGTGCGTTTTCCATATGCGTCCGCAGGGTATGCACGAGATTGTCTTTGGTCTAGCCCAACCTGCATGAGCCGGCGTGCGACAATGGGGGCCGTCGATATCACAACGCCGAGAGAAGCCCGTCATGGAAGCGCATCAAAAGCAGATAACCGTTCATGCACAGCATGCCGAAAGCGCACCAGTCATCTATCTTCCCGTGGTCATGGGCGATGGCACGGAGGTTTATGAACGCTGCCGAGAGCTCAACTGCCCGCCCTTCACGCTTGTCGGCATTGGCAGCCTCAACTGGAATCGCGAGCTGAGCCCCTGGGGATGCGACGGAACCGTGCGCGATGCCGAGCCCTTTGGTGGACAGGCCGCTGGTTTTCTTGACGAGTTGTTGAAGCAGATAATCCCAGAGGCCGAATCATCGCTCCCGCAACCGCCCGCCTGGCGCGGCGTTGCCGGCTACTCCTTGGCGGGTCTTTTTGCACTGTGGGCACTTTGGCAAACAGATGTCTTTGAGCGCGCGGCAAGTGCATCGGGGTCGCTGTGGTTCCCCGGCTTTATCGACTACGCGCGCGAGCGCACGATGACAGCTACGCCCGACGCCGTCTATCTGTCACTCGGTAAAAAGGAAACCAAGACGCCCAACCGCATGATGCGGCACGTACTCGACGATACGCGCGCGATGGAAGAGCTGTTTATCGAGCGTGACATTCCAACAATGCTGGAGCTCAACCCCGGCAATCACTTTGCCCAAACTGACCTGCGCATGGCGCGCGGCATCCACTGGATACTGACGCATTAAAAATGGCGCCCACGCGTACATACGCATGGACGCCATTTTTAATTTGGCTGAACGCAGCTACTATTCAGCAGTCTCCTCAAGCTCGGAAGTATCGAACTCAAAGTCATTACCTGGCAGGATGGCGTTGAGCACAATGCCCACCAGCGAGCCCACGGCAAGGCCCGAAAGCGAAATCGTCACGCCGCCCAGCTCCAGCACGATGGCACCGGCGGTACTGTAGGCAATGCCGAGCGAAAGCACGAGCACCAGAGCCGCCACCAGCACGTTGCGGTTGTTCTGGAAATCAACCTGGTTCTCGATGAGGTTACGTACACCAACGGCGCTGATCATGCCGTAGAGCACGAGCGACACACCGCCGATAACGCATGCCGGCATGGCGGCAATCACCGCAGCAAACTTGGGGCAGAACGAAAGCACAATGGCGCAGCAGGCGGCAATGCGAATCACACGCGGGTCGAACACACGCGTCAAGGCAAGCACGCCGGTGTTCTCGCCATACGTCGTATTGGCAGGAGCGCCAAAGAGCGATGCCAAGATGGTCGCCAGGCCATCGCCGAGCAGGGTACGGTGCAGGCCGGGATCGGCAATGTAGTTGCGCTCACAAGTCGATCCGATGGCGGAGATATCGCCAATGTGCTCAATCATGGTCGCAAAGGCCAGTGGCATGATGGTGATAATGGCCGTCGTGGCAAGACTGCTATCGAACTGCGGTCCAAAGAGCGCAAACACGGTGTTGTCCCACACGACGGGCAAGCCAACCCAGGGGGCGGCTGCGACGCCAGAGAAGTCGACCTCGCCCAGCGCGGCCGCAACGGCATAGCTCACCACAACGCCCAGCAGAATCGGCACGATCTTGACCATGCCGCAGCCCCAAATGTTGCAGATGATGATCACGGCAACGGCAATAGCAGCAACAAACCAGTTGGTCTGGCAGTTGGCGATAGCAGAGCTTGCCAAGATCAGACCGATGGAAATGACGATGGGACCGGTCACCACCGGCGGGAAGAAGCGCATGATGCGCTTGGCGCCAAAGGCGCGGAACAGCGCTGCCAGCACCGGATAGAGCAGGCCGGCGCAGGCAACGCCCAGACAAGCGTAGGGCAAAAGCTCGGCCTCGCCGTTGGGTGCAATGGCGGCATAACCCGCGATAAAGGCAAACGACGAGCCCAGGAACGCGGGCACCTTACCGCGCGATAGAAAATGAAACAGCAGTGTGCCGATGCCGGCGAACAGAAGCGTCGTCGAAACGGAAAGGCCGGTGAGCACGGGCACGAGCACCGTGGCTCCGAACATCGCAAACATGTGTTGCAAACCCAACACGAACATGCGTGGACGGCCGAGCGACGATGCATCGTAGATGGCATCGGTGACGGCGGGCGTCGAGGATTGGGACATGGAAGTCCTTTCGAATGGAAGGGCGATCAGGCATATCGGATAACCTGCCCGAACGATACGATCCGAACCATTGTACGCGATATGCAGTACCTCGCACGCGCCGCCACCTGCAAACGCTAGCGCTATTTCCAAACGCGCTCGGCAATACGCCTGACCAGCGCAATCTTTGCCCACTGCTCGTCCTCGGTCAGCTTATTGCCAATCTCGCAGCTGGCAAAGCCACACTGCGGAGACAGATACAGGTTCTCGAGCGGCACGTACTTTGCCGCCTCGCGGATGCGCTCGACGATAACATCCTCGTTCTCGAGCTCTGCCGCCTTGGTGGTCACCAAGCCCAGCACGACCTTCTTGCCGGGAGCAACGTACTTGAGCGGCTCAAAACCACCGGCGCGGGGCGTGTCGAACTCCAGATAGAACGCGTCAACGTCCTCATGCGCAAACAGGTACGGCGCGATGGGGTCGTAGCCGCCCTCAAAAGCGTAGGTGGAGTGGTAGTTGCCGCGGCATACATGCGTGTTGATAACCAGATCGTCGGGCTTGCCCTCGATGGCGGCATTGTTGAGCGCCACGCCCAGCTCGCTTACCTTTTGCAGGTCGACCGGGCTCATGCCGGTTTTGGCAACAAAATCGGTATCGCAGTAGATGCCCCAGGTGCAGTCATCAAACTGGATGTTGCGGCAGCCCGCGGCATACAGGTCAGCAATCACGGTGCGGTATGCTGCGGCAATGGCATCGACGAGTTCTTCGTCGGTCTTGTAGACGGCGTGCAGACTCTCCTGCTGGCCATCGCAGCGGTCGAGTGTGACTTCGGAGAACGTCTGGATCGGCGCCGGAATGGTCTGGCGCGCGACCTGGCCCTCTCCCTCGAGCGACTTGATAAATTTGAAGTGCTCGACGAACGGATGATTCTCACCGCTAATGGGACCGGTTACCACGGCGGTGTCGGCGGTAGTCTCCTCATCGTGGAACATGTAGCCCGTGCGCGAGGCGCGGCGCTCAATGCCGTTGAGGCCCCACATAAAATCGAGGTGCCAGTAGCTGCGGCGGAACTCGCCATCGGTAATCACCTGCAGGCCGGCAGCCTTCTGCTTGGCCACTAAGTCGCGGATGGCCTCGTCCTCGACGGCCTTAAGGCCGGAAGCGTCGAGTTTACCCGCGACATAGGCGGCACGGGCGTCCTTTACAGCCTGCGGACGAAGAAAACTGCCGACGATATCGGCACGAAACGGCGCGTTCGGTTGAATCGAAGTGCTCATAGATATCTCCCTTTGCATTGGTTGCTTTACTGGGACAGAGTATGAGCGCTCATATGGACATCGTAAAATATGCGTTTATAACAGTTTGATATAGATGCTTCCTATATTAGTTGGGACTGCCATAAAGAGATTTGACCCGTGCAGAACGCAGCAGTCTAGATGTGCTGACGAATCGCTTCGATATAGGCCTGCCCGTAGCGCGTAAGTGTCGTGTTCTTGCGCGTGATGATGCCGATCTCCATGTACTCGTCTACATCGAGCGGAATGGAGATAATGCCGGGGCCGTTAAGTTCATGGCTGATCACGCCCGAACACACCGTGTAACCGTTAAGGCCCATAGCTAGGTTGAACAGCGTCGCACGGTCGCGCACGCGGATATTCTTGCGGCGCTCAAAGGTCGAGGTCAGCTCCTCGGAATAGTAAAACGAGTTGTAGCTGCCCTGCTCATAGGACAGGAACGGGTAGTCTTCCAAGTCCTCGAGCGTCACACTCGAGCGACCCGCCAGCGGATGGTCGGAGCACACAAAGACATGCGGCGTAGCGCAGAAGAGTCCTTCGAACACGAGCTCGTTGGCCGCCAACATGCGCTCGATGACCTCGCGATTGTGCTCCGACAGATACAGGATGCCGAGCTCGCTTTTCATGTGCGCGACGTCCTCGATAATCTCGTGGGTTTGCTCCTCGCGCAGGGTAAAGTCGTAGCGCGCGGCATCGAACTCGCGGATCACGTCAACAAACGCGTTAACGGCAAAGGAATAATGCTGACAGCTCACACTAAAGTGCGGCACCTGCTCGGATGCGCCCTTGTACTTGCCCTCGAGCAGGTCGGCCTGGTCGAGTACCTGGCGCGCGTAGCCCAAGAAGGTCTCGCCTTCCTCGGACACAATGACGCCCTTGTTGGTGCGCTCAAAGATGCGCACGTCCATCTCGTTTTCGAGGTCGCGAATCGACGCGGTAATCGAAGGCTGCGACACAAAGAGTCGGCGCGAGGCCTCGGTGATGCTACCGCATTCGGCAACCTTGACAACATACCTGAGCTGCTGAAGCTTCATAGCCTTCTCCCTAGACGTTCGTGACGTCGAAACCCGTCGTGCTCATCTGACGCATAAACGACGGCATCTCCCCCGTCGCGGCGCAGGCGGCAATCTGATGCAGCGCTGCGCCAACCGCATCGTCTGCCGCAGCGCCGATATGCCAGCGTGCGGCAGCCGTGACGGCCTCGTTGGCATTGGCGACCGCAACGGAGTTGGGGACGGCATCGATCATGGGCAGGTCGTTATCGGAATCGCCAAATACGGCCACCTCGTCGGGCGTTAGGCCCAAAGCGCGCGCCAGCTCCAGCGCAGCGCAGCCCTTGTCCCAACCAGCCGGAAGGATGTCGAACAGGCGCACACGGTTGTTGGGAAACACAAGCGAGAGCTCCGGCACCTCGGCGGCAACGCGCTCGCGTAGCTCCGCGAGCTCCTCACGCGAACGGGCGCTCCAGATATTCGCCTTGAACACCGGCGCATCATCGACGACAGGGCGGCACGGGGCCTCTTCGCCCTTGAGCCACGCATTGCCGCCCGATTCCATAGCGCGACGCACACGCTCGGCATCACGTGTCACGCAATAGGCATCGTTATCCCAAAAGTCATCACCTAAGCTGTAGACCTTCAGATAGGTATCGTCGGTTTCTTCTTCCAGATAGGCGGCTAAACGCATTAGTGCGTCGCTATCGGTCGCACGCGAGGCGACCGCCTCGCCGTCGACAAACATGACCTGGCCGTTACAGAATGCGCCGGTCGAATAGCACTCGGAACGATTTTTAAACATCCAGCCCATCGCAGACGGCTGACGACCCGAAACCGGACCAAAGTGCAGACCCGCCGCCTGCATGGCATGAATGCCCTCGATGGCATAGTCGCTGGCGCCGTCATGCCCGGCCGGAATCAGCGTATCGTCCATATCGGTCAGCACAAGTTTGATCATAGGGTCCCCCAGTCGTTTTCATCGTAACCATTGTACCGATGCGCTAGTATAGGGAACAACAGATTCGATGCGGGAGTGCCGGCGGTGCAAACCACAAGGCTGAGAGGGCATGGGGCCCAATCCTTTGAACCTGTCAGTTAATGCTGGCGTAGGGAGCATGCCGCCTTTTTAGGGGCGCTGTCTATGCACAGCGCCCCTTTTCTATGCCAAGGAGGCATGTGCAGTGATCGATTCGAAACAGCTCAAGCAAAACGTGGTCAAGGCCGTAGAGGAGATTCGAGCCACCAATCCGATGGCCGGCTCCATCACCAACACGGTGACGATCGACTTTGTCGCCAACGCGCAGCTCGCCGTGGGCGGTTCGGCCGCCATGGTCTATCTGCCCGACGAGGGCGAGGCGCTCGTTGCCGGCGGCGGCGCCATCTATCTCAACATGGGCACGCTCTTCCCCATCTACGAGCAGACGATTCCCCGCGCGGCCAAGGCGGCACACGACGCCGGCAAGCCCTGGGTGCTCGACCCGGTGGGCCTGGGCATCGGCAGCCTGCGCACCCAGCTGGTAAACGAGCTCAAGCAGTACAAGCCCGCCATCGTGCGCGGCAACGCCTCCGAGATCATCGCGCTTGCCGGCCTGTGGGGTCTTGAGGGCGAGGCAGCCGATCTGAGCCGCGTGCGCGGTGTCGATACCACCGACACGGTCGATGCCGCCCGCGATGCCGCCGTGGCGCTCGCTCGCTACACCGGCGGCGCCGTTGTGGTCTCGGGCGAAGTCGACCTGATTACCGACGGCACGACCGTGGCCAAATCCCACGGCGGCAGCCCGCTCATGTCCAAGATCACCGGCTGCGGTTGCTCGCAGGGCGGCGTGCTGGCCGTGTACGCCTGTGCTACCGATCCGTTTACGGCAGCAGTCTGCGGCACCGCCGTCTACAACGTTGCCGGCACGCGTGCCGCCGCCGTCGCCGATGCCCCGGCAAGCTTTAAGGTCGCCTTTATCGACGAGCTCTACCGCGCAACCGCCCAGGATATTGCCGACAACCGACTCGAGCTCGAGGAGGCATAAGCCATGTCCGAACCCGCAACCAATGCCGGCATGAACACGCTCGTCGCCGTGGCCATCGCCCCATGCGGCACCGGCGACGAGCTGTCCGCCGAGGTCGCCGAGGTCGTGCGCGTCATTCGCGAGAGCGGCCTTCCCAACCGCACCACCTCGATGTTCACCGAGATCGAGGGCGACTGGGACGAGGTCATGCAGGTCGTGCGCGACGCGACCTTTGTGTTGGCGAGCAAGGGCATCCGCACCGAAGTCGTGCTCAAAGCCGATATTCGACCCGGATTTACCGACACCATGACCGGCAAACTCAAGCGCATGGAAGCACAGATCAAAAAGCAGGAGGAAGCACAATGAGCATCCGCGACAACCTTGATATCTCGGCCTATCTGGTACTCGGCCCCGAAAACACCCTCGGACGCCCCGTGGGCGATGTGGTGGCCCAGGCACTCGACGCCGGCTTTACCTGCATCCAGGTGCGCTCCAAGGTGGCAAGCGCCCGCGAGATCATTGCGCTGACCGACGACGCCGCGCAGGCAATCGCACAGGCCGGCAAGACCGGTCAGGTCGCCTGTTAATCGATGACCGTCTGGACTGCGTGCTTGCCGCGCGCGAGCAGGGCATTGCCGTCGATGGCGTGCACGTAGGCCAGAGCGACATTCCCGTCGAGGTCTGCCGCAAGCTGCTGGGCCCCGATGCCATTGTGGGCCTTTCGGCCCGTTGCGAGGAGATGCTCGAGTACGTCAAGACCGCCGACATGAGCCTGGTCGACTACCTGGCATCGGCCCGCTCCACGAGACCGAGACCAAGCGCGACTGCGGACGCGCGGCCGACGGCTCTATCATCACCAAGAGCTTTGAGGACCTTGCCGCACTCCACGCGGCAAGCCCCGTGCCCATCGTGGTGGGTGGCGGCGTTAAGACGGCCGACTTGCCGCAGCTTAAGGCCACCGGCGTCGACGGCTTCTTTGTGGTAAGCGCCGTCTGCAGCGCCGACGACCCCCATGCCGCAGCCAAGGACCTTGTCGACACCTGGCAGCAGGCATAGGCCTATGCCGAGCAGCTGCTCCGCAGCTCATACCTTCGACAGCGGAAAGCGCATCCCAGTTTGGACGTCCATTCTGGGATGCGCTTTCCATATAGAGGGCCAGCGGAAAACGCATCCCATTCCAAGCGCAAATTTTGGGATGCGGTTTCCGCGACCGCCCCCTCGCGGAAACCGCATCCCAGTCTGAGCGCATATTCCGGAATGCGCTTTCCGTAGCAGCCCTTACCCCGCCAGATACGATTCCAACGCCGGCAAGGTCGCCTCCGCATCGCGGCGACCAATCTGGTAGATGCGTTCAAGTTCATCGGGCTCGCGACACAGCGACGGCACCTTCACCGATTCGCTCGGCCGCACCACAAAGATCTCGCCGGCAGCCTCGCGACGTGCCAGGTCATCGAGCGTGGCATTGTAGACCTCATGTCGACGCTCAAGCGCTGCGACAAACTCCGGATAGTGACGGAACACGCGACGCAGCATGGGCATCACGCTGTTGGGCTGCTTCACAAAGCCCGCCGGCTGCGTGAGCACCACGATATTGCGGTCATACCCCTGCGCAAACAGCCATGCACTGGGAATAGAATCGGCCACGCCACCATCCAGATACTTATGCCCGTCAATAGCAACGGGACGCGTCGCCACGGGAATCGCCGACGATGCCCGGATCCACTCGATATCCCGCTCGTCGCCATAGGGCAGGTCGTGGTAGACGGCCTTGCCCGTCTCGATATCGGTACACACGCACGTAAACCGCATGGGGCAGGCGCGATACGCCTCCAGGTCGATGGGATCGCGCTCGATGGGCACCTCGTGATAGGCAAAATCGGCATTGAACATATCGCCGGTTCGCAGCCAGCTGGTCACGCTCGCATAGCGTTTGTCGGTGCAATAGACCTTGTTATAGCGAATGGCGCGGCCGATCTGGCGCGATTTAAAGTTGTAGCCAAATGCCGCGCCCGCCGAGACGCCCACCATATGGTCGCAGGTCAAACCGTGCTCCATCCAAACGTCGAGCACGCCCGCCGTATACATACCGCGGTAGCCGCCTCCCTCGAGCGCCAGCCCCACCGTGCTCGTCATATTTGACTGTGCCATGCGACCATCTCCGTTCCTGCGTTTTAAAACGGAACAAGTATACCCATCAACAAATATCGTCTCAGTCGCATTTTCATCGAACATCGTCGCGTTACCGTTTGGCGAATAATGGCCGCCCGCAACATGGGCACCCCTACATAATTCCATACACTTGTTTATACTACTCAGTAGTTATCAGCCGAGAGCACGAACCGACAAATAAACCCAACGACGCAGCAAGGCGGGGGCTTGGAAACACGCAAGGCGTTGAGCAGCAACGCATGTGCACAACGAGCTCGCCCGACGCAATCCGCCCCGACCTCAGAAAGCCGCTTACAGTATGGATAACGCCAGCAATAATACCGAAACGCTCGAAAAGACCATCCGTGACCTTCTGGAGCGTCAGGACGATCTGATCAGGACCGCCTTTACCGACGAGCTCACCGGACTTGGCAACCGCGGCGGCTTTACCCGTTCCTTAGAGGAACTCTGGGAGCAGGAACTGCCCGTGACCATGGCGTTTATCGACATCGATAACCTTAAGCACTGCAACGACATCTTTGGACATGACGAGGGCAACCGCTATATCTTGCAGGTGAGCCTCTATCTCAAACTGTATATGAAGGTGGACGAGGCGGCATTTCGTCTGGGGGGCGACGAGTTCGCCATCCTATCTACGATTGCGACCGAGGACGACCTTGCCGAACGTCTGGAACACTGCCGAACGGTACTGCTCGAAAACAACGCTTCCAAGATGCCTCACTCGTTTAGCTACGGAGTGGCACACGCCGACCCCGCCCTGGGCGAAGCCCCCAAACGCTTGACGAACGATGCCGACCATCGCATGTACGACTACAAGCTACGTCATGCCGTGCACCTTGATCGACGCAATATCGCACAAGCCCACACCGACGACTTCGAAATAAGCGATCGCATTTTCGACGCCCTTTCGATGCTCAACGAGGCCGATATTTCTTTATCGAGAACTTGGACAAACATCGAACCCTTTGGTCACAAGGCGCCTTGCGCGATCTTGGTCTTCCTTCGGAGCATATAGACAACTGCCACGATTACTGGAAAACGCGTGTCCATCCCGATGACCTTGAGGCCTATACCAACGACATCGACCAAATCTATGACGGCTCCAAACATCGCCACGTCATGCAGTACCGCGTGCGCAATGCCGCCGGCGACTACATCCTCGGCCGTGCTCGCGGGTTTCGTATCGACGGCGACGGAAATGTCCCCTCGCTCTATGTCGGCGAGCTCGTCAACCACTCGCTTGCCGAGACCGTCGACGCCGCCACGGGCCTCGGGACGCAGCGCATGCTGGCCAACGCTATCGATGCCTGCCGTCGCGACCGTTGCCAGACGGGGCTTATAGCGGTGCGCGTTCGTGGCACGGCAAAGCTCAACGAGCTCTACGGGGCCGAGGCCGTCGACAACATGCTCGCCGAATACGCAGGCCGCATGCTGTCGATTACTCGCGGCAGGAGTCGCGTCTTCCGCTCACGCAACGCCCAGTTCGTCGTGCTTAGCAACAATTTGGATCACGAAGCATTCGAGCAACTGATCCAACATCTCAAAGAGGCCGTTTTCGCTCCCGTTCGAATCGCGGACGACACCATTACCCCCGTCTGTCTTGTCGTTCCGGCCTTTTACGAGCACCTGACCAATCAAACGGCCGCCGTTTTAGGCGAACTCGACCGTCGCATTCGCACGGCCGGCGGGCTTGTTCCCAACGACAGCCTCCCCATACCCGAGGTGGAGCGCAAAAGCGCCATCGCCGAACGCATCGATTCGCTCACGGGTCTCTATCGACCCAGCGAGTTTATGCGCCGCGCCAACGAATTTCTCGAGACAAGGCGCAACGGCGCCTGGTGTATCGCCACCGTCGATATGGGACACATGCGACTGTTCAACGAATGGCACGGACAGGCCGAGGGCGACCGCATGCTCGCCGATGTGGGCACGGTCCTCAAGGACATCGAGAATGCCAACATGGGCGTCGCAGGGTACTGGGGCCAAGACGACTTTTGCATACTCATCCCCTTTGAACACGACACCGTCCATCAGATCTATAGCCGCGTTCGCCAGGCCGTGGCCAAGTATGATGACGGCGTGGGATTCTGGCCGTCCATGGGCGTCTACCCCATCGACTCCAACGAGAAAATCACCATCGATGCGCAGGCCAAGGCCATGTTTACCAATCGGCGCGCAAAAAACGACTTTAAGGAGCGCATTGCCATTTTCCGCCCCGAGGAGTACGAGCGCGAAATCGCGTTCCACCGCACGCTGACCGAATTCCAGTACGCGCTCTCCAACGGCCGTATTACCTACTACCTGCAGCCCCAGGTCGACATGGAAACCGGCGAGATCATTGGCGCCGAAGCGCTCACGCGCTGGATCGACAAGGATGGCTCCCTCATTTCGCCCGCCACCTTTATCCCCGCTCTCGAAGAAAGCGGTTTTGTGGTGACGCTCGACAAATACGTTTGGCAGGGCGTTGCCTTGTGGCTGCGCGAGCGCATCAATCGGGGGCTTCGCGTGGTTCCGATCTCGCTTAATGTGTCGCGCGTGGATATCCTCGCCTGCAACGTTGCCGAGCATATGGGAGCGCTCGCCGCCCAATACAACCTGCCGCCCGAGCTCATGCGCATCGAGATCACCGAGACAGCTTATACGGGAGAGTCCGAGGCCGTGGATAAACTAACGGCCGACCTGCACACCCGCGGCTTCTCGACCTATATGGACGATTTTGGCACCGGCCAGTCCACGCTCGCGATGCTCAAGAACGTCAACGTCGACGTCATCAAGCTCGATCGCACGTTTGTGCCCGATAACGGCGATGAGGGCCGCAGCGTGCAAATCATCTCATCAATGCTCGAGATGGCGCAGTCACTCCATCTGCCCGTCGTGATCGAAGGCGTCGAGACGGACAAGCAGGCAAACATGCTGCGCCACATGGGCGCCCGCTACGCTCAGGGATTCCTCTACTACCGCCCCATGCAGGCGGAGGTTTTTGAGGCATTGCTCGATGGTGGCAACGACAACTAATACGCTCGCACGCAAAACGCCACCGTCGAGGGGAGCGTTTGTTCCCATGAGCTAACTAATACTCCAATCTAAACCGAATTGGGAGTAAGATACAAACCATTGTTCCATCCAAGGAGGCAATCCATCATGAACGAGTCGTATCGCCTGGGCGAGCAATCAATCATCGCTCATCTTCAGCGACTTGCGAACGGGGCCTCAACCACCGAGCTCGATGTTGCCGCGCTGCCCCCGGAGCTGCGTGCCATCGGTGAGCAACTGCAGAAAACGCTCGCCATCCTGCAACAAGAACGTGAGTTGCTTGAGCACGGCGCCTATATCGACTCGCTCACCAATCTTGGCAACCGTGGCGGACTCGACCGCCATGTCGATCAGCTCTGGCGCAAAGGCACCCCCTTCACCTGTGCCTATATTGACATCGATCGCCTCAAGCATTGCAACGATAAGTTTGGCCACGCCGAGGGCAATCGCTACATTCTGAGCATCTGCCGCGCACTCACCGAGACAATGGAGCACGATGAGTTGCTGTTCCGTATCGGTGGAGACGAATTTGTACTTATATCCCCCACGACAAACGAAGCCGAGCTCGAGCAGCGCCTGGAGTGGACGCGTGCCAATCTTATCGAGCAACATCGGACGGCAAGGCGCCCATGATCGCCAGCTTTAGCTTTGGCTGCTCGCGCGTCGACCCGCTTGCAGGCGATACGCGTCGCCAGATGACAAAGGACGCCGACCGCAAAATGTATCGCTACAAGCTCATGTACCGTGTGCAACAACCGGAAGAAGGCGATGCGCTGCAACGCCCGATCACCGAACAACCCCCCCCCTGCAACGACCGAGTGTTTCAAGCGATCTCCATGAGCTCCGAGACACGCTATCCGTTCATCATTAACCTCGACACCGGCGAATCGCAATGGTCGGTTAATGCCGTGCGCGATTTTGACCTACCCTCCCAGCATCCCTACAACTCGCTCGATATATGGCTTGCCCGTGTTCACCCCGAGGACCGCGACAACGTACGTGCCGAGCTCGATATGGTGGTAAACGGCACGTGGCACTTCCACTGCATGCAGTATCGCGTCATGAATACCGCCGGAAAATACGCGCTTTGCGACTGCACGGGTTACCGCCTGGACGGCACCGATACCGAGCCCAACATGTATGTGGGCATTGTCACCAACCGAAGCTTGGCAGATACGACCGATTCCGTGACCGGTCTGGGCGATATCCACGCCCTGGTCAACGCCATTGGCGAGATGCGTCGCGTGGCACGAAACGCGGGCTTGATCGCCATTAAAATCGACGAAATCGCACAGGTCAATGCCCGCTTTGGCTTTGATGCAGGCGACCGCGTTTTGGCAGAAAGCGCCGCCTGCCTCATGGATTGCTCGCGCGGCAAGGGTCGTCTGTTCCGCTCGACCGGACCGATGTTCGTGGCGCTCTTCGACGACTTTGATCCCGAAGAGACCGACGCGGTTGCAGACGAAATCGAACGGTTCTTGGGATCGCCCGTGCTCCTTGGCTCATTTGAATATCAGCCGCCCCTTCGCGTGGCGACGCTTCATCTGGACGCCGTCGACCGACAGCCCGTTTCCATTTTGAACGAACTTAATGCGCTGATTAAAGAGGCGCCGCAGGTACCGGGCACCAAGCTGGACTAGCGTTATGGGGCGCATGATGGTTAATTTCCGATCTCAACCGAACACATTGGGCAAATAGGTCGTACCCGCAGTTAGCCGAACGTCCCCTCAGTCCCTCCCGGGGCCCGGGGGCACCGTTTCGATACTCTTGGTTTACTTTGCCTGATGCAAATAAGTGCTCAACAAGATAGAACCTATCCCCCGCCACGGATATGCCCTCGAGTAAATCTGTTAAGCCGAGCCTATCAAATTCTATTGACAATTGGCTGCATTGGTCCATTTTGTCGTCCAGCCACTTCCGCTGGCTATCGCCTCATAAACACAAACCTAACGAGCCGCACGAACGACAAAGAGGCCAAGCTGAACAGAAGTAGAACCAAAACTTCAAAAACGCTGGTATTCCAATCGCGTACCCAGCCCTCTACCGCCCACAAGAAAAACAGCAGCCCCATCCATAACGTCACAGAAGAAATCAGCTTTGCGTAAGGGCGTATATCAATCTCGCTCTCCCTTTTTGTGACATCATATCCAGCAATTGAGCAGAGCCATCTTCCTCTTCGGTATTGGATTGAAAGGACAATCAAGGCAATCGAAGTCATCAAGCAAACAGCATCCTCTGTTTCCATAGAGTTTCCTTTGCTTTCCATCCTAGTTACGCATTCACAATCGAATCAAACCAAGTATGAATTACTCGATAGCAACCGCCTTAGTATAAACCATAGCCGCCGCAGCAGCCCGCCTTCCAAGGCTCAAAGCTCGCCATCGAGGGCGACCCGCCCAGACCCCTTACAATCTGCTCGCACGAGGCCCCGCACTCCAACATCCTCTGGACCGTATCCCGCTCGTACCTGGTAAGCGTGCCTGCCGTGGGCCCTCGGGGCCGGCATCGTGCCCCACGCCATCTGCCCGCTCGTGCGATAATCCTCTGCAGAAGTCACCGACAGCAGAGGGAGTTTGTGATGAAGGTTCTTTTGGTCAATGGCAGCCCCAAGGCAAACGGCAACACGGCCCGCGCACTCGCCGAGGTCGCCGAGCAGCTTAACGCCGAAGGCATCGAGGCCGAGATGTTTCAGCTGGGCGCCAAGCCCATTCGCGATTGCATTGGTTGCGGCCAGTGCGGCAAGCTCGATTGCCGTTGCACCTTTGACGACGATGTGGTCAACGAGCTGATTGCCGCTGCCGAGCAGGCAGACGGCTTTGTCTTTGGCTCGCCCGTCTACTACGCACATCCCAGCGGACGCATCCTCTCGGCACTCGACCGCGCATTCTATGCAGGCAGCAAGGCCTTTACGCACAAGCCGGGCGCCGCTGTCGCCGTTGCCCGTCGCGGCGGCACGTCGACCACCTTCGACGTGCTCAACAAGTACTTCACCATCAACCAGATGCCCGTGGTAGCATCCACCTACTGGAACAACGTCTTCGGTGCCATGCCGGGCGAGGCCGCCCAGGACGCCGAGGGCCTTGCCACCATGCGAAACATCGGTAAAAACATGGCCTGGCTGCTGCGTTGCATCGAGGCGGGAAAGGCCGCCGGCATCGAAGCCCCCGAGGCCGATCGCGAGCGAACCAACTTTATTCGGTAGAACGGCGGAACATAAATATGAACGTGCAAATCTTCGGCACCAAGAAGTCCTTCGATACCAAGAAGGCCCAGCGCTATTTTAAGGAGCGCCGCATCAAGGTGCAGTTTATCGACCTTAAGGAAAAGGAGATGAGCAAAGGCGAGCTCACGAGCGTGATGCAGGCGGTCGGCGGCATCGACAAGCTGCTCAACCCCAAGGCCAAGGACGAGGAGACGCTCGCGCTCATCCAGCACCTCACCCCTAGCCAGCGCTTCGACAAGTTGCTCGAGAACCAGCAGGTTCTAGCCGAGCCCATCGTGCGCAACGGCAAAAAGGCCACCGTCGGTTATTGCCCCGATGTATGGGGAGCCTGGGAGTAGCCTGTGTTATTTGCCGGCGCGTGGGTATAAGAGCAGGCGTTTGGCATAAGATTCAACTGTAAGCCATGTCTAACAAAGGAGGCACATGCCCAACAAACCCGTGAAGATCATCATGCTTACCGGATACCTCGGTGCCGGCAAGACCACGCTGCTCAACCACATCCTCGCTAACGACGGCGGCATCCGCGCCGCCGTGATCGTCAACGATATCGGCGAGATCAACGTCGACGCCAGCCTCATCGCCGACGGCGGCCTTTCCGAGACCGACGACCTCATCCCGCTCACCAACGGCTGCATCTGCTGTACGCTTTCGGATGACCTGGCCAACCAGCTGCAGGGCATCGCCGATTCGGGCAAGTTCGACTACATCATCATCGAGGCATCGGGCATTTGCGAGCCCATCCCCATCGCCTACACCATCTCGAGCTTCTGCGACGAGGCCAAGGTGGGCGGCGAGCCCAAGCTTGCACTCGACAACATCGTGGCTGTGGTCGACTGCGCCCGCATGTACGACGAGTTCAACGGCGGTCGCGACCTGCTGGCCGAGGATATCGACGAGGACGACATCGAGAGCCTGCTCATCCAGCAGATCGAGTTCTGCTC
Source organism: Coriobacteriaceae bacterium AM48-5 (assembly GCA_027669525.1). Classification (GTDB taxonomy): domain Bacteria; phylum Actinomycetota; class Coriobacteriia; order Coriobacteriales; family Coriobacteriaceae; genus Collinsella. Next base: position 21,390 of record JAQEDJ010000012.1, on the reverse strand, counting down.
CACGCTGATCCTCAACAAGACCGATACCGTGAGCCCTGAGCAGATCGCCGAGCTCAAGGCTATCGTGCGCAGCCTGCAGAAGGACGCCGTGATTGTCGAGGCCCAAAACGGCGAGGTCCCCATGGAGGAGCTGCTCGACACCGACCGCTTCGACTTTATGCGCGCCTACAACTCCGCCGCCTGGATCGAGGCCATGGAGCATCCCGAGGAGCACGACGACCCCGAGGTGCTCGAGTACGACATCGAGACCTTTGTGTACTCGCGCCGCAAGCCGTTTGACCTGCAGAAGTTCACCGATTTTGTTGAGCAGGAGTGGCCCGACGAGGTCATCCGCGTCAAGGGTCCGCTGTGGCAGACCGGCGATCCGGACATGTGCTACATGTTCGAGCAGGCCGGCCACCAAATGCGCCTGATGGAGAACGGTCTGTTCGTTGACTCCGCGCCCGAGGGCGAGAAGCAGAAGATCATCGACGAGAACCCCGAGATCATGCAGATTTGGGACGACGAGACGGGCGACCGCATGACGAGCCTGTGCATCATCGGCCGTCACATGGACAAGGATGCGCTCATCGCCTCCCTCGATGCCTGCCTGACCGACTGGCACCGCGCCTAGGTTATCAAAGCGGGCGTTTTCCGCCCACGTAACCGCCTAACCACCACGAGGTGCCTGTCCCCTTCGTGGTGGTTTTTCATTCTGAGCCAAGGAGATTCATGTTCAATATCGTGCTGTACGCGCCCGAGATTCCGGCCAATACGGGTAATATCGGCCGCACCTGCGTGGTCACCGGTGCCCATTTGCACCTGGTAGAGCCGCTGGGCTTTTCGCTCGACGACAAGACGGTGCGTCGCGCCGGTCTGGGCTACTGGCAAAACCTGGACGTGACGACCTATACCGGCTGGGAGGATTTCCTTGCGCGCAACGGCCTCTCCCCCGCCGACGAGCGCCTGCATCTGTTGACCAAAAAGGCACGCCGCACCTATGCGCAGAGTACCTACCGCGATGGCGACTACTTGGTCTTTGGCAGCGAAAGCTCGGGCATTCCCGAGCCACTGCTCGCCGCGGCGCCCGAGCGCTGCGAGCGCATCCCCATGCTGCGCGATTGTGACTCACTCGACAACGCCGAGGCCTGGGAAGCCCACGAGGAATCGCTGGGACATACCGAGGACAGCCACGAGGCCATCCTTCGGCAGGATATCTGCGGCAATTTCGTCAACCCGGACGACTACCGCATCAGCGCACTCAACCTCTCCAACAGCGCCGCCATCGTCCTCTACGAAGCTCTGCGCCAAACAGGCTTTCCGGGAATGTGACAAAGGGACCGCCCCTTTGTCACATTGATGCACCAAATAACGAGCCATCGCTTTTAATCAGGATTTACTAGAATAAAATAAAGTTAAACGGCGATGCGAAAGGAGAGCCTTGTGGAATATCTCGAGAACCCGTTTACTCCCAGTTTTGGTGAGGTTCCTGCCCATCTCGCCGGCAGACAACAGATTATTCGGGATTTGGACCGTGCCTTCTTGAGCCAGCGTAGACGCCCGGAATTGACCTCGATCTTCTCAGGCGCGCGTGGAACCGGTAAAACCGCTCTCATGTCGTCGCTCGCGACAAGGGCGGAATCCCACGGCTGGATAGCGGTAAAGACGACCGCGCTCTCGGGAATGCTTGAGGAAATCGAGCTCGGGGCGAAACGTGCTGCAGGCCATCTCATCGACCCGTCTAACAACTTCGAAGTCACCGGTCTCGGAATCGCGCCGCTCGGCAGTATCGAGGTCAATCGCGTTCACGATGCCTCAACCTGGCGTTATCGCATGAGCGATATCATCGACCAGCTCAACGAAACGGGCACCGGCCTGCTCGTCACGGTTGATGAGGTCGACCCGACGCTCGACGAGATGATCCAGCTCGCAGCCACGTATCAGCACTTTGTGACCGATGGGAAACGCGTCGCCCTACTCATGGCGGGACTTCCTAACAACGTCTCGACGTTGCTGAACCACAAGACGGTCTCGTTCCTTCGTCGCGCCCAGCAATATCATCTGGGGCGTATCGCCGACTACGATGTACGCGAGGCCTTGATCCGAACGATCCAGGAAAACGACCGTTTGGCGGATGCCGAGGGAATCGATAAGGCCGTTCGCTCGATTTCGGGCTTTCCTTTCCTATTGCAACTCGTAGGCTACCGTGCCTGGGATCTCACAAGCAATTCGAAGGAAATCTCGTCACGCGACTTTGACCTGGGGATCAAAATCGCGCGCGACGAGATGGACGACCGAATCCTCGCAGCGACTTACCGGGAACTCACTGCAGAGGACAAGCGATTTCTCATCGCCATGCTCGATGACGAGGAAGAGTCCACCACCGCTGACCTTGTCGAGCGCCTTAAGCGTTCGCCGCAACAGGTCTCCCGCTACCGACGCCGCATGATAGACGCCGGCATCATTGGAGAACGCGGGCGCGGAATCGTCGCTTTTGAATTACCGTTCTTCCGCGACTATCTCGCCGCTCAATGCGTGAAATAGGCATCGGATGTGACAAAGGAACTGTCCCTTTGTCACATTCGGTTATAGGTAGCGACCGGTAATGCTCTTGGAGCAGGCCGTGATGTCGCCCGGCGTACCGGTACAGACGATTTGCCCGCCGGCGTCGCCACCGCCCGGGCCCATGTCGATCACGTAATCGGCGTTACGGATAAGGTCGAGGTCGTGCTCGATCACGATGACCGTGGCGCCCTTGGCAACGAGGCCGTCAAACACACTCAGCAGTACCTGAACATCGAGCGGATGCAGGCCGATGGTGGGCTCGTCGAACACGAATACGGCATCGTCCTGCACGCGGCCCATCTCGCTCGCAAGTTTAAGTCTCTGCGCCTCGCCGCCCGAGAGCGCCGGCGTGGGCTCGCCAAGTGTCAGGTATCCCAGCCCCAGGTCGCGCAAGGTCTGCAGGCGCGCCTGGACTTTCTTGAGTCCTACCGTGGCATCGAGTGCCTCGTCCACGCTCATATCCATAAGTTGCGGCAACGTAAGCAGACTGCCGTCCTTGCCCTCGCGATGGATATGCGAGGCGGCATCCGCATAACGCGAGCCACGACATGCAGGACAGACGATCTCGACATCGGGCAAAAACTGCACGTCAAGCGATATCGAGCCCGTGCCATCGCACGTGGGGCATCGCAAGGCACCGGTGTTGTAGCTAAAGGCACCCGCCTTATACCCCGCCGCCTTGGCCTCGGGCGTACGGGCGAAGGCGCGGCGCAGCTCATCATGGATGTCGGCATAGGTCGCTACCGTCGAGCGTACGTTGGCGCCGATGGGCGTGGCGTCAATCAGGTTGGCGCGCGCGATGCCCTCGGCATCGACCCAACGCACGTGCCTTGGCAGGCGCTCGCCGGCCGCTTGCGCCTTGAGCGCCGGGATGAGCGTCTCGAGCACCAGTGTCGTCTTGCCCGAACCCGAAACACCCGTCACCGCGACAAGGCGGCCGCGCGGGATATCGACTTCGAGTGGTTTGACGGTATGGATGGCATCGGTCGCCATGCGGATATGGCCTAGGTCGAACATTTCGTCGTCAGCCACCTGCGGGCGCAGACGCTTGGGGTCCGAGCGCAAGAACGGCGCGATGCGGCTGCCCTGCGATTGTTCGACCTCGTCTACCGTACCGGCGGCGATTACATGGCCGCCGCCTGCTCCCGCAACGGGGCCCATCTCGACCAGATAGTCGGCTTCTGCCAGCACGCGCGTGTCGTGGTCGACAACAACCACGGTATTGCCGTCGACCACCAGATCGCGCATCACGCCCACCAAGCCGTCGACATTGGCAGGATGCAAGCCGATCGAAGGCTCGTCCAGCACATACAGCACGCCCGTCGATCGGTTGCGCACCACGCGGGCAAGCTGTACGCGCTGGCGCTCACCCGTGGAAAGCGTGGCGCCGGCGCGGTCGAGCGAAAGGTAGTCGAGACCCAGATCGACCAGGCGACGGGCCGTGCTCAAAAACGAATCGCAGATATCCGTCGCCATGGGCTGCATCTCGGTCGGCAAGGATGCGGGCACTCCGCGCACCCACTCAATCGCCTCGCCCAGCGTCATGGCCGCCGCCTGCGCCAGATTGATACCGCGCACCTGGGGCTGGCGCGCGGCGTCGGAAAGACGCGTACCGCCGCAATCGCGACACGGCCCCTCGCACAAAAAGCGTGCCACGCGTTTAAGGCCCTTGTCGTCCTTAACCTTGGCGAGCGCATTCTCGACGGTATAGACGGCGTTGTAATAGGTAAAGTCGAGCGGCGTGGCGCCCTCGCCATTTTTGGGAACGTAGAGAATGTGCTTCTTAACCGCCGGACCATGGAACACGATGTCGCGCTCTTGAGGCGTGAGCTGGCTAAACGGCACGTCGGTGCGCACGCCCATCTCGTCGGCCACCTGCTTCATCAGATCCCACATGAGCGTGCCCCAGGGAAGCACCGCACCCTCGTTGATGGTCTTTGACTCGTCGGGCACCAGGCTCGCCTCGTCCACCTCGCGCATGACGCCGGTGCCTCCGCAGGTAGGACACGCGCCGCCACTGTTAAAGGCAAGGTCCTCGGCACCCGGCGCATAGAACTCGCGGCCGCATGCGGGGCACGTGAGCGACAGGCCCGCGGCCACGTTAAGGCTCGGCTCCACACGCGTCCCGCAATGCGGGCACACGTGATGGGCGCAGCGGCTAAAGAGCAGGCGCAGGCTGTTGTTGAGCTCGGTCATGGTGCCAAAGGTCGAGCGCACGCCTGGCACACTAGGACGCTGATGCAATGCGAGCGCCGCCGGCACGTGCAGCACCTCGTCCACCTGTGCGTGCTCGGCCTGCGTCAGGCGACGTCGAGTATAGGTGCTGAGCGCCTCCAGGTAACGGCGCGAGCCTCGGCATAAAGAACTCCCAGTGCCAGCGAGCTCTTGCCCGAACCCGACACACCGGCAATGCCCACGAGCCTTCCCAGCGGAATGTCGATATCGATGTCCTTGAGGTTATGGACACGTGCGCCACGTACCTCGATAGCCTGCGGGCTCATCTTATTTTCCGTCACCTTTATCACCCTACTCGTGCCATAAAATGCGATCGCGAATGTACTCGCCCAGCATGGGCACGGTAAACCGGACGAGACCGTATCCGGCAGCCTCGATGACGCGATCGCGAATCAGGCTTGCGCGATATTTACTCGCCCAGCTCTGGGTGCGGTCGCAGCGCTCAATGATATCCGCCATGCGCGTCAGCTTGCCCTCGTCAACCGCCATAGCCTCGATAAAGAGGCGCTGTGGGGTGCGCAGCCCGTAATACAGAGGCACGTCAACCGCTTCGTAGACTCAGAGACGGCATCCGCATGGCCATCCTCGACATCGCGCCTTTCAATGACCTGCGAGCCACGCTGGACAGCAGACCGCCACATGTAATATCCCACCAGCTGAACCATATAGGGATGTCCCATGCTCTTGTGCGCCGCAAGGTCCGCCGTCCCCGCATCAATGCAAAGACCAGCACATTCGACCGTCTGGATATATGAATCGCGCACCTGGGGCAAAGAAATCGCCCCCAACGTACGCTGCTGGGCGCGCCGCAAAAACGTCACGCTCGGCTCTTCGAGCAGATCGTCAACCATGCTGGGCAAGCCGGCAAAGACCAGCGCAAGACCACGCTGGTCGCTATCGGACAAGCCCGTGGCGTCCTGATCTCCGAGCACCTGCTGATAGAGAACGGCAAGAGCCGCCAGTTCCTCGATAGACGCAGATTGCGCCTCGTCAATCGCAAACAGGATGCCCTTACCTGGACCGAGCTTCTTGAGCCTCTCGTTGACCAGCCCTCGCAACGTCTCGCCTTTTGTTCGCGCCGCCTCAACCGACATTCGGCCAAATGACGGACCAAACTCCATTGACGTCACAACGGGCTTATTCGAGCGAAGCGCATCGACCAAGCGGTCGCATAAGCCAAGCGAAGCGGAATCGGAGACAACCGCCCATCCGCGCTCACTGGCCTGACGTTGCAGCTCCCGCAGGAGAACCGTTTTGCCACAGCCGCGGTTTCCTGTAATGAGCATGAGTCTGCCCGGCGCTCCGGCACCGTTATCGAGCCCTTCCTCAAAATCTTCGATGACCGACTCGCGACCGATGAGCACCGGAGGTCGCTTACCAGCCGTTGGCTTAAAGGGATTTGGATTCATGTCGGCCTCCTCGGATTGGCAAACGCTGATAATAGTTATACCAACTTATACCGAGTTATACCAACTGAATGTGACAAAGGGACTGTCCCTTTGTCACATGTGGCCGAAAAATTCCGCGTCGGCGGGGCGATAGGGGCGGAAGGTGGCGGGATCGATCTTTACGTGTGCCGCGGCGGGCACGTCGTACCATTTGACCGTATAGCCGGCGCCGTGGGCGCAAAAAACCGAATCGGGCGTGTTAGGCAGATCGGCCTCGGGCTCGTAGGCGGCCGTCTCGATGACGCGCTCGGCATCATGGCAAGCCGCATAACCGGCAAACTCCAGGTACAGATGTCCGCGGCCGCTCGTGTAGGCAGCCACCTCCAGCGCGTAATCCTGCGCCTCGGATGCCGGCACGCGACCCACAAGCTTCGCCCGGTCACCCGTCATTGCCGGCGGCTCGTACTCGGCACCCATGCGCGTGGCATCCGAGAGCGCCCGGCCCACGCACTCCCCCGGCACCTCGAGCTCAAAGTGGTACCACGGCTCCAACAGCACCGCCGCGCCGGCCTCGCGCGCCTGCATCAAACCTTGGCGAATCGCGCGGTACGTTGCCTGACGAAAGTCACCGCCCTCGGTGTGCCTGGCATGCGCACGGCCGCCCGTGAGCGTAATACGCACATCGGTAATGGGCGAGCCGGTCAACACGCCCAGGTGATCGCGCTCCATGGCGTTGGTGAGTGCCAGGCGCTGCCAGTTAAGATCGAGCTCGTCGGTCGAGGTCACGGTGCCAAACTGCACGCCCGAACCCGCTGGCAACGGCTCCAGACGCAGATGCACCTCGGCATAGTGGCGCAACGGCTCAAAGTGGCCCACGCCCTCGACCGGCTGCGAAATAGTCTCCTTATAGAGAATGCCGCCAGGCTCAAACGCAATCGAAAGGCAAAAGCGATCGGCCAACACTCGCTGCACGACCTCGAGTTGCACGGCGCCCATCAGCTGCAGGTGAATCTGCTCCAGATGAGTATTCCAGCTTACGCCGAGCATGGGATCTTCGTCCGCCAGCTCAGTCAGTGCTTTGAACACCGCATGGACATCGTGTTCACCCGGTAGCACCGTATAGGTGAGAACCGGCGCAATGACGGGTGCATCGCACCCGGGCTCCGCACCCAAGGCGTCCCCCGGGAGAACGTGCGCAAGACCCGTCACGGCACAGATACCGCCAGCAGCAACTTCCTGGGCAAGCTCGTGCTTCTCGCCGTTATAGATGCGCACCTGATCGACCTTCTGCTCCCATACCTCGGCACCGGAGCGTCCGTCAATCATCTGTTTTGCACGCAGCGTGCCGCCGGTCACTTTAACCCAAGCCAAGCGCTCGCCACGATCCCCGCGGCTGACACGATAGACGCGCGCAGCAAACTCCGGGAGCCACGCCTGTTCACGCATCAGCGCGCATATGCCATCCAGCAGCTCGTCAACGCCTTGGTCCTTGAGCGCCGAGCCGGCAAAGCAGGGAAAGAGCTTGCGCTCGGCAACCATGCGCGACAGCGTTGCAACAGAAAGCTCGCCCGCCTCAAGAAACTCCTCGAGCGCCGCCTCGTCCAACGCAGCAGCGTCCTCCTGAACGGCGCCGCCCGCCAGCAGTTCGCTGGCATCCAGGCAGCCTCGGAAAGACGTTGCCCAAGTTGTGCCAGCAAAACCTCGCGGCCGGGATGCTCCAAATCGATTTTGTTGATATAGATGAACGTCGGAATGTCATAGCGCGCAAGCAGGCGCCACAGGGTTTCGGTGTGCCCCTGCACGCCGTCGTTGGCGCCCACAACCAAAATCGCGTAGTCGAGTGCGCGCAATGTGCGCTCCGCCTCGGCAGAAAAATCGACATGCCCCGGCGCATCAACGAGCATGACGTGGGTATCGCCATGGTCGAGCACGGCCTACGACGAGAAAATCGTAATGCCGCGCTCGCGCTCGATCGCGTTAGTGTCCAGATGCGAATCGCCATCGTCCACGCGGCCGCGCTTGCGAATGCGACCCGCGTTAAACAGCATGGCCTCGGCCAGCGTGGTCTTGCCGGCATCGACGTGCGCTAAGATTCCAACGACCGCTTGCTTCGACATGGCTCTCCTCTTATTGCAAGCCCGTCGCACGCGGCAACGGACGCTCTCGTTCCACACTGGATGATACAATTTACGGGCCGGCGGGCGAAGCGGGCCCTATCCCCCGACCGAGCTCATCGCCCCGCGTTGCCGCGCGGCGATTTTCGCAGGTTCGCGCCTTGCGAAAGCCGGCACCTCCCCTTTTGTCTGCCCTGGTTCATCTGGGGCAGTAACAACGCGAGCCCCACAACAACGCGTTTTACCAAAAATGGCCCCACTCGGGGCCATTTTCATTTCGATGAAACGCTGGTATGTGACTCGGCCTTTATGCCTCGCGCAGCCAGTCAAACGCAACACGCGGCGTGCCGTCCGACACATGGATAATGCCGACACGCTCGAACCCCGCTTTCATGCTCGCGCCCTGCATGGGCAGGTTGTCCGCATGCGTATCGATACGCAGGTGGTCGGCACGCTCCTTGGCAAAGGCAAACATCGCGGCCGCGATACCGTGCACGGTGCCGTCGGACGCCACGCGGTGCAGTACGGCGTACGGAGTGTCGCTGTGCCACTGACCGTCCTCGATGACGTCATAGCACTCGTCGCCGGACCGTAAAAGGCAAACGTCGCCACCACGCGGCCGTCGACTTCGCACACATAGCTGCCACCGGCGGCGATATCGGCAGCCAGCTGCTCGGCAGAAGGCGTGCCCTCGGGCCACTGCGTGGCGTTGCCATGCGCACGCATAAAGGCGCGGGCGGCGTCATAGATAGCCATGACGGCGGGAATGTCGGTATCGAGGGTTTTTCTGATCATCACGCGGCAACCTCACGTTTATTGGTATCACATTGATTGGGCAATGATACCAACGTTTTGAGAAGGGCGCGAAGCAGATGGGAAGCAAAAAGCGAGCCGCCTGGTCAAAGGCCAAAAGCGAGTTTTTGGGCGCTGCTACCGGCGGCGATATGAGCGACCTGTTTGCGCGCGAGGACGAGCGCCGCGACGCCCTGGACGCCGAGCGCGATGAAGTCTGGCGCTACAAATCGTGCGAGCGCAAAAACCGTTACGACACACGCGCCGAGGCCGAGGCAGTTATGGCCGACTGCGAAAACCGCGGGCGGCGTGGTTTGACCTGCTACAAATGCGAATACTGCGGTGGCTGGCACCTGACGTCACACCCTTGGAAATAGGCTCCGCGTCGGCACGGCGCTGGCAAAGCACCGGCAATCGCACGCAAACTACGGGCGCGGCGGCACCAAAACATCGTAGCGAACGGCTTTGCCCGCAAGCTGATAGCTCGGCTTAACGCCGGCAAGCAATGGGCCCTTCACCGGCCGCTTGATAACGACCTTGCGCGGGTGCGGTGCAAGCGCAGCCTCGACCAGCGCCTCCTCATCGGCGCACGGCTGCTCCAAATGGTGCAAGAGCTGGAACTTCTTTTTAACCGCTGCGCTCTTGGTGCGCTCGGGAAACATGGGATCCAGATACACCACATCGGGAGCCGCGAACTCACCACGCTCGACCAGCTCAGCCGTATGGCGAAGGCCGCCAACACTGTCCTCGCCCGCATGTAAGCGCATGCGCGCCACGGCAGCCGCAAGCGCCGGATCATCTGCCGCGCGATCCAGGGCATCCTGAAGGAGCGCCGCGATCACGCAGTCCTGTTCATACAGATCGACGGTAAAGCCCGCTGCCGCCAGCAGCAGCGAATCCTCGCCAAAGCCTGCCGTGGCGTCAATCGCCCATGGTTGCTCGATGCCTTTTGTGCGCGCAGCCTTCACCAGTAGCTCTTGCTGCAGACGGCCCTGCTTGAGCCGTGGAAGCATGCGGGCAAAATCGGCACGCAGCTCCATCGCGCCGTCGGTGAGCGTGAGGCCCTCGGGCTTCCCAATCAGCCCAAGCCCCGCGGCCCGAGCAACAGAAAAGGGATCAACGACGCCCATGGGCACTCCTTAACAAGCAAAACGGATACGCGGGCGCCGTTGGTGTCGGCACCCAACCGTCCGCTATTGTCCCACATGCGACATGGCCCACAACATCCCAATGCAAAGCACCGCCATCAATCCCGTGCACACGGCAGCGATCATGGAATCGCTCATGCGCCTTCCCAACGACCGCGGCTCACGCGCTTGCCCTGTTCCATACATCATGGCTCCTCCTTAGACCAACTCCTTGTTACGCCTCATCATCGCAGCGCCGCACATGAGCTGCCATCGATTTGACTTACGTCCAGCTTTCCTTTTTGAAAGGTTGGACCGTGCAGGCAAGAGACGCTTTCAGGCGCATGCATCGCCGCGTTGAACTACAATGTGCTTCACCATATGTGCAGTACATAGGGTGCGCCAGGTTGGCGTACTCGTATCGAAAGGACCAGCCATGAGCTTCACTCGCAAGACTCTCAAAATCCTTGCCCTGATTTATTTTGTTCTGGGCATCGCCAGTCTCGTCATTGGAATCGCCGGCATCGCGACCGGCAAGTTCGAGTCCACCTACGGATCGAACGCCATGCTCGCCGCGGCCGTGATTATCGCCAAGGGCCTCATCGATCTTGCCGCGGGCGTTGCGGGCATCAAGGGTGCCAACAAGCCTTCGCAGGTTGACGGCGCGTTTAAGCTCGGTATCGTTGCTGCAGTCGCCACGCTTGCCCAGGCGGTGCTCACGCTTCCCGCGTTTGGCGGCGACGCCATCAACTTTGGCGCCTTTGTCATCGTGGTGTACGACCTGTTCTTTGTTCAGCAGGCCCACGCCGTCAAGGCCGAGAACAAGGACCGCCTGTAAGCGCTCGCTTCTCATAGCCTCTGCAGCCAAGCAACTAAAAAGGGCCGATCGCACATCTCCGCGGTCGGCCCTTTGCATTTGCCCAGATAAAACCTGCCAAAATAAACCTGTCCCTTTTTGGTAGGTTAGTGGCGGTACTCGGCGATGATGAAGTCGATATCGGTCTGAAGGGTGTCCAGGTTTGCCAGGCGCTCTTTGTCGGCAGGGCGCGTGCGGTAGTAGTACGGCGTCATCTGAAACACCGCCTCGATATCGGCCTGCGTCTGGAGCGTAATGTTCGCAGACACCCGTTTCGTGCCAACCAACTCGAGCTCGGTTGTCTGCGGCAACTTCTCGTCGTTGAGATACGGCGTGTCGTAGAGCACCTCCTTGAGCCCAAACAGATGCCGCGCACCCGGCACCACGGTGTAGAGCGAGCCCTCGGGTGCCAGCACGCGGGCAAACTCGCGCTCGTTAAAGGGGGCAAAAAGCTCGGTCACCATATCGAAAGCGCCATCAGCCACGGGGATGTCCTTCATGTTGGCCACGAAGTAGGTCGCATCGCCGCGCTTGGCAGCCAGGCGCACCATCTCTTTGCCCAAATCGAACCCGTAAACATCCGCACCCGGCACCGCGCCCATAGCGCTGGTGTAATAGCCCTCGCCACAGCAAATATCGAGCAAGGTCAGCTGCTTGTCCGTAGACACCCCGTGCTCTGCCGCCCGCGCGCGCACCAGCTCGACCATCGCATCGCGCAACGGCGCATAGTAACCGCGGTTCAGAAAGTCACGACGGCTGCGCGCCTGCGACTTGGGATCGCCCATGGAGTCGCCGCTCTTGGACGAGCGCAGCAGATACAGATAGCCCTCGCGCGCACGGTCAAACCGATGTCCGCCCGCGCATGCAGCACCGCGCTCGTCGTCCACCAACGGCTCATGGCAAACGGGACACAACAACATGGCAACTCCTTAGCGCGGACAACACAACGCCCACCATTGTCGCACGCCTTCCCCACCTAGTCATTGGGGACGTTCTTAAATGACTAGTCGATTAGGAGTATCATCGTCTGCGCTAATAAGCACGAATGAGCATGTTAGAGATTGAGAGCGTATGGCAGACACCGCATCTAAGCACATTGACATGACCACCGGCTCGCTGTGGCGCAATATTCCCCTGTTCGCCTTCCCCGTGGCCGCCACGAGCATCTTGGAGCAGCTGTCGAACCTCATCGCCACGGTCATCATCGGTAATTTCTCGGGCGACCAGGGAACCCTCGCCATGGCAGCGGTCGGCTCCAACGTTCCGCTTACCAGTCTTATGCTCAACCTGTTTATTGGCCTGTCGCTTGGCTCCAACGTGGTCATCGCCAACGCTATCGGCCGCAACGATCAGAACATGGTCAAACGCGCCGTCCATACCTCGATTTTAATGGCGCTCGTGGGCTTTGTCGTCATCGCGCTGGGCGAGATCTTTGCCGAGCCCATGCTCGCCGCGCTCAACGTTCCCGCCGAAACCATGCCGCTCGCTTCGCTCTACCTACGCGTCTTTTTGCTCAGCATGCCCTCGATCTTGCTCTACAACTTTGAGGCCGCGATCTTCCGCTCCGTCGGCATCACCCGCATGCCGCTACAGGCGCTTGCCGTGTCCACCGTCCTCAACATTGGACTGGACCTTATCTTTGTCCCTGTGCTCCACTGGGGCGTCGCGGGCGTCGCCATCGCCACCGCCATCGCCTACACCGTCAGCGCCGGCACGCTCTTTGTCCACCTGCTCAAGACCGACTCCGTCGTCCGCGTCACCCCACGCGACTTAGGCTTAGACCCCGTCGCCCTCAAGCGCATCGTTAAGATCGGCCTGCCCGCCGGCATCCAAAGCGCCGTCTTTGCCGTCGCTAACATCATCATCCAGTCCGCCATCAACAGCTTGGGCACCGAGGTCATGGCGGCATCCAGCGCTGCCATGAGCCTGGAGTATGTGTGTTACAACCTGCTCAACAGCTTTAGTCAGGCTTGCACTACCTTTGTGGGACAAAACCACGGCGCGCGCCAGATCGACCGCTGCACCAAGACGCTCAAGGTCTGCCTGGTCGAAGGCGGCATCGTTGCACTCACCACCATCGTCATCATCGTCGGTCTGGGGCGCGAGATCCTGGCGCTGTTCAACAGCGACCCCAACATCGTCTCGATCGGCTATATCCGCGTGTGCTCGATCTTCCCGGCATACGCCTTTAGCATGTTCTACGAAAACATGTCCGGCTACCTGCGCGGATTTGGCATCTCGCTTATGCCCGCCCTCATCACCATGATCTGCGTCTGCGGCATCCGCTTCTATTGGGTCTTCTGTGTGTTCCCGAACTTCCGCACCTTTGCGAACATCGTGATGGTCTATCCCATCAGCCTGGGCACCACAGCGTTCTTTATGGTCGTGGCGGTATTGCTCTGCCATCCGGCACGCACCTACCGTCTGGCGCAAGCCAAAGCGACAGCCCGCTAATCACCACACTCAACGCCACGCCAGTCATTAATTGACAATATGCGAGCTCATATAGTCGATAAAGCGCCTCGTGGCGATAGGCATGGTGTCCCAGCTGCGCCAAGCCGCCACGACGTCGCGCGAGGGAGCATGCACGATGGGGCGCACACAAATATCGGCCCGCATGCCCTCGACGGTACGGCGGTAGAGCATGCTCACACCGAGGCCCTCCTCCACCATCGCCATAATGGTGTAGTCATCGGTGACCTCACTCGTCACATGCGGCGATAGCCCGTGCGCGGCAAACGCATCGAGCACCAGACTCTGTTCGCCCTCATCCAGCAGCACAAACGGTTCGGACGCCAGGTCGGCAAGCGTCACCTTTTCCTTTGCCGCCAGTGGATGGACGGCTGGCAACAGCGCCACCAGCTCGTCGTGATAGACCACGCGTTTCTCGAGCCCCTCGGTAAATCCACGCGCTGTAAAGCAAAAGTCGACCATGCCATCGTGCACCCACTGGGCATTGCGCGTGTAATCGCCCTGCTTGAGCGTAAAGTGAACGCCCGGGTGCAGGGCCCCAAAGTCGCGGATCACGCGCGGCAGCACGGTACGACTCACGTTGGTAAACGTCGCAATGCGAATGTCAGTCGACGAAAGCCCCAGCAACTCCTGACGCTTGCCCTCAAGCTCGGCCTCGGCAGTTACAATCTGGCGCAGATACGGCAGATACTGTTTGCCGTCGCGCGTAAGCGATACGCCCTGCTTACCGCGCTCGATAATCGTGGTGCCCAGCTCGCGCTCGAGCGCCTTGACGGCCTGGCTCACCGCGCTTTGCGTATAGCCCAGCTCGTCGGCCGCGCCCTTCAGACTGCCGCAATCGACCACCATACATACAATCTGATATCGCGATGCCATCGTGCCTCCACATCGATGTAGCCGTAAAACGTTTTGCCAGCGCTTTTTCTAGCAACATTAGTATTTCTTAATCATACTGAAGATACATTCGCTTTACTACATCCACATCTGGGAGCAGAATCCTTTTTGCGAAACCGTTCTGTAACAAAAGGAGTCCCATGGATCGCAAAAAAGCAATCGCGCTCTCATTTTCCGTTCCCGTCGCATGGGGCTTTTCGTACCCCCTCATGAAGATCGGCATGGACAGCATGAACGCCACGAGCATCGTCGCGCTGCGCTGCATCATCGCCTTTGCGGCCTGCCTGCTGCTCTTCCACAAGCACGCGGTGCGCATCAACCGTGACCTGATGGTCCGCGCCGCCATCATCGGCGCCATCATGGCAACCGAGATCACCTGCATGTGCCTGGGCTCCAGCCTCACCTCCGCCTCCACCGCCGGCTTTTTGCAGAGCCTGACGGTCGTAATCGTGCCGTTTGCCAACGCGGCCCTGCTGCGTCGCGCTCCCGAGCGCAAGGTGCTCATCGGCACCGCCATCGTCACCTGCGGCATGTTGCTGCTCTCGGGCGCCGACTTTACCAGCCTGAATCCCGGCGCGATCATCATGCTGCTCTCGGCCTTTATCTATGCCGGCCACATTATCATCGCCAAGCGCTTTGTCGAAGAAGTCGATCCGCTGGCTCTGGGCGTTTGGCAGCTGGGCTTCGGCGGCTTGTTCTCGGGTATCGCCGCATTTACCTTTGGCGGCTTCACGCTTCCCAGCACGCCGAGCGAGATCGTCGTTATCGTTGCGCTCGCACTCATCTGCTCTGCCTACGGCTTTATCACCCAGACGCTCGTGCAGCCCCACGTACCTGCCGAAACCACTGGCTTCGCCTTCTCGCTCGAGCCGGTCTGCTCCGCCGTCTTCTCGTTTTTCCTGGTCGGCGAGGTCCTGAGCCCCATCGCTTTCCTTGGCGCTGCCTCATCCTCACCGGCGTCATGGTGGCAACTGCCGAGCTTCCGCGCCTTCGCGCACATGGGCATGCTCATATGGCGGCAGCGCCCGAGCACGTCTCGTAGACCCCACTCCTCATACAGCCGCGGCATAAAGGTCTCTGACGCCTTTACAATAGATGCCGACAAAGCATCTGCCTAAAGGAGTTCCATGGACGCTGCAACTCGCGACCGCAACATAGCAACTTGGTTGGGCGATGCGCCGCAGCCGGTATGTAACGCTACGAACCAGCTGCTCGAGTGCATCGCCCTTCTGCGTGCCGAGCAGACCATCTACCCGGCACAAGACGATATCCTCAATGCCCTCGCCTACACACCGGCCGACCTGGTCAAGGTAGTCATCTTGGGCCAAGACCCCTATCACGGACCCAACCAGGCCATGGGTCTGTCGTTCTCGGTGCCTGCGACGCAAACCAAGTTGCCGCCGAGCCTGCGCAACATCTACAAGGAGCTCAAAGCCGATCTGGGCTGCCCCGTTCCCGCCACGGGAGACCTAACCCCTTGGGCGCAGCAGGGCGTCCTACTCCTCAACACGACGCTCACCGTACGCGAGCATGCCGCAAACTCGCACGCCAAGCTGGGCTGGAACACGCTCACCGACTACGTTATCGAGCGCTGCTGCCAGCTGCCCCAGCCGGTCGTCTTTTTTGGCATGGGGCCGCTTTGCCCAGCAGATGGTCGAGGGCAAGCTCGCCGCGACCGGCGCGGGCAGGGAAAGCAGCAAGTTCTGTTTAGCCTCTACGCACCCCTCGCCGCTTTCGGCAAATCGCGCCACGGCAGAACTTCCCGCTTTTATGGGGTCGCGCCCCTTCTCCACTGCCAACGAGTTGCTCGAGCAAAACGGCAGCAGCCCCATCGACTGGGCCGCCTCGTCTCATAACCTGCCTAGCCGGCAATCCAATACTGCGGATACTTATTGATATCAATGGGGTCGCCGAGCTCGCCGATATCGCTTATGCCTCCATGCCCATCAGCGAGCGCAAGCGATTCTCGCACTCCATGATGGGCTCATTTACGGCCTTATTGAGCACATCGAACGTCGGCGACTCAAACGTATCCATATTGACGTTGCCGAACCACTTGCTCTCGACATAGCCGGCCTCCTCGTCGTCTGTAGCAACCCCCAGCATCTGACGAGGCCACGTCTTGAGCAGCGATTCGCGATCGGCCTCGGCGATATCGAGCACTACGTTGCCGCCAAACGAGAACGGCATGCTCTCCATCCCGCCCAGCAACTCCGGCAGCGGACAGCCAGTAGGCAGCGTCACCGTCACGCCGCTACAGCCCGCAAACGCACCGCTCTGGATGCCGACCACCTTATCGCACAGTGCAATCTCGGTGAGGTTCGAACAGTGCGAGAAGGCGTTCGAGTCGATTACGGTCGGTCCCGTCAACACACTCGCTAAATCGGCCCGTTCGATATCAGACGGCGCCGAGACCAGCGTGGCAGTACCGTCACCGTTGTCCTCTATCTCCCATTCATGGCTCTCGGCCGCATCGCCACCCGCCTGTATTACCGTAGAAGCCTCGACCAGCGGCAGCCCCATCATGGTTCGCAGGCGATTCTCGGGCTCCAATAGGTTCTGAGCCATCTGCGCCCTAACCGCATCGGCCGTCGGCTCCGGACCCTCCCCCATAAACCAATCGGAGAGCATGCCAAATTCCACAACGCCATAATACGTGTCGTAGTCGTCGTAGCCAATGAGTCCGTAGACCCATGCATTGAGATAGTCCTGCTCCATGCCACTGGGCACCGACAGGCGAATGCGGCTGGCCTCCTCTTGGACATCGGTTGCGCCGTCCAAGAAGAAGCCCACACCTGGCGACGGATAGCCCAGCGTCGCGATACCGGCGCCGACCGTCAAGTTCGTAAAGTTGGCATCGTTGCCAAACACCGATGACGCCAGGTAGTTTCGAGAGCCCGCACCCGTAGCTGCGTCGTAGTCGCCATTGGTATCCGCCACAAACGATGCACTCGCGAGCCTCGGGCAGTCCATGAATGCCTGATCGCTGATTTCGATCGTTGCCGCGTGCACAGACGCCGAGACAAGATTCGTACAGCCTTCGAACGCCGACACGCCGACGTAGATATCGTTATCGGGAAGATCGATGTTCAGGTCGCCGGCGATGCCGGAATTCCTGAAGGCATAGCGATCGATATATGCCAGCTTGGGAGCCGAAGCCCAATCGACATCCCACGCGCCTCCGGTCCCCTCAAAGGCACCAGGCAGGTCCTTGGCGCCAGACAAGGAATAGCCGCCAAAGATCTCAATCGTACTCGGCAGCAGCTCAATCGTACCGTTGAGCATCGAGGGCGCACCGAGCAGGATGCTTGGCTTGCCTTCCTCGTCGCCATCGTAATAGCCGTAGAGAAGGGGCGCGTCGTCGCTTTGGGCATCGCAAGCAAAATCGTAAATGCCGTCGACAGTGACAAAGCGGCTGTCGTAGCCCTGCAGCTCGCCATCGGGCGCATACCAGGTGCAGCCGGCCGGATTGGGATTCTCGGTCGTGGCAAAGACAGCCTTTTTAGCACGCGACGCCACAAAGCCCAGGCCCGTGCAGCCCTTAAAGGCATCCGCCCCCACCTCGATGCTATCAGGCGTGCCGATAAACACACCTTGAAGGTTTTGGCAGTTCTCAAACGCGTTACGGCCGATGGCACTCGTCTTCTCGCCCAGATTGACAAACCTGAGCTCCGCATCGCCCGAGAAAGCATACGGTGCGATGGAATCTACTTGGAGCTGCTTGCCGCCATCCGTAAGCAAGGTGCCGTCAAAGGTCGCGGACAGGTTGCCATCCTCATCGCCTGCAGCGGACAGCAAAATCGTCTTGTCGGCGTTGGCGTAATACAAGTACCCATCTTGAGACAGGCTCATCTTGATCACGCGCGCATCGGGTGCACCGGCAGCAGCCTTATGCTGCTCGACATACGCGACCTGCTCGTCGGTTGCGCACACGATGGTCCGCACGGAACCGCCCTCAAGACTGCCGTCCTCGAGCGTCACCTTATCGTCAAACCACGGCATGAGTACCAGCGTGTCAACCGACGTGTTGCCCGCAAAGGCACCCTTCTTGATGGTGTTGGAAATCTGCACCAGGGCAATATTGGAACCCGTATCGAGCACATAGCACAGGTCGCTTTCGAGCTGCGAATTAATGTTGTACACCAGCCCCTGTGAGTACGTGAGTTGGACACTGGGGTTGGTCGCGGGCGACACGTATACGCCGTAGGCATTCTCTAGTTCGTCCGCGTGCTCGGTAATAAAATCGAGCAGCGCGGCATCGTCAACGACCAGGGTACAGTCCTGCAGCTTACTCACGTCAATCTGGGGCAACTCGCCCTCTTGGGACGCGTGCAGAACAATACGATCGAGCTTATTGCGATCGGGAATGACGACATGGGCAATATCGGCGGGAACATCGAGCTCGCGCGTATGGTAGGGAACGCCCAGATACTCCTTGCCATCGCGAGAGGTCAAGATACCCTCATCCGTTGCGGCATAGACGGGGTTATCCGACGCGACACGGTAGGCATCGAGCACTTGAAAGCCCGCATTGACGTTGACGTAGTACACCGAGGACGGTAGCTCTAGATTGTTGATCTGCCACGTAAAGACTTCACGCTGACGACTGTCGGTATAGGCGTCGACCGCCTGCACACCCTGCGGAACGCTGAGCGTCTCGCCCCCGCCATCGACCGACACGGCCGACTCATCCACATCGACAAGCGTCTGCAGGCGTGAGTTATTGAGGCTGGTAGGGTCGTCGTCAAAGCGATAGTCCTCGTCGAGAGCATAACCCTGAAAACGCACCTTGTAGGCGGGGTCGATGGACACGATGTCGCCGGGAACCACCACATGGCGACCGGGTGTCAGCGTGTAGAAATACGGGACGGCCGCCTCGTTCTCGCGCCACCCCAGCAACAAGGCATTGAGGTAGCCCCCCGAATCGACATGGCCCGCCTGCTTCATAAAGGCTTCTTGTGTGTTGACACCCAGCAGGTTCTCCTTGGAGCTCAGCGTGCTCCAAATCACGCTTCGCTGGCCCATCGAATCGGGCTGGCCGACCACAAACAGGCGCGACCGCGCCGGTTGGATGGTAACGTTACGCGTCGTCCACGCCGTATCCTGCGACAAGCGCAGCGAGACGCTTACCGTGAGCGGCTGGCTCGAGCACAGCGCCGGATTCTGCTCGCCCGCGGCATTGGTCCACGAGTCGATGCGGAGATACGGAAACGAGGCGAACTCGTCCTTGGTGCAGGCAAGATAGTAGAGGCCTTTGTCGTCACTCCAGTGGACATCCATGGCGCAGAACAGCGTCCAGGCGTCGAGCATCTGCCATCGTAGATTGCATCCTCCATGGGTGAAATCTGCACCTCATGGGGATCGATCAATCCATTTGCACCGTTAAACTGCGTAAAGAACGTTGTGTCTCCCATGGGGGCACCCTTTTGGGGCGCGGGGTCCGCAAGAAGATACTTGTAGGAATTGGCCGTCGAGGTGGCCGAGCCGCCACTACCGCCGTTACCGCCCGAACCGTTTCCACCCGCACCGCCGCCGGCATTGCCGCCAGACGCTCCACCCCCATTAATGACGGGGACGTTCTGTCCCGCGCCCGAGCCGCCAGCGCCGCCCGCGCCGCTGCCCGAACCACCCGCAACTCCTACGCCCGTTCCATCGGCGCTGCCGGTAACGTTGTAGGCGGTCGTGCCGCTTTGCCCCGTCAGATTTACCTGTCCCTGCGCATTATCGAGCCGCGCCTGCTGCTCACGTGCGCTCGTGTCCCGGCTGTCGCTATCCTCGTCATGAGATTTGCCTCGGCATCCGTCGAGAGCGGACTGATCCGATACGCCTCGCCGGACTCCGCGTCACCGTGACTGTATGCAGCGATATACCCCGAAGGATCGAAGCTCAGATTACTCTGAGCCAACTCAAAGGCGACCGCGCCAAATACGCCGACCGCAGCAACCGAAACCGCCGCTGCCACAACGCGCGTTGCAGCCAAAGGCTTGGCGCGATACATATTTTTAGCGGCATGCTGAACGCGCGCGGACGCATTCCGCGGGCCTTTTAATTTGGCCGACGCCGCGTTCTTGTGCGAAGCCATATGTTGAGGATATTTAGAAAACACGTAGACCTACTCCCTCTACAACGCGTGCAGCATGTAGCGGCGGAAGCGTTCAATAACAGTTTGCGGAACCGGCATGCTCCGATGCAGGCGTTCGGTAAAACGACGGAGCGTGCGCAACTCGTTTGGCTTAAGCTGGCGCCCACCAAACGCATAGGCTTGATGGAGTTGAATCGCTCGGCGGTATTCCCACGGGTCGATCTGGGGGAACACCGCGGCAAAGGTGTCCAGGCAATCGAGCGGCTTGGTCTCGTCAAAGGCGTCGAGACCGCTTTGGTTCATCACAAGGGCAAGATAGCCGTAGAGCGCCGGCACGCATATATCCTGCTCATCGCTCTCGATAGCCCGCGTGCGCCGAGCGCGCAAGACAAACCTGCGAACAAACAGAGCGAGCAGGGCGGCGATCGCCGTGCCGATCAAACTGACCCCAACTTTGGCCACAACGGGGATGTTATACATTACCGGCACATCCTCGCGATGCTTATCCTCGGCCTGTCCTGCAACCGAGCCCGCATCGAGCGTCTTATCGTTGGCGCCGTTGCTCCATGCCTCGCCCACATCGATAATCTTATCGGCATCGAGCGTCTGGCTATAGTATCCAGGGGTGACCTCCACGGGCGTCCATCCCTGACCGTCAAGGTAGATCTCGGTCCACGCGTGCGCATCGGCAGCCGTCAAGTTGAGCGCCACGCCTGCCCCAACAGCAGCGGCCAGCTGATCATCTGCTGCCCGATAGCCCTCGACATAGCGCGCGGGAATTCCCTGAGATCGAAACGCGAGCGTCGCCGCCGTGGCAAAGTAGGCAGAGTTGCCTCGTGCGCCGTGCCCAAGAACCACGCGACAAACGACGTCGCCCCCCGTATAG